>JALXEW010000038.1 GCA_027069285.1 Ardenticatenia bacterium | reverse complement strand
GATTCCACATCCGCCACGGAGCTGCGCCCCACGCAGCCCGAACCGTCCGATACGCCCGGCGGCGTCATTGCCCGTGTTAACGTGCCCGGCCTCAACGTCCGTGGGGCGCCGGATGTGAACTCGCCGTTAGTGGGCACCGTTCGCTACGGTGACGAGCTGAGCGTTAACGCCCGGAACTCCGATTCGACCTGGCTGCGCATCCCGTTCGGCCCGGTTAACGGTTGGATATACGCCGAATACGTCATCGTGATCGGCGATCTGGATTCCGTTCCGGTTGCGGCCCGCTAGTAGCCCGGCACCCCCATTTGGCGGCAAAGTTCCGTAAGTTCGGGATGCACGTAGCGGCCTTCAAGCTCGAGCGGAGTCCCGTCGGCCCAGACCGAGGAATTAAGCACCACCCCGTCGGTATGCGATGGGGCGCCCAGAATCGCCGGCCCGATCCCGAACTGTGTGCACCCAAAGACCCGCTCATCCTCCAGGATGCGACCGGTGGGCTTCGCGACGCCCGGATTGAAGCCATAGCAGATATGATCCACCTTCTTCATCAGGGGGTCGTCGAAACTTTCCACCCATCTCCTGAATAGTGCCGCCTCGTGGTCGCCCTCGATGCGTTGTATGATGCCCTTTTCGATATAGAGCCTCACCGGGTTATGCAGTATGCCCACCTCGGCAGGCGGCCAGAGTGCCCCGTCGAAGACCAGCACGCCCTCGACGCTCTCGCGGATTATCGCCGCACCGGATTGTCCCGGCAGCATGATGGGGTATCCGCCCTCGGCGGGTGGTGGCTCCCAGAAAGGATCGCCGGCCTTATCTATTTTCATCGTCAGGTCGGTACCGGATGGGTTCGTAACCCGGAGAGTTTCCGCCGCCTGAGATAGCTCATAAAGCCTGGTGCCCATCTGCCTCATTGGCTCGATCTCGACCTTGCCGATGGTTCGCACCATCATGTCCACGTCCATGCCGGTCAGGCAGATATAGGGCACCCCTGCCTTGATCGCCGCCTCGTAAGCCGGGCTGTAAAGCTGGTAGGCTACCGCGAATTCTATCCAGAGATCGGCCTTCAGGAGCGCGTTTGCGACCGGCGGTGGTGGGTCGGAGCATGGTTCCGGCAGAGTCGGGTACCAGATCACCGTTGGGATCGCATCGAGCGCGTAGGCTGCCTGGGCCGTCGCCCGCACCACACGGGGGTCGCTGGCCGTATCGGCTGTGATCACCACCTGGGCACCGGGCTTTACGCTCACCACATCTGTCAGCAGCTTACGTGCCGCCTTTGCCAGCTCGAATGAGTAGAAGTCGTCCTGCGGCTCCGTCCAGTACTGCATATGGTATCCCCCTAGCGGCCCTTCATAATCTCCTCGATAGGCACGTAGTCGATGTCGAATCCGAAGTAGCGTGGGCCGGCGCCCCCCAGACCTCGCTCGCTGCGGAACTCCTCCAGTCCCTTGACGCCGACCACTTTGACCGGATGTCCCGCGTCGATCTCGGAGTTGGTGTAGGCCTGGCCGGTTTCGGGATTTACCATTGAGACCAGGTCTGGGCTGCATACGAACGGCTTCCCATCAAGCCATGAGACATGGTTCTCGTTCTTGAACCAGACGTCGAATTTATGGCCCTCGAACCTGCCGGTACCCTCGATGTGGACGGTGCCGATCATATAGCCGCCCTTATCTTCCCAGTCCTTACCGGTCACGCGGCCCTCGAAGAGCAACCATCCGCCGGTGAACTCGACTATGGCCTGGACCGGGTCTTCGCCGGACTCGCGAGCTTTTCGTATAGTCCTGCCAAGCTCCAGGCACTTCGTCAGCGTCCCCCGCACGATGATGTCTTTCATCTCACGCCCGCTCAGAGGCGTCGAGGCGATGGAGCAGGTGCCGAATGCTGCCACGCTCAGCATCTTGCCGATCCGTTCCAGCATGTGCGGGCTGCAGGCGTACTTGAGGATGCAGACGTTGCCCCACTTATCCACACTGGCGAACGGGTAGCTGTTTTTGCCATAAAGGTAGGGGGTTCCCTGCATCTCCTCCGGCACGGCACGCCCGGCGTAATCCCCGTCCACCACCGGGATGCCCATCCTGGCGCCGGTGACCAGTGGGGCGGGCGTGTTACCCGCTCCGAGTTCCACCGGCACGATAGCTCCTATCGGCTGACCCAGGTACTCGCCCAGCTCTTTGACCGCCACCTCGATGTCGCGACGGCCCAGCACGTCCTTCAGCCCAAGTCGCCTGATCTCATCGAGTGTTTCCTGCGACGGTGGAGCTATTGACCCCATGCCGTATGGGGTTACGGTCATGGCATCATCCGGTATCTCGTCAACGTCCACCCATTCCAGCTTCAGGCCGTCATCCAGTGCCTCGTAGAGCATCGGCAGGCCCCAATCAAGCCCACCGCCTCCTCCGGTGCCCATGAACAGGCACCCGATCGCGAAATCCTCGCAATCCTGTCGTGTTTTCAACTGTCCTCTTGGCATAGTACTTTCCTCCGGGAGGTAGGCCCTCATCAGGGCAGGTAGCGAGTGTCAATTGACTGCGAATCGGGCAGCGTATATTGCTACTCATGCAGGTGACAGGCCACCAGCCGCCCGTTTATCTCGCGCAACGGCGGTTTCTCGTCGGCGCAGAACGCCATCGCCGCCGGGCAGCGCGTGTGGAAGTGGCATCCTGATGGTGGGTTTGCCGGATTCGGGACCGAGCCTTCCAATATGATCCGCTCGCGGCGCGTTTCCGGGTCGACCATCGGGGTGGCCGAAAGCAGTGCCTGCGTATATGGGTGCATCGGGCTGTGGAATATCTCCTCTGCGTTGCCCATCTCGACGATCTCGCCCAGGTACATCACCGCGATTCGGTTGCTGATGTGCTGTACCACGCTCAGGTCGTGCGAGATGAAGAGGTAGGTCAGCCCCAGCTCGGCCTGTAGCTCTTCCAGCAGGTTCACCACCGTCGCCTGCACCGAGACGTCTAATGCCGAAGTCGGCTCGTCCAGCACTATGAAGTCCGGGTTAAGCGCCAACGCTCTCGCCACCGCGATCCTTTGCGCCTGGCCGCCGGAAAATTCGCGCGGGTAGCGGTACAGGTGCGATTCGTTCAGGCCAACCTGTCGTAAAAGCTCAATCACGCGCGCCGTCAACTCCGAGCCGCGCATATTGGTATGCGCCTTAAGCGGCTCTGCCACTATATCCCGCACCGTCATCCGTGGGTTCAGCGATGAGAATGGGTTTTGGAACACGATCTGCATCCGCCGTCTCAGTGAGCGTAGCTCCTCGCCGTGCAGGGCCAGGACGTCCTCTCCGTCGAACAGCACCTGCCCGGACGTCGGCTCGATCAGGCGGATCAGGCAGCGGCCCAGGGTACTCTTGCCGCATCCGGATTCGCCAACCACGCCGAGGGTTTCTCTCCGCTCGATCTCCAGGTTGACCCCGGTGAGTGCCCGGACCACGGTCGGCCTGGCGAACCATCCGCGCCGGATGACGAAGTGTTTTGTCAGATCGCGTGCCTCTACGAACGCCATGTTAACCTTCCGACTTCCCGATCAGATGGCAGGCGGCCAGATGTGCCCCGCTGGAGTCCACCGGTGTCATGATCGGCGTTTTACTTCGGCAGAGATCGTCCGCCAGGGCGCACCTGGGGTGGAACGGGCAACCGGGTATCTCCTCGATCCCGCCGGGGACTGAGCCAGGTATGGCCTGCAGTGACTTACGTCTTGCCGACGGGCGTGGGAGCGCGTTGAGCAGGCCCTGCGTATAAGGATGTGCGGGTGCCTGTAGCACCGCGTCGGTTGGCCCGGATTCGACTACCCGGCCTGCGTATAGCACCGCCACCCGGTCGCAGGTTTCCGCTACCACTCCCAGGTCGTGCGTGATCATCAGGATCGAGACGCCGCGTCTGATCCGCAGGGCGTTGAGTAATTCCAATATCTGCGCCTGGATGGTCACATCGAGTGCCGTGGTCGGCTCATCGGCTATGAGCAATTCCGCCCCGCACGAAAGTGCTATCGCGATCATCACCCGTTGCTGCATCCCGCCGGAAAGCTCGTAGGGGTACGAACGCATCACCCGTTCGGGGTCTGGGATGCCCAGGTCGTCCAGAGTGCCGGCGGCGCGTTCCCATGCCTCACGGCGGCTCACGTGATGGTGGCGGCGTATCACCCGTGTGATCTGGTGGCCGACGGTGAAGACCGGGTTGAGCGATGACATCGGGTCCTGGAAGATCATGGCTATATGGCGTCCGCGTATCTCACGCATGGCCGATTCGGGTTTTTCCAGCAGATTCTCGCCCCGGAACCATATCTTGCCGCGTGTGATCCTGCCGGGGTGCGGCACCAGTTTCAGGATCGAAAGCCCGGTCACCGACTTACCACACCCGGATTCTCCCACCAGCCCGAACATCTCGCCGGGCATGATCTCCAGATTCACCCCGTTAACGGCGCGGATGGTACCCTCATCGGTGCGGAAGCGGACGTAGAGGTCTTCTATGCGAAGCAATGGCTCGGTCATTGCACACTCCGGCGGGTTTGTGGGTCGGCCACGTCGCGGATGCCATCACCCAGCAGGTTGAAGGCCAGGGTCACCAGGAAGATCGCCAGTCCGGGGAACGCCGCGAACCACGGCTGGCCCAGGAAGTAGACCCGTCCGGTGCTGACCATTGCGCCCCAGTCCGCCGTTGGCGGTCGGACGCCCAGGCCGATGAAGCTCATCGCCGCCCCGGTCAGGATCGCCGAGCCGATGTCAGACGTGGCCTGGACCAGCACCGGCGTCATCACATTGGGGAGTATATGGCGGGCGATTATGGTCGGCGTGCGGACGCCCATACCACGTGCCGCTGCGACGAATTCGCGTTCGCGCAACGACAAAGTTTGGGCGCGAACCAATCGCGTATACCACGGCCACCATGTGATCGCTATTGCGAGCATCGCGTTGGTGAAGCTATTGCCCAGCGCCGACGCGATCGCGATGGCCAGCAGCAGTGGAGGGAATGCCAGGAACATATCGGTCACCCGCATGATTAACTCGTCCACCCAGCCGCCGAAGTACCCGGCCAGTGCGCCCAACGGCGTCCCGATCGCGACCGCGATCACCACCACCATCAACCCGATGCTCAGCGAGCTTCGCCCGCCGTAGAGCACACGCGCCAGCACATCTCGTCCCAGGTTATCGGTGCCGAATGGATGTTCTGGCGAGGGTGGGGAGAATTTC
Organism: Ardenticatenia bacterium; assembly: GCA_027069285.1. GTDB lineage: Bacteria > Chloroflexota > Anaerolineae > Aggregatilineales > JALXEW01 > JALXEW01. The sequence continues at coordinate 3,352 of JALXEW010000038.1, read as the reverse complement.
TCCGATAGATTTGGCTCCCCTTCGCCCTGTTCTGGGTACGGAGTCAGCCACGGGGCGAAGATCGCGCCCAGCGCGAACGCTATGATCACGATCAGGCTGGCGACCGCTAACACGTCCCGCCTGAACGCGCGGCCCATCCGCCTGTATTCCAGCAATCGTGCCTCGTTGCGCCTTATGATGTCGCCGAGCCATCGTTGCAACAGCGTGTTCACCTCAGCACCCCGTTAGCCCAAAGTGACTCGCGGATCGAGGATCGCCTGGAACCAGTCCAGTGCCAGGTTTATGAAGACATAGAACACCGTGACGATTATCGTCACCGCTATTATCACCGGGAAGTCCACCGCCAGCACTGCCTCGGTGACATATGTGCCCAGTCCGTGCCAGGAGAAGATCACCTCGATCAGGATCGCGCCGGTCAATGAATACACAAACGAAAGCCCCAATACCGTCAGCGTGGGGACTATGGCGTTTTTGAGTGCGAATTTGAAGAATATCTCACGTTCCGGCAATCCTGCGGCGCGGGCCGTGGTTATATAGCGTTCCTGGAGCACCTCGACCATTGACGAGCGGGTCATGCGTATCGTCAGGCCGAGCGCGTAGGTCGAAAGCGTGAAGGCCGGGAGTATCAGGTGCACCAGGGCGTCTCGGAATAGTTCCCAATCGCCTGCCAGTGCCGAATCGATCAGGTAAAAGCCGGTGACCTGCTCGATGGGGTGCGTTAGCTTTATCACCGTCGAGAGCCTGCCGCTCACCGGCAGCCAGTGCAGATTGCTGAAGAAGATGAGCTGAAAGAGCAGCGCCAGCCAGAACGTAGGCATCGAGACGCACGCGACCGCTATCAACCTGGCGATGGCATCCACCAATGTGCCCTTATATGCCCCGGCCAGCACTCCCAACGGCAACCCGATCCCCAGTGCGATGAGCATGGCCGCGATCACCAGTTCCAGCGTGGCCGGCAGGTAAGTCCTGAGATCGGTCAGGATCGGCTGATGTGTGCGGACAGAGACGCCGAAATCGCCTTGGAGCAGCGCGGAGATATAGCGGATATACTGGACGGGCAACGGTTTATCCAGGCCCAGTATCTCGCGTGCACGGGAGATCTGCTCCTGGGTTGGGCGCGGGCCAACCCATAGCGCTGCCGGGTTGGACGGTACCACGCGCGAGATCGTGAACGTGATTACCGTGACGCCCAAGAGCACCAGTACCGAGAGGATCAATCGTCGTATCAGATATTCCCAACGTGGCACCCGACGCTCCTTAAACACACGTTTTTTGGCCGCGCCGTTTCGGATCGTAACTCAAGCGGCACATTCCGGCAAAAGCGCTTTGATGTGACCTCTCACCCCGGTCGGTTCCGCAGGCACCTGCGGGATTCGGTGCCGAAGAAATGCCGGTAGGGGCACCTGGATGTGTTGTAGCCCTACAGGTGCCCCTACCGGACCTCCGCCCCGTGTGTGCTACGGAGCGAATGGATCACCTGCGGAGCTGGTAGACGAACACCACGTTTGCGTATGCCGGGTTAGGCACGTAGCCTGTGATGTCTGACCTCAGATAGTGGATGTTCATCTCGTCGTAGAGGAACAGCGCCGGGGCATCCTCGATCAGCATCTCCTGGGCCTGGATGAACAGCTCTTCGGCGCGTTCACGGTCGGTGCCGGTGAGCGCGTCGGCCTGGTCTATCAGCTCGTCGAAGTCCGGGTTGTTATAGTAGCCCAGGTTGAACAGAGGTTCCTCCTCGGAGTGGAACATGTTGAACAGGAAGTCATAGGGCGTGACGTATGTGGGCCACCAGTACATGACGAAGATGTCCTGAGCATTCTCCGGGTCGGAGAGTGCCCAATCCCACTGGGCCTCCCATGTCATCGGCTGTAGCGTCAACTCGATGCCCAGCTCGGCCAGTGAAGCGCGGTATATCTCGCCTGCCTGTTCCTCGTCCAGGTTACCGGTATTATATGTCCATACCAACTCGAACCCGCCATCTGGATACCCGGCCTCGGCCAGCAACTCACGTGCTCGATCCAGGTCGTATGTGTACTGTGGCAGATCGTCGGAGTGGCCCCACATCCCGGTGGGGACCGGGCCGTGTGCCTGGACGGCGTATCCCATCATCACGTCATTGATGAGCTGATCGTACGGGTACGCATACGAGAGGGCCTGGCGCACGCGCACGTCGTCCAGAGGTGGCTTTCGTGTATTGAAGAACCCCAGCAGGTTTTGGTAGCTCTGGAAGATCACCACGTTCACATCGGGGTTGTCATCGAGGGTCTCGACGTTTTCCAGCGGCAGCCGTAATGTGAAATCGGCCTCGCCGGCCTCGATCATCTGCTGGCGAACCAGTGGGTCTTCCACGATCAGGAAGACCACGGTGTCGAACTGGCCTTCCTCCCATCCGCCCCAGTAATCCTCATAGCGGGTCAGCACCAGGTTCTGGCCGCGCTCCCGGCTCTGGATCATGTAGGGGCCGGTACCGCCATCGTGGCCCTCGTTGAACCACTCGGTGCCGTTTTCTGCTGCCTGTGGGCTGAAAATCCACGCCCCGTATGCCGAGGATGCGATCAGGTCGAGCGGTGCCGGATAGCTGAGTTTGAACTCCACCGTCAGATCGTCCACGGCATTGATCTCTTCCACCGGCCACCAGATGAATGACGCGCCCTGACCCATCTCGATGGTGCGCTCGATGCTTTGTTTGACCGCCTCAGCCGTCAGCGGAGTGCCGTCGTGGAAGGTGACGCCCTCGCGCAGGTGGAAAGTCCAGGTCATGCCGTCATCGCTCACATCCCAGGATGTGGCCAGGCCGGGGCTGACCAGCTCCTCGGAGCCGGGCGGGTTGTACCAGACCAACGGCTCGTACACATTGGTCATTACCACGACCTCGTTGGAAAAGTCGATGCTGGGGTCTAGCTCCGGGATCGTGGAGTCCATCACGTAGACGAACACGTTTTCGGCCTGAGCTGCTGCCTGCCCGCCCACAGGGATGGATGCTGCCACCATGAGCGCCAGCATCGCGACTAGACCGGTTACCCTGCCGTACTTCCCGAACATATCAACCTCCTTAGGACGCTAAGATAACCTCACCACGGGCCTATCGGTTCGATCGGCCCAATTTATAAGCTCAGGCCGGTCATCGGTTTTCGATCGGACGTGGCCTGAGCTTATCGCCCGGAAATGTGGCCAGGCAAACCACACGGTCGGCTGCCCCGTAGTAAAACCACCACCTATCCCCGTACCAGACCAGGGATTCGGGCATAACGTGGTTTGCGCAGCCGAGCCGCATTCCCCAGTTCACCGCCAAAATCGGCCTCTCGGAGCGCCAAAGCACCTCGGTCGGATCGTCATCTGAGAATATCACGGC
>JALXEW010000037.1 GCA_027069285.1 Ardenticatenia bacterium | reverse complement strand
GCGTGGGCCTGGGGATGACCATTTCGCCTTTGGGCACCGCCGTGATCAACTCTGCAGGCGAACACGAACGTGGGTCGGCCTCATCGTTAGTGATCATACTGCGGCTGATCGGCATGACGGTCAGCATGTCATCGCTGACAACCTTCGCGTTAAGGCGCTCGACCGCTATCATGGCTGCCAGGTCTGGCAGCCAGGTTTTCGACGTCAATCAGGCCAGGTTGCTATTTTACGATGTGACCGCGCAGGTATTGCGCGAGATAGGGTGGCTTGGCATGATCATGGCGCTTGTTGGGTTGGGGATCGCGTTATTCCTGCGCGGTGGGGAGTCTGCGGCGGGCGGGGGCTTGACCGATGAAGGGCCGACTCCGATTGATGCCGGTTAGTCGGGGTCGGCATCGCCTGACCGGCTTGCGGTCTTTACCTTATGATGTTTTGCCAGTCCCTTGAGTTCGTATACATTGGCGCGGCGATGGCGTCCTTTAAGCTCCATCAGGCCTAGCGGTTCCACCCGGATCAAATCGCCCAGTCTGCGCACCACGCTCTCATCCACCAGTATTTGCCCAGGGCCTGCCTTTTCCTGCAGTCTACGGGCCAGGTTGACGGTATCGCCGATTGCCGTGTAGTTCATATGTTGCAGTGTCCCGATATTGCCCACTACGGCCTCGCCCAGGCTTATCCCTATCCCGAACATGAGCCGATATTCGCGATCTGGGCGCGAATTCCGCCTGGCGATGACCCGCTGTATCTCGATGGCAGCCTCGACCGCCAGGTATGGGTGATTTTCTTGCGGTTCCGGCGCGTTGAAGAAGGCCATTACCGAGTCGCCCATGAATTTATCCAGTGTCCCGCCTCGTTCCAGGATCACCTCTGCGGCCAGGCTGAAATACTCGTTCAGCACCTCCACCACGCGCTCAGGAGGTGTGTTCTCGCTGAAGGTGGTATATCCCCGTATATCGGCGAAGAGTATACTGATCTCGCGGCGACGCCCGCCCAGGCTCATCGCATCCGGTGATCCCAGGACCTGATCTACGACCGACGGGGCCACGTAGCGTTCGAATGCCTGGCGGATGCGTTGTTTTTCCCGTTCCTTTGCCTCTTCCAGCGCGGCGAAGAGCCTGGCATTGCTGATCGCAATTGCCGCATAGTCCGCAAGCGCGTTCAGGAGTGCCGCATCGTGATCTGTGAACGGTTTATCGCCTGACAGGCTGCCCACTCCCAACACGCCTATGACTTTATTTCCCAATTTCAGCGGGGTGTATAGCACCGACTTTGGGAGGCATCTGAGGTTGCTATCGCCCATGGCGCTTGCCGTCGAGAGTGTCACGGGCTGCGCGGTGTGTACGGCGCGGTAGGCCAGTCTCTCGGAGACTTTTGTGTTTACCGTGTGGGCCTTATCCTCGTTGGGCCTTTTCACCGCTTTGCGCCATAACTCGCCGTTTTGGATGAGCATCAGGGAGCACTCATCGGCGCCGGTGACGTATGTTGCTGCGTCGACCACGCGCACCAACAGCTTATCTATGTCCAGCAATGAGGTGACGCTCTTGCCGATGCTGTAGAGGGCGTTTAACTCCTTGAGGCGTTTTTGCAGCTCGAGGTTGGATTGGAGCAGGCGTTCGGTCAGGGCTTCCTTTTCGCGGCGCAATCTGGTTTCGGTCAGTGCCCTTTCGATTGCCTCCAGCATCTCCTCGTCGGTGAAGGGCTTGCTCACGTAATCTCGCACGCCCATCCTGAAGACTTTGATGGCGATCTCTTCGGAGCCGTAGAAGGTCATCAGGATGACGGGGATGTTGACGTTACGCCTTTGCAGTTCCTCCAGGACCTGGATGCCGTTGAGCTTGGGCATTTGCAGGTCGAGCAGGATCAAGTCCGGTGATTCGGTGAGGGCTTTACGCAGGCCCTCCTCACCGTCCTTGGCGACGATGGCGCGGTACCCGTTCGGTTTCAATACGTAATTGACCACGAACTCGCGGTTCTCACGCCCGTCGTCTACTACCAGGATCAATTCGCCTGCCACGCCGTTACCTTGCCCTCACTTGGATACCGGTACCCGATGCGTCCGATTTCAGTATATTGCTTCCGGGTTCCTTCGCAAGCGGCGAGGCGATGCCGGGCAGGCTCAGGTCTGCTCTTCGTAGACGGCCACGAACAAGATCTCGGCCAGCTCGCCGGCAAAGCTCATCAGGTCGCGGCCTGCGGCAGCTCCTTCCGGCGATGACATGGCCGAATCGAGAGCCTCTTTGCTATCGAAAAATATCTCCAGCACCCGGTAGTAGCCCGGTTTGCCATCCGGTGAGCCGATGACGAGGCCCGCTGCCAGCTTCCTGATGCCGGGCATTGCCTCGATCAATTTGAGGTTCCTGGCGTAGCGGGCCTCGAATTCCTCGATATTTGTCGGATTGCGGTAGAGGATCACCAGCTTGACCGGGTTAGGCATGGCGGTTTATCCTGCGTCGTCCTCCGGTGAGGGCCGTGGTTCGTCGGACTCTACGGGACCGTCGTCATCTGGCCGGGTAGGGGCTTCGGATATGGGTTGCGGCAGGGCCTGTTGGTGGCCTCTGGGGCCTGTCTGGTAGGGGATGCCGCCGAAGTGTGTCAGTGCCACCGCTCCCAATCCCACCGAGCTGATGACTATTGAGAGCAGGATGCTGACCAGTGTGCCCAGTACCGGAATCAGGTTTAGCAGACCGGTGAGCGCGGAGAATCCGAACAGGCCGATGACCAGCGTCGCCAGGGGGGTGACGGCTCCATCCAGTTGACGGGTGGCCCACCGACCGACGATCATTCCCCAGCCGGACCATCCGAGTACCAATGCCGCCAGCATCAGCGCCCACACGGCCACTCCCAATCCGCAGATGATCAGGAACGCCGCCCCGGCCAGGAAGCCGACGAGCAATGTCAGGAAGCCCAGGCCGCCGCTGATCACCGGCGCCGACTCTATAGTCTGTCTGACCAATTCGACGCGATCCGGCCACAACATCAGCGTGAGGGCGCCCAATAGTGCCAGGATCGTCGCGCTTGTGAACGCCCAGGATATTATCCGTATCGGGTCGTATCCTACCTCGGCGATCGCTGTTCTTCTGCCGATTTCGACGTCGATACCTCGCGTCATATGTGGGCCGAGTATATCCGGCAGGTAGATCGATAGATCATCGCCGCCGAGTAAGCGGGCGATCTCCGGCAACGGGGTGCCGCATTCCTGCGAGCGCGATCCGGCTACATATGCCCCATCCGAAAGCTCCGCCCTGGACGCGCAGTAGTTGAGATCGCCCCTGATATTGGCACCTCTCCCCAGCTCGAATTCCCCTGCCAAAATCACAACATCTCCGCCAACGCGCCCGTGCAGCTTCACCGTCTCGGCCATCACCGTCAGGTCACCGTCCACGCGGCTGCCGTTTTCGAAGATGGCCTCGCGGGCGATCACCACCAGGTCTCCGCCGATCCGTTCTCCCTCCTCCAGCCTGTAGACCTCGGTCATGATCACCTGGCCGTCGTCATCTTGAGCTGTGGCCACGAGTGGAAAGGCCAGGAGAGTTGCGATGATCACGGTAGTTGCTATGATGTAGCGTCTCATCACCTCACCTCCAGGTGCCGGCTGTCGCCGGCGGCTTCTGGCTTTTGGTGTGCGTCAGCCGGCGCGGACGGGGATTATCACTCTGGCGTGCCTGTCCGGCTTTCCCGGTGTGAGGGTGCGCACCAACCAGAACCAGGCGGCGGTCAGTAGCAGAGTGAAGATCGGCAAGAGTGATAGCGCCGGGTACCTTGTCAGCAGCCCGGATATGGTCATGGCCACGCTTTCGAGCAATCCCAGGACGCGCATTAGCCAGAGCACGGTCTGGTGCGCCGACTCGGCGAGGCTACCCTGTATAGATTCCACGCTAAAGCTCAGCAAGCCGATCATGATCGGGATCAGGGTTGCCGCCGTTAGCGAGAGGCCGATCGCTATTTTCCGGTCGGGTGCCAGTTGTTCTGGGGCGGTATCCTCGTCCAGGCGGAGCATGACCCGTTCGGCGAATCCCTGTGGGGCCGGGATGAGAGGCTCATCTTTCAGCAGCCTGTCAACTTCTACGACTTTGGCCCAGAGTGTGGCTTCGTTTGGGTTACGGGCCAGGTAATCCTCGAATTCGGCCTGCTGCTCCGGCGTCAATGCACCTTCCAATGCTTTATCCATTTGTTCCCGGAGGTTTTCAGCCATTCGATCCCTCCATCGCCAGCCTTACGGGCTTTTTATCCCGTTGTTTCAGCATTTCGGCCATCATTCTACGTGCTCTGAAGAGCCTGCTTTTGACGGCGCTTTCGGTTGTCCCCAGCACCTCGGCTATTTCGGACTGGGAGTAGTCGTACCAGTAGTAGAGCACTACGGCGGCCCTGTAATCCGGCGGGAGCTTGCTCAATAGCTTTTGAACCAGCTCCGTGCGCTCGCTTGCCATTATCGAGGCTTCTGGGCCGGGATCGGAGCTGGTCAAGGCGGGGTGAGGCGGCAGGTTCTCTGCCTCCAGTGATAGCGTGCTCAGTCTGCGTTTTCGCAGACGGTCTATACAATGGTTGGATGCTATTGATAGCAGCCAGGTCTTGAACGACCGGTTGCTATCGTAGCTGCCGAGGTGGGCGTAAGCCCGTAGGAATGTCTCTTGTGCCGCGTCTTCCGCCTCGACTGTATCTCCCAGCATTCGCACGCACAGGTTATAGACCGCGTTTTGATATTCGTTCACCAGATGTGCGAATGCCTCTCGGTTACCGGACAGGGTTTGCTTTACCCAAAGCCGATCCTGGCTTTTCACGACCTGCCTCACATCGCGATGTTAGGCCCCGCGCACCGGGACGTTCTAATTTAAGTACGTTTCAGGTGCCGGCAGGTTGCGCTTATGTTGGGCGGGGCGCCGAATGAAAAAAGGGCGCCCTCGGCGGACGCCCATTACTTTCCGGCCAGAGGGCCGATTAATCCTGTGTAGATCGCTCCAGCAAGGTTTTCTCGGTCTGGCGGTCAAACAGGTGCATATTGCCCATATTGAGGTTGACCTGCATCCGGTTGCCAACGAACGCATCGGTTCTGGGATCGAGTCGTGCCAGGAACGTCTGATCGTCAACCTTGAGATACACGATCTTCTCGTTGCCCATCATCTCAACAACGTCTACTTCGGCCTCGACCGGTGCAGCTTCAATGTCCGGTGGCTGGTACTTCGGGTCGTGTATATCCTCCGGGCGGATGCCGAAGATTACCTCTTTGCCGACGTGTTGGCGATAGTCGTTCGCGCGCGATTCCGGCACCGTCACCTGGAAGATGTCTGCGTCGACGACCAACTGGCCATCCACCTCTTTCAGTACCGCGTTAAAGAAGTTCATTGCCGGGCTGCCGATGAAGCCGGCGACGAATACGTTGGCCGGGTAATCGTACAGGTTCTGCGGCGTATCCACCTGCTGTAGCACCCCATCTCTGAGCACGCAGATCCGGGTTCCCATAGTCATAGCTTCCACCTGGTCGTGGGTGACGTAGATGAAGGTGGTGCCCAGCCGCTGATGGAGCTTGCTGATGAAGGCGCGGGCCTCGACGCGGAGTTTGGCGTCCAGGTTAGAAAGCGGCTCGTCCATCAAGAAGACGGCGGGTTCGCGCACGATAGCGCGTCCTACTGCCACGCGCTGTCTCTGCCCTCCCGAAAGCTGACGGGGGCGACGGTCCAGCAGATCGAAGATGCCCAGCTCCTTTGCCACCTCGTGTACGCGGCGGCGGATTTCCTCTTTGGGCACCTTGCGCAGCTTCAACCCGAAGGCCATATTGTCGAAGACCGTCATATGTGGGTAGAGGGCGTAGCTCTGGAACACCATCGCGATGTCACGGTCTTTGGGGGCGACGTTATTTACCATACGGTCGCCGATCCAAATCTCGCCTTCGGTGACCTCTTCCAGGCCTGCGAGCATACGTAGGGTGGTGGACTTGCCGCATCCGGAGGGGCCTACGAAGACCAGGAACTCCCCGTCTTCGATCTCAATAGTTAGGTCGTTGACCGCAACCACATTGCCGAAGCGCTTGGTGACATGATCGTAGAACACTCTGGCCACAGGGAACCTCCTCGACGAATAAGCAACATTGATACCAGCCCACGGCTATACTGCCCTCGCATGGCGACGTGGACACCGTGTGCAATAGTACTTGGGGCAATTATACCACACTGGTCGATTCGGATTCAAATTTCGATTTGTCCGTTTTGACGAAACCCTGCCGTGCGGATATAATAATTGGTGTGGCCGCTCCGGCGCGTGCCGGGGCGGTATCTATGTAACCGTAATGTCGGGCCAATTTTCCCCGTCGGCCTGTTCTCTTTGTTTTGGGGCGGGCCGCGCGGAAATAAGTGAAGATTGGAGTTGACCATGTATGCCATCATCCGTACAGGCGGTCGGCAGTACCGTGCCTCGGCGGGCGACGTGATCGACGTTGAGCGTTTGCCTTATGAGGTCGGCGATAAAGTCGAATTCGACGAGGTTCTCCTGGTATCCGGCGACGACGGCAAGCTTCGCATAGGCCAACCGGTCGTCGAAGGCGCAAAGGTTGAGGCCACCGTTTTGGAGCAATTCCGTGGCCGTAAGATCATCGTCTGGAAATATCGCCCGCGCGAGCGGTACCGGCGTAAGCAGGGCCACCGTCAGTACTACACCAGGTTGCGCATAGACCGAATCGTGATGGAGTGAGGGCGGAGGTAGTCATGGCTCACAAAAAGGGCGGAGGTTCTTCTCACAACGGACGTGATAGCGAATCCAAGCGCCTGGGTGTGAAGAGGTTCGGCGGCGAGTACGTTGTGCCGGGCAATATCATCGTCCGGCAGCGTGGAACCCGCTTCCACCCCGGTCGCAACGTCGGGATGGGTCGGGATTACACCATCTTCGCCAAAATCGAGGGATACGTCAAGTTCGAGTGGGGGCGCGGCGGTCGGAAGCTCGTCAGTGTCTATCCCGAGCCGCAGTAACCATTCGCATGTCATAGAAGTGGAAAGACGATGAAGAAGGGAATTCATCCTAAGTGGTACCCGGATGCCAAAGTCATCTGTGCCTGCGGCCATACCTGGACGGTCGGCTCGACCGTGCCGGAGATACGCACCGACGTTTGCTCGAAATGTCATCCTTTCTTCACGGGCGAGCAGCGCATAGTTGACACCGAAGGTCAGGTTGATCGCTTCTACAAGCGGCTTCAGGCCCGTGATGCCATCCGCGAGGAGTTGGAGCGTCAGCGGGCAGCCAGGACCTCGCCTGAGCGCCCGATGGATGATTTCGGCCTGAGCACCAAGATAATCAACGCTCTGCGCCAGGCCGGGATAACCACGGCAGGCCAGATGATGGAGAAACTGGCCGAAGGCGAGGAAGCCGTGCTGGAAATCCCTGGGATTGGTCGTAAGGCCCTTGTGGATATTCGCAAGCGTATGCGGGCCGAGGGCTATGCCATCCCCTCGCCGGAGGCCCAGTCAGAGGAATAGTCACGCAGTAAACAGCGGATGTGAACGGGCAAGGCCCTGATTCGGCCCTGCCCATTTTGATTTATGGCCCCGTATCCCGTTAGGGCAAGGGTGCCCTATGCCTGGGGGCATTTTCGCGGATTTGCCTCTTTGAGCGGAGGTGGATATTGAAGCACCGTGACGGTCGGATCGAGGTGATATGTGGCAGCATGTTCAGCGGCAAGACCGAGGAACTGATCCGCCGAGTCCGTCGCGCTCAGATAGCCCGTCAGAGGGTACAGGTTTTCAAGCCCAGCCTGGACAATCGCTCCCCCGAAAACCACGTCAAATCTCACACCGGCCAACATTTTGAGGCGTTGCCGGTTGAGAATTCCGGTCGGATACTGGAATTGGTCTCCGAGGACGTCACGGTAGTTGCCGTGGACGAGGCCCAATTTTTCGATGACGGGCTGATCTCGGTGGCGAACGAGCTGGCGGATCGTGGCATCAGGGTCATAATCGCCGGGTTGGATATGGACTTCCGGGGTGAGCCTTTTGGCCCCATGCCCATCCTGATGGCCTGTGCCGAGGATGTGACCAAGCTCCATGCCATATGTATGGTCTGCGGGGATGAGGCCAGCCGTTCACAGCGCATAATAGACGGCAGGCCGGCCAATTACGATGACCCGGTGATCATGATAGGTGCCGACGAGGTATACGAAGCCCGGTGCCGGCGTCACCACCAGGTACCCGGAAGGCCGGGCCGCAGCTAAAAAGCGAGGAGGGCGGCTTCGAAGAGACCGCCCTCCGCCGGGGCTCTGCCGCTCTCGCCAATTGTGATGCGATGCGCTTGCTTAGGGGTCACGAACGGATGGGGGGCGCTAGCGACAGATAGGGGGAGAAAGCCTCAGATAACAGTTGATGAGGCCTTTTGACCCTTTGTCGGAATTCCTGTGCGGAACTCCGATTTGTAAGGTACCATGGACACCATTAGTATAACCCAACATTGGGCAAGCGTTGTGAATCTTATGTGAAAAGCGGAACATAATGCGTGCCAGATGGGCGCTAGCGGTGATCGTGGGACTGGCCGGAGTGGTCTGTGTCACGGTGGCCGGATGGTACTGGAC
>JALXEW010000036.1 GCA_027069285.1 Ardenticatenia bacterium | reverse complement strand
CCCCCCCAGCAGCCCACCCCAACTCAACCGGCCCCGCAGCCTACGGCCCAGCCCGGCGGAGGCGGGGGCGGACCGGGTGGATTCAGCACATACGTGGTACAGCGTGGCGATAATCTCTTCAGGATCGCGTTGCGCTACAATATGACCACTCAGGCGCTGGCTCAGCTGAACGGCATCGTGAACCCGGACTTGATACACGTGGGCCAGGTGCTGACCGTTCCGGCCTCACCGGAAGCTGCGGCTGCCCTGGAGCCGACTCTCGGCGTGCCCACAACGACCACAGTGCGCACCTACGTGGTACAGCGCGGCGATAATGCCTTCCGCATCGCGCTCCGGCACGGCATAACTCTGGATGAGCTGGTGCGGGCCAATAACCTGAGCAATCCGGCCCTGATATATCCGGGCCAGGAGCTGATCATACCGTGAGCACCTGGCGAACCTTACGTCGTGCCGATGACGGGCAGGTGCTGCTTAGGCGGCTCCGTCTGTGTGCCGGATTCTGGTGCAAGTTGCTCGGTCTGATGTTTCGCCGCTCGCTCCCGCCGGATGAGGGATTGATGTTCGCATACGGGCGCGAGAGCACAACCGAGACCGCCATACACATGTTCTTCATGTTCATGCCGATTGCCGTGATCTGGCTGGATGGGGATGGCGTGGTGGTGGATAAGAAGCTCGCCAGGCCCTGGAGGCCTTTATATGCACCGTCCTGCCCGGCCAGGTACGTCATCGAGGCACCGCCCCGGTTGCTGGAGGAAGTTGAGGTCGGCGACAGGCTGGAATTCGAATAGGGGGTGGGGCGATGGGTGGATCGCGGATCGCGTGGAAGGCATTGGCCGTGGCCGTGGTGCTGCTGGTGGTCTGGGCGTTCGCGGCGCCTGGGATGGCGTGGCTCAGGGCGGGGGACGCAACGTCACGATCCACGTGGTGCAACGCGGCGAGAACCTGTTCCGCATCGCCATGCGCTACGGCGTCACAGTCGAGGCGATAGCACAGGCAAATGGCATCACCGACCCGCGTCGCATATACGTTGGGCAGCGGCTGATCATACCCGGCGCCGATACCTCTTCCCCTGGGGTGCCTGTCACGCACGTGGTACAACCCGGCGAGACGCTCTTCACAATCGCGCAGCTGTACGGCACCACCCCCGGACGTTTGGCCGAGCTAAACCACATCGTCAACCCGGATAGCTTATACGTGGGCCAGGTTCTGACCGTCTACGAGGAGAACCCGTCCGGAACGGCATCGATCCAGCGCGGCACGGTTCACGTGGTGCAACCGGGTGAGACTCTATTTCGTATAGCCATGCGCTACGGCGTCACGGTCGAGGCGATAGCGCAGGCAAATGGCATCACAAACCCGACCCTGATCTACGCCGGGCAACAACTGGTCATCCCCGGCGGGGATGAGACCCCGGAATTGACGGCAGACCTCCCCTGGCCTGCCCTGAGCTTTACCGTGCACCCGCTCCCGGCCTCGCAGGGACGTGCCGTTGGGTTGCGTTTGCAGACCGCCGTCCCGGTTGAACTTTCCGGCACCTTTATGGATCGCCAGATCGTGTTCTTCGGTGGCGATGGGGTTTATTACGCCGTCTTCGGCGTCCACGCTATGGCTGAGCCTGGGCTTTACCCGATGATGATCACCATGAATACCGGCTCCGAATCGGTCACGATCACCCAGTCGGTACAGGTTGCCGATGGGGGATACGGCTACGAGGAGATCGACATCCCGCCCGATCGCGCCGGGTTGCTCGACCCGGAGCTTGTGCGCAGCGAGGCCGAAATGGTCGCCTCGCTGATGGCGGGGTATACCCCAACGCGGTATTTCGACGGCCCAATGGGACTCCCCACCGCCGGTAGCGTGACCTCGATGTTCGGAACCAGACGCTCGTATAACGGCGGGCCTTATAGCAGCTTCCACGGCGGGGTTGATTTCGGCGGTGGCGTCGGAGCGCCGATATATGCGCCGGCTGCGGGAGTGGTCGTCTTCTCCGGCCAGCTGACCGTGCGCGGCAATGCCACTATCATAGACCACGGTTGGGGAGTCTATACCGGTTACTGGCACCAGAGCGAGACTTACGTGCAGGCCGGACAGTTCGTGTCGGCAGGTCAATTGATAGGTGCCATCGGTGCCAGCGGACTGGTGACCGGGGCGCATTTGCATTGGGAGTTGCGGGTCGGCGGCATCCAGGTTGACCCGCTCCAGTGGACGAGGGAGAGCTTCCCATAAGGCGTGCCTATGCGGGGAAACGTGAGGGGCGCCGTCAAAAGGCGCCCCTTATTGCATTCCCGGTATGCCCCGGAGAGGACTCGAACCTCCACGCCCATTAAGGGCACAGGCCCTCAACCTGCCGCGTATGCCAATTCCGCCACCGGGGCATTTCCGGTATAATTTTAACCACCGGCGCTCCAGGTGTCAACACGATGCTTGCTGCCATCGCCGCCCGGAGTTGAAACACCGGGCTAACGGGCGAGAAGCCCCACAGGGGCTGCGCCGCCAGTCCCGTAGGGACTTCTCGGCGGTAGCCGGGTGCGATCGCA
>JALXEW010000035.1:3050-8551 GCA_027069285.1 Ardenticatenia bacterium | reverse complement strand
GTTCTTCCACCACGGTTCCGCGCCCGGCTATGATCTCCCAACCCATGCCACGGATTGATGGGCGCCTGGGCCGCCTGGTTTCCTCTTCTTCCGGCTTTTCTTCTTCCTCTTCGGGTTCTTCCACAGGGAGTCTATCGTCTATCACCTGCGATCTCCTCTGCCAACGCGCGATAATCGGCGGCCACCTGGTGTTTCGGGGCGTAGCGCAATACCGATTGGCCTGCTATTGGCGCTTCGGCCACGATTGAGCTTTTATGGATCAGGGTTTTGAACATCCTGGGGCCGAAGACGGCTTTCAGTTCCTCGGTGACTTCTTGGGCGAGTTGGTCATCGGGGTCGTACATGGTGGCGACTACGCCCAGGATTTTCAGGTCGGGGTTAAAGCTTTGTTTGGTGCGCCTGATGGTATCCAGCAGAGCTCTGACCCCTCGCATCGCGAGGTATTCGCACTGAACCGGGATAAGGACCTCGGTTGCGGCTGCCAGGCAATTGGCGGTGAGGATGCCCAGGCTGGGCGGGGTGTCTATCAGGATGAAGTCGAACGGGATGCGGCTGCGTGCCAGCGCGTGCCGTAGCCTGAGCACTCTATCTGGATAGCCGGCGAGCTGTACCTCGGCGGTTGCCAGGTCGATGCTGGCGGGCACCAGGGCCATCTGGCCGCTGAGTGGGCGTAGCACACGTGCCATCGAGATGTGCGGGTACATGAGCAGGGAATATGCGCTGCGTGGCACGTCGTATGGGTTAAACCCGAACGAGGCGCTCAGCCCGCCCTGCGGGTCCATGTCTATCATCAGGATGCGGTAGTTCTTTTCGGCCAGCGCTGCTCCCAGATTGACGACGGTTGTGGTTTTGCCCACACCGCCTTTCTGATTGGCCACCACAATCGCACGGGTCATTGGCTATTCCTCGTGGACGGTTAGTACATGCCTGCAAGGTAGTATATCACAATAGCGATCTCGGTAGAAGCGGATGACCGGGTGGCTCCGAAGCTATTTCCGTCCTATAATCATTGCAGGCTTGTCTGGAGGGAGCGAATATGGGGTTTGCCGTAGGCGAGATGGTGGGGCCATACCGCATCGTGGAGCAATTGGGGCAGGGCGGGATGGCAACCGTCTACAAAGCATATCACGCGGCGCTGGATCGCTATGTGGCGATCAAGGTGTTGCACGCTGCATTCCGTGAGGACCCGGGCTTTCTGGCCCGTTTCCAGCGAGAGGCCAGGATAGTTGCCAAGTTGGAACATCCTCACATATTGCCGGTTTACGACTTCAACGAGCACAACGGGTATCCGTACCTGGTGATGAAATTCGTCGAGGGCAGAACGCTTAAAAAGCGGCTGCGTGAAGGCCCGGTGCCGATGGATGAGGCGCTGGAGATACTGGAGGCGGTGGGGGACGCTCTCGCTTATGCACATGACCAGGGAGTGCTGCACCGGGACATCAAGCCGAGCAACATCATGATCGGCGATGACGGGACGTACTACCTGACCGACTTCGGCCTGGCCAGGATGGTTCAGTCCGGCGAGTCCACACTGAGTCAGGACATGATGCTGGGAACGCCGCAATATATCTCGCCGGAGCAGGCGATGGGCGTTCAGGAATTGGACCCTCGGACGGATATATACTCGCTCGGAGTGGTGCTTTACGAGATGGTAGTCGGCAGAGTGCCGTTTAGCGCCGATACACCTTACGCGATAATCCACGACCATATCTATAAGCCGCTGCCGATGCCCAGGCACATCAACCCATCGGTCCCCCCGTCGGTGGAAAGGGTACTGCTCAAGGCGCTGGATAAGGATAGGGAGAGCCGTTACCAGAGTGTCGGGGAATTCGTGGAGGCGTTCCGGGAGGCGATCCGAAAAGAGAAGGAAAAGGAAGAAGGCGAACAGGCCGAGGGGGCGACCGTGGCAGACCTGGAGGGTGCCAGCATATTCGATACCGTCCGTAGCCAATCGGCTGCCGAGGCGGTACGTGCCACCGTGCGTACCTCGACACCGCCACCGACGCCTACGCCCGTAGTTCCACAACCGGGTATGGCCCAGGCCGGCCCGACGGTTCGTGCGGCGCCGGCCATGAAGACCGTTGAGCGAGCCGCCCCGGTTGCCAGGCCCAGGAGACGAGGGGGATTGGCCTGGACTTTGCTGGGAATGGTGGTACTGCTTATCGCCTGTCTGGCTTCCGCCTTGATAATCGTAAGCGTCATGGAGGACGTTTACGATCCAGAGCGTATGGCGATTGCCACGTTGGCCCCGCTGGACGATTGGTCGGTCAGGGACGACGACCTGTGGCAGGAATTGCGCTCCATTTACGTGCCCATCTCTGATGAGGAAGAACTCGATGCGGCCATAGAAGATGCCGCCCGACGGGCGGAAAGAGAAAACAGCGTTGAGGCCCATTTTGAGCTTGCCCTGCTACTCTTGGCTCGCGGTGACGATGACGATGCCAGGCGAGAACTGGTCAGGGCGGTGGGGGCCTGTGAGGGCGACGTATCGAGGCTTGTAGCGGTTGCGAGTGCTCTTGAGAGCCGTGGGTACGAGGGCGATGCATTGGGAGTCTGGCTGGAGGCGCTGAGCGAGGGGCCGGATGATGTTGCCGTTCGCGCGATGGCGGGACGCAGGCTTTACAATGCTACCATGGGCTTGGACCTGGATTCCGGCGAGTTGTCATTTGGAAGCCCTTCGATGTCGCGATATTCCGATCTGCCACTGGTGCGTGTTATGCGTGCCTTGTTTATGATCAGGAAGGGCAACTACGCCGAGGCCCAGAGCGGGTTAGAGGCGGTATTGGAGGATGTGCCGGGTATGCCGGAGGCGTTGCTTGTCAAAGGGTTTGGCCTCGCGGAGTCGGGCAGTACCGAGGCCGCCGTTGAGATATGGGAAAGCCTCGCAACCGATCCGGAAGCGCCATACTGGGTTCAGGATGAGGCCCGGCGCCTGATATGGGCTTACACCGAGGCCGAGGAGTGATGGCCAGGCGTACCGGTTGTACCGTGGGAGTGCTAAAGCGCGAGATCCCGGCCCGTTACCACAGCTTTGAGGGGATCGGGCCGTACTTTGTGCCGCTCTTCGGCGCCATGTATCGTGGCCGCCTGGATGCAATCTTGAGGATGGCCGCCCCATATCTGGACTCTGACGGCAGGCCGGCTGTACTGGAGATAGGGTGTGGGTTCGGGTTCTTCACCTGCCTGCTTGGCGCCAGGTATCCGAACGCGCGTATAGCGGCCCTGGATATAATGAGCGAGGGGCTGCCGTATGTGTTGAAGCTGAGCCGCAAGTACGGTAGCGGCGAGGTCCTGGCCGTCCGTGGAGACGCGCATACCTTGCCCTTTGAGGACGGCGCCTTCGACCTGATTTTCGCTATGGATTGCCTGGAACACGTGGCCGATGCGGGTGAAGTGCTCCGGCAGATGTACCGTGTGCTCAGGCCGGGTGGGTTGGCCCTGATCTCGGTGCCGGTGGAGCCGCCGGTTTTGAAACTGGCCCGTCGGTTTTACGCGCTCGCGATGCGCAAATTGGCCGGGCGATATGTCAACACAGAGCCTCATTGGCAGGGAGTGGTGAAAAGCCTGGATCGATTCGTCAGGCTGGTTCGTGACCGGTTCGAGGTGATGCGCGAGAGCTATTACCCTTTGAACTTCCTCGGCGATATGCTCAATTATGACCTGATGATCGTGGCCCGCAAGACAAGCTGACGAATCCTGGGGGCCTGCCGGTGACCGGAACCTATCGTCTGCTGCCGGTTTTCGCTCTCATTGCGTTTGCGATGTCGGCGTGTCGGCTTACCGCCCCGCCGCCGACGTTGATAGATATAGACGCGGTTGCCTCGGAGACCGCCGCCGCGATCCTGACCGCTAATCCGCCTACTGCTACACCGTTGCCTACTCCCACTCCGTCGCCCACGCCTACCGCTACCGTCACGCCGACTCCTACTCCGACTCGGACGCCATCTCCCACCCGCACCCCATCGGCGACGCCACGTCCCAGGATGGAGGAGCGACTGCTGTTTGTGCAGGCGGATGACATCGGCAACCGTGATATTTATACCATGCTGCCGGATGGCACCGGAGTCACCCGCCTGACGGATGCCCCTTCTGCCGAGTATATGCCCTCATGGTCTCCTGACCGGCAATGGATCGCGTTCGTATCGGAGATGTTCGGCGATCCGGATGTGATGATCATGAGGACGGATGGGTCTGAGGTGCATCAGATCACCACCAGCACGGCGGCTGACATGTACCCGGCCTGGTCGCCTGATGGGCGGCAGATCGTGTTTGCCTCGGATAGGGCCGAAGTTGACCGTTTCAACCTGTACGTGGTGGATGCGGATTGTTACGAACGCGCCGAGGGCTGCGAGGCATACGTGCGTCGGCTCACCGATACCCAGTATGCGGACGTCTACCCGGCCTGGGCGCCTTCGGAGCGTATACTATTCGCTTCCAATCGCGAGGGTGCGGCCCCGTTTGACTTTGACATATACATGATGGAACCTGACGGGAGTCGGATGGTGCGGCTGACTGCCGGCGGCGGTGTGGATTGGACTCCTGCCTGGAGTCCGGATGGTCGCCGGATCGCTTACGCTGCGGCTCCTGCCGATAGCAGCTTTGTCAATATCTTCGTGCTCAATATCGGCAGCGTCAGCCCGATCCAGGTGACGCAGGGAGAGGGATCGCACATATTCCCGGTCTGGTCGCCGGATGGGGAACGGATCGCCTACGTTTGGACGCATGAGGGCGGGCGTGACATATGCATCGTCAGGCCGGATGGTTCCGATCTGGTCGCGATCACGTCCGGTGCCCAGGTCGAATCCCTGGCGGGATGGGCCTCCGTGCCGGTAGAATAGTGCCCGTTTCTGCTCAAGGGGGGATCATGATCGAGCGCATATTGACCGAAGGACATGTGTACACCCAGGAGCCGCAATATCGGGGGGCGACTGCGCTTGCGATTGGCGATGGCAGGGTGCTCGCGGTTGGCGATGACGATACCATACGCGCGATGGCCGGTTCGGGAACGGTTGAAGACCGCCTGGGTGGGCTTTGGGTGCTCCCCGGCCTGACGGATTCCCATATCCACCTGGCCGGGATGGCGCATTCCTCTCGCGAGCTTGACCTTTTCGAAGTCCCCAGTAAAGAGGAGGCGGTACGCCGTGTGGCCGAGTGGGCCGAGAGACTTGCCCCCGGCGAGTGGCTGATCGGTCGCGGATGGGTGCAGGATATATGGCCAGACCGGGCATTCCCAAAGGCCGCCGATCTGGACGCAGTTTTGCCGGATACCCCGGCGTACCTGGTCGCCAAAAGCGGACACGCGGCCTGGGTTAATTCCGCAGCCATGCGCCTGGCCGGCATTACCGCCGGCACGCCTGATCCGCCGGGTGGGGCCTTAGTGCGTGACGATGACGGGAATCCGACCGGGGTGCTTTTGGAAGAGTCCGCGATGGCGCTGGTTGCCGAATGTATACCGCAGGTGCCGGTGGAGCAATTGGCCATTTGGCTGCTGGATGTACAGG
>JALXEW010000035.1:0-3040 GCA_027069285.1 Ardenticatenia bacterium | reverse complement strand
ATGTACAGGAGCGGCTGTGGCGTGTGGGTGTGACCGGTGTGCACGATATGGATGGGCCTGAGTGCTTTGCCGCCTTGCAGATATTGCATCGGGCGGGCAAACTCGGCATCCGCGTGCTCAAGTATATACAGAGAGAGGAGCTTGATGATGCGATCCGGCTGGGGCTGAGGGCCGGATTCGGGGATGATTGGCTACGGATAGGCGGACTGAAGCTTTTCGCCGATGGCGCGTTGGGGCCTAGAACCGCGTATATGATCGCCCCATACGAGGGTGAGGACGAATATCGAGGGGTGCCGGTGACCGATAAGGACACCCTGTATGAGCTGATCGGTGCCGCCAGCGCCCACGGACTTCCGAGCGCAGTACATGCGATTGGGGATCAGGCAGTGCGTGATGTGCTGGATGTATTTGAGTCGGTTCGCGCAGAGGAGGCAGGACGGGGGATACCGCGCGAGTACATGCGCCACAGGATCGAGCATTTGCAAATCATCCATCCGGATGATGCCGGGCGCCCGGCCAGCCTGGGCATCGTTGCCTCAATGCAACCGGTACATGTCTTGGGCGATATGGAAATGGCGGAACGGCATTGGGGTGCCCGTGCCAGGTGGAGCTATCACTGGCGATTGCAGCTGGATTGTGGCGCGGTACTGGCCTTTGGATCGGATGCGCCGGTGGAGCCGGTGGAGCCGCTGCTTGGGATACAGGCCGCCGTCACCCGCCGTCGCCTTGACGGTTATCCCGGCCCCGAAGGATGGTATCCTACGGCCTGTCTGACGGTTTCGGAGGCGCTGGCCGCTTACACGCTTGGCCCGGCGTATGCCGCCGGTATGGATGGGCGGCTGGGGCGACTTGCGCCCGGATACCTGGCCGATCTGATCGTCCTGGATGGCGATGTGTTCTCGACGCCGCCGGTCGCCATCCACAGGCTACAGGTGCTCGGCGCGATGACCGGCGGCAAGTGGAGATTCCGTGATTTCTGACCGGAGGGAGCCGGATGTGGAAAACCTTGAACTTTGTGATCGGCGCGCTGAGACGGATCGGATTGCCCACCACGATCCGGACTCTGATGTATTCGCTGAGACGTCCCATATATGATGCCCGCTTTGGGGAGGCGGAGCTACCGGATGGCACCTGGATCACTCCTGGCCCGGTCGAATCTTATGAAGTGGATGGCCCGACGGTGACGTTGCGTTGCGTCAACGCCTCTATCCGTGTCGAGGCGCTATCGGAGGATATGTTCAGGGTTCGTCTCAGGCCGGATGGGGATTTTCCGCAGCCATTCTCGTACGCGGTCGCGAGGGACGATTGGGAGCCGGTTCAGACCGAGGTATTTGAGGATGCCGGAGACATCGTTTTACGGACGGGGCAATTGGCCTGTGTCATAGGGCGGGATAGTGGCCGTGTGAGTTTCAAAACGCCGGATGGCAAGGTGCTTTCGTCGGATGAGGCCCCGATGAGCTGGCATGAGGGCGGGGATGTGGCGTTGCATAGGTCCCTCCAGCCGGGGGAATCGTGCCACGGTCTGGGCCAGCGTGCCTTTGGGTTGAACCTGCGCGGACGATGTTACATGCTCTGGAATTGCGATCCGGCCAACTATGATCGCGGCGACGATCCGGTTTACTATAGCATCCCGTTCTACCTGGGAGTGCTGGCCGATGGCACTGCCTATGGGCTGTTTTTCGATAATTCCCACCGTGGGCGCGCCGACCTGGGAGCCGCGCGTAAAAACCGCCTGACGGTGAGCTTCGAAGGCGGTGAGTTGCGCTACTACTTCATAGGTGGCGGTACCGTCGAGGCGGTGCTGAGTCGCTACACCTGGCTTACCGGCAGGATGAGGATGCCGCCCCTGTGGGCTTTGGGCTATCAGCAATCCAGGTGGAGTTATGTGCCCGATTCAAAGGTGCGTGAGATCGCGGACGAATTCCGACGCCGCCGGATACCGTGCGACGTGATCTACCTGGATATTGACTACATGGACGGTTTCAGATGTTTTACCTGGGATCGTCGAAAGTTCCCGGATTTCCCCGGCCTGATCCGCGAGCTACATGATAAAGGTTTCCACGTTGTGACGATCATAGACCCCGGCATTAAGGTGGACGAGGGATATGACGTCTATCGGAGTGGGATCGAGCGGGATGTCTTCCTGAAGTACCCCGATGGGACGTACTTCACCGCTCCGGTCTGGCCGGGAGACTGCCATTTCCCGGATTTTACGTCGCCTGCGGCCAGGGAATGGTGGGCCGGGCAACTTGACGATCTGATCGGGGCGGGGGTGGATGGCATCTGGAACGATATGTGCGAGCCGGTGGTATTCGCCCTGGAAGGCGATCCCTGTCCGACGATTCCGGACTACGTGCGTCATTACATGGAAGGCATGGGAGGGGATCACGCAGAGGCACATAACGTATACGGTATGCTGATGGGGCGCTCGACTCTGATGGGGCTGGAGCGACTGAGGCCGGGGAAACGGCAACTTTGCATAGTCCGGGCTGCGTATGCCGGTGCGCAGCGCTACGTATCCTCGTGGACCGGGGATAACCGCGCGACCTGGGATCACCTGAGACTGAGCATCAGCATGGTGCTGAATCTGGGTCTGAGTGGGATGGCCTTCACCGGGCCGGATGTGGGCGGTTTCGACGGAGTTACCGATGGCGAGATGTTCGTCAGATGGATGCAGTTGGGCGCCTTCCTGCCGTTCTTCCGCGCGCATAAGATCAGCTTGATGCCACCGCATGAACCCTGGAGCTTTGGCCAGCCTTACGAGGATATTTGCAGGGACGCGATCGAGACCAGATACCGGCTGCTGCCCTACATCTACACACTCTTTGCCGAGGCCGCCACCGATGGACAGCCGATCATCAGGCCGATCTTCACGCTCGATCCAGATCCCGCCTGGCGCGAGGTGGACGATCAATTCATGCTTGGGGCCGACCTGATGATCGCGCCGGCGCCCGATGCAGGTCGTCGCGAGCGCGGGGTGCGATCGCCGCCCGCTATCTGGTACGGAGCTACGGAACGAACACGAGACGACGGTGGCAAA
>JALXEW010000034.1:4349-8573 GCA_027069285.1 Ardenticatenia bacterium | reverse complement strand
CCCCCGGCGGACGGTGCCCGACGGCCTTTTCTGCGCCCGGTATTGAGACACCGTGCCAGGGGACGGAAAGCCCCACAGGGGCTACGCCTCGGAGTCCCGCAGGGACTTTTCGGCGGTAGCCTGGTGCTTTAGCACCAGGCGGATGGCCCCCGGCGGACGGCGCCCGACGGCCTCCGGTGCCCGGTGTTGAAACACCGTGCTAAGGGACGGGAAGCCCCACAGGGGCTGCACGCGAGTCCCGCAGGGACTTCTCGGCGGTAGCCGGGTGTTTTAACACCCGGCGGTCTTCTCGGCGGTAGCTGCGCCTTCTCGGCGGTGGCCGGGTATTTTAACCCCCGGCGGTCTTGACACATCCGGGGCTGCCGGGTACAATACCATTGCATTCCTCGGTAGCTCAATTGGCAGAGCAATCGGCTGTTAACCGATGGGTTGCAGGTTCGAGTCCTGCCCGAGGAGTTTATTATTTGGCGGGGTAGCAGTAACGATGGTTACTGCGTTTTTTGTTTATAGGCTGTCGGGTGCAGGCAATAGGCGATAGGGTGATTTGGCGAGGTTGCAGTAACGATGGTTACTGCGTTTTTTGTCTATGGGCCGGATGGGAGCAGGCAACAGGCGATGGGGTGATTTGGCGAGGTTGCAGTAACGATGGTTACTGCGCTCTTTTGTTTATGGGCTGTCGAGTGCAGACAACAGGCGGTAGTGTGGTTTGGCGGCGTTGCAGTAACGCGATGGTTGCTGCGCTTTTTGTTTATGGGCCGGACGGGCGCGGACGGGTTATCCCAGTGATGCGCCGGCGATGCCGTAAATCGCGCTTTCAAGTGCCGTTGGCGGCCTGGCGTCTCCGAGTATCATCCTGACATTGTACCCTCGCAGGGTCAGGTTGTGGTTTCCGGCAATGGCAATCGCTCCCGGATTGCTATCTGGTATCCCGACCGAGATCATCTGCCCGGTCAGGTAGCCCATGGCGGTGCGCAGAAGTACCGCCGCTCCCTCCGGGTCTGTGTGTAGCCAGGGGCCAATTGTGTATCCTCCGGGCCGTGCCCGTGCCATCAGGTAGCCCCTGACCTCTCCGTACCTGCTCAGGTCCACCCAGGCCGAGTTCGGGAACTCTTCGTGTAGTCGTTCAATTATCACTCGCCGCTCGTATCCCACCACCCCGGCGTCGAACGCGGCCACTGCCGGTATCAGTGCACTGCTCATGCGTTCCACCCGGCGGTCCATGTAGTCGCTGCACCGGCCCTCCCATCGCTCGATATGGCATACGGGCCGGAAACCCAACTTCCGGTAGACCGGGCGTCCCATTTCGCTTGCGTCGAGCATTATCCTGGTGATGCCCTTTGCCCGTGCGATCTCGATGCAGGCACCGGTCAGCTCGGTGCCCAGCCCTTTGCCCCTATGTTCTGGCACCACGACGACCATTCCGATCCAGGCCAGGGCGTCGCCGTATGTTATCACGCTGGCGGTGCCGAGCGGCTCACCGTCCGATTCGGCGATCAGGCACCCGTCTGGCGCCCAGGCGAGCAACCGTGCCCAATCGGCCTCGGAATGTTTCCAGCCTGCCTGGAGTACTATCGAGACCGCCGCCTGGATGTCTGCCTGCGTCATCTGTCGTATTGTCCAGTCTTTCTTTGCCATGCCAGAAGCATAGCTCATGTTTGGCGACCTTGCACCTGCGTGCTACACTTCCCGTAAAACCACTCGATTCGGAGAGAGCCATGCCCACACTGCTTATCCGCAATGCGATGGTATTGGTCACAATGGACGCCGAGCGCCGCGAGATACCGGACGGCGCTTTATTTATCCGCGATAACGTGATCGAAGCGGTCGGCAAGACCTCAGAACTGCCCCACGAAGCCGATAGGGTGATAGATGCGAGTGGTCAGGTTGTACTGCCCGGTTTAGTCAACACCCACCATCACCTCTACCAGACGCTCACACGAGCCGTGCCTGCCGCACAGGATGCGGAGCTTTTCGCCTGGCTTAAGACCTTGTATCCGATTTGGGCGCGGATGACCCCGGAGGCCATCTATATCAGCGCTCTGGTTGGCATGGCAGAGCTGATGCTTTCCGGCTGCACCACTGCCAGCGATCACCTTTACATTTATCCCAACGGCTCCCGGTTGGATGATGAGATAAAGGCTGCGAAGGAGATCGGGATAAGGTTTCACGCCAGTCGCGGCTCGATGAGCCTGGGTGAGAGCAAGGGGGGGCTGCCGCCGGATAGTGTTGTCGAGGATGAGGACGACATTTTGCGAGATAGCCGCCGTTTGATCGAAGAATATCACGATCCGGATCGGTACTCGATGCTGCGGATAACTTTGGCTCCGTGCTCGCCCTTTAGCGTCACCCCGGAGCTTATGCGGGAGTCGGCGGAGCTTGCGCGGAGCTATCCGGGCGTCCGGCTGCACACTCACCTGGCCGAAAATGATAACGACATCGCCTACAGCCTGGAGAGATTCGGCCAGCGGCCCGGCGAATACGTTGAGAGCCTGGGCTGGGTTGGCGATGATGTATGGCACGCCCACTGCGTGAAGCTCAACGACGAGGAGATCGGCCTCTTTGCACGCACCGGCACGGGTGTGGCGCATTGTCCCGGCTCCAACATGCGCCTTGCCAGCGGCATAGCTCCCATAAAGAAGATGCTGGGGGCCGGAGTCAGAGTTGGGATCGGGGTTGATGGTTCCGCCTCGAACGATTCGTCGCATTTACTGGCCGAGGCCCGGCTGGCGATGTTACTCCAGCGCGTTGGCGGTGATCCCGTTGGGTTGACGGCGCGGCAGGCACTCGAAATGGCCACTTTAGGCGGTGCTGCGGTTCTTGGGCGTGATGATATTGGCTCGCTGGAGCCGGGGAAGGCTGCGGACGTGATCGGGGTTGACATGGGCAGCGTGGGGTTTGCCGGTGCCTTGCACGACCCAGTTGCGGCACTGCTATTTTGTGAGCCGGTCAACGTCACCTGGTCGGTCATCAACGGCAGAGTCGTGATCGAGGACGGTCGGCTGACCACCGTCGAGCTGGAGCCGATACTGGAGCGTCATAACCGGATAGCCCGCGAGATCGTGGGCGGTTGAGTCTGGGGAGGTTGCCATGTCGGGATCGGGGCGAATGGGCATCTCCATCGTGCGGGGCGGCACGGTGGTCATGCCGGATGGGCTTTTCAAGGCCGACGTGCTTATCGAAAACGGCAAGGTGGTAGCGTTATTAGGCGCCGGGGCGCCTGTAGTTGGCGCCGAGGAATTGGATGCGGATGGTTGCTACGTGCTGCCAGGGGTGATAGATGCGCACACGCACATCTGCCTTGACACCGGAGTCTACAAGACGCCGGATGACTGGTACATCGGCACCAGAGCGGCGGCCTTTGGTGGGGTGACGACGGTTTTGGATTTCGCCACCCAATTTCCGGGCCAGACCTTTTCCCAGGCGATTGAGAACCGGTTACATGAGGCCGGGCCTGCGGTGATAGACTATAACTTCCACTGCATGGTCACCGATCTGCCGCCTGGCCGTGAGGAGCGCCTGGTCGAGCTGGTTGAGCGTGGCGTCACCAGCATCAAGCTATATACCACCTATCGGCCAAATTACTACATGGACGACGCGACGATCTGGCGGATACTCGGCGCGGCTGGCGGCATGGGCATAATGACCATGATCCATTGTGAGAACGATTCACTGGTCACCGCCTCGACCCAGGACCTTCTCAAGAAGGGCCATCGTGGGTGGAAGTATCATGCGAAGGCCCGGCCTGCCATTGCCGAGCAAGAGGCCATCTCCCGTATGCTGATGTTGGCAGAAGACCTGGGTGTCCCGGTCTACATAGTGCATTGTTCGACCGCTCGCTCGGTCGAGTTGGTGGCCGAGGCCCGGAGTCGGGGTGTGGATGCCTACTGCGAGACCTGCCCACAGTACCTGCTATTAGACGATTCGGTCTACGATGGCGATCACCCTGAGCGATACATCCTGCAACCACCACTGCGTGCTCCCGGAGAAGGTGACCGGATTTGGGAGCTGGTGGCCGAGGGCATGGTAGACGTGATCTCTACCGATAGCTGCGATTACACCCTGGAGCAGAAAACCGAGGTCAACGACTTCAGCAAAACCCCAGGCGGTCTACCGGGAGTGGAGACTTTGCTGCCTTTAGTTTACACCTACGGAGTCGAGATGGGGCGGATCACATTGCCGGAGATGGTTTCGTTGCTTTCGGCCAACCCGGCGATGATATTCGGG
>JALXEW010000034.1:0-4339 GCA_027069285.1 Ardenticatenia bacterium | reverse complement strand
AAAGGCCGATAGGCTTCATTACCTGGCCGGCTACTCGCCCTATGAGGGATTCCGGGTCAAAGGCATGGTGAAGGCGGTGCTTTCGCGTGGCGACCTGATCGTGCAGGAGGGCGAATTTCTCGGCGAGCACGGTAGGGGCCAATTTGTAAAGGCCTCCACGCTCAGTACGGCATGAGCCAGCTATCCAGCCAGCTATAGGCGGCGCGGCGCATATGGCCTGTGAACTCATGCCCGCCGCGATGTAAGTAAAAGCCCAGGCGGTTTGGCACCCCCATCCTCTCGTATATCGCCAGTGCCTTGATGTATACCGCCTCTGCATCCGGGTTATATGGATCATCGGTGGTGGCCGAGATCAGGAATGGCCTGGGTGCCACCAATCCCAGCACCAGGTCGGTCTCGGTGACCTGGAGCACGCGGGGTACCGCCAGCTCAGGTGGGATGCCGACCCGGCGGCGTATACGTTCCCGGTAGCTGCTGACGCCGCAATGTGCCACGGCTGCGCGTATGCGCTTATCCATTGCCGCCGCCCAGACCGCTATACTGCCCGCGTTCGAATAGCCTATGAACCCTATATGTTTCGGGTCCACCTCCGGGCGGCTTTCCAGGTAGTCCAATCCCCGGCTTATATCCCACAGCACCTTGTGTAGCAGCGTCTCGCCCCGGATCAGGCGCCGTATCATCTCAAAAGAGTTCCCGTCGAAGTCATCCCCTCCCCCGTCGATTTGCCTTTCGCCGCAGGCGACCGTATCCGGGGCAAACGTCACATATCCCAGCCTCGCAAGCTCCACTGCCAGTGCCATTTCGGGGTCTCCGCCCAGGCCCACCATCTCCCGCTTGCCCAGAGGGGGTAAGTTACTATGGTGGTGGCAGTAGATCGCGGGGCGTGGTCTCTTGAGGCCGTTGGGTATCAGCAGGTAGGCGTGTACTCGTTCGCCCGGCTCGACATTATAGGCGACCTTCTCCCGCCTGTACCCGATTTCCTGGACGATCTCCACGACTTCTGGTTCCGGTGGAGCCGGGTCTGGCGGGGCGCCGAGTATGGAAACTATAGCTTCGCGGTGCAGCTCGTGGCGGTTACGCATCAGTTTGTGGAAAAGACTTGCCCCATTTTACGCCGATGATACTCGCAAACCGCGCCGGGGCAAGCCGGCTGCGGAACGGGTATGGGGGCGGGGGTCATACCGTGGCCGCATTACGTCCGATCGCGCTACTCGCCGCTGATCCAATCCAGCACGCGCTCCCAGAAGCCCCTGCGTGAATTGACCGGTTTTGGCTCGCGGCCAAGCGAGCGGCCAAGCTCCTCGAAGAGCCGTCTCTGTTCCTCGGTGAGCCGTTTGGGGATCGCGACTTCTATGACGACGAGTTGGTCGCCTCGTCCGGAGACCGTACCATCCCGGTTGAGATGCGGCACGCCCTTGCCGCGCAGCCTGATTATGTTACCGGTTTGGGTGCCGGCGGGGATTTTGAGTTCGGTCTGGCCGTCAACCGTTGGGATGGTGACGGTATCGCCTAATGCCGCCTGCGCCACATTTATCTGCAACTGCAATACGATGTCATCGCCGCGTCGCTCGAAGAACCGGTGGGGACGCACGCTCACATGCACGTAGAGGTCGCCATTTGGGCCGCCGTACTCGCCCGGTTCGCCCTCGCCGCTCAGCCTGATCTTGGTGCCATCGTCAACGCCGGGCGGCACCTCGACGGTGAGCTTGCGTGTGCGGCGCACCTTACCGGTTCCCACGCACTCATGGCACGGGGACGATACGATCTCGCCGCGCCCGTTGCAGCGTGGGCAGACGGTGGTGGTGACCATCGCGCCCAGGAAGGTCTGTGTCACACGGCGTACTTCCCCTGTACCCCCGCATTCCGGGCATCGTATCGGGGACGTGCCGGGTTCCGCGCCCGACCCGCCGCAGACCTGGCAGACTTCCAGGCGGGTCACCTCTATCGTCTTTTCCGTGCCGAAGACGGCCTCCTCGAAATCCAGAGTCACGTGTACGCGCAGATCACGTCCACGGCGGGGGGTGCGATGTCTGGTTGCCCTGCGCCCGAAGTCAAATCCGAAGAACTCCGCGAACAGATCGTCGAACGGGCTAAAGCCGGAGAACCCGCCGCCGTTTGAGAACTGGCCTTCCAGCCCGGCGTGTCCGAATCGGTCATATATAGCCCGCTTCTCGTCGTCGCTGAGCACCTCATAGGCCTCGTTGATGGCCTTGAATTTCTCCTCGGCATCCGGGCTTTTATTCACATCCGGGTGATACTGGCGGGCCAGGCGTCGGAAAGCACGCTTTATCTCCTCGCGCGTTGCCGTCCTCGGCACGCCCAGGATCTCATAGTAATCTCGTTTAGCTGCCATTCACCTTATTCTTCGGTGAACTCGCCTTCAACCACATCCTCATCCCCCTCGCCGGTGGCGGATGTGCCACCGGACGAACCCGGCGACGGCCCGGCCCCTGCGGCCTGGGGCTGCTCATACATGGCCGCGCCCAGGGTTTGGACGTGGCGGTAGAGATCGTCGGTGGCATTGCGTATGGCGTCAATATCCGAGCCTTCCATCAACTTTCGCAGCGCCTCGACTTTCTCCTCGGTCTCGCGTTTCTTATCCTCCGGGATTTTATCGCCGTGCTCGCGCAGCAACTTCTCCGCCGTATAGATCGCGTTATCCGCCGTATTCTTGGCCTCGATCTCGTTACGGCGGCGCTCATCCTCGGCGCGATATTGCTCCGCCTCCTTGATCATCCGGTTGATCTCTTCCTCCGTCAGGCCGCTGGATGCGGTGATAGTTATCTTTTGCTCGCGGCCCGTGGCCTTATCGCGTGCCGAGACGTTCAAAATGCCATCTGCATCGATGTCGAATGTGACCTCGATCTGTGGGACGCCGCGCGGTGCCGGTGGGATACCGTCCAGGATGAAGCGGCCCAGTGACTTATTATCTTTGGCCAGCGGTCGCTCGCCCTGTACGACGTGGATTTCCACCTGAGTTTGGTTATCGGCTGCGGTGGAGAATATCTGGCTTTTGGTGACCGGGATCGTGGTATTGCGCTCGATGATCGGGGTGGCGACGCCGCCCAGCGTCTCGATGCTGAGCGTCAGCGGCGTCACATCCAGCAGCAGCACGTCCTTGACCTCGCCTGATAGCACGCCGGCCTGAATGGCGGCGCCGATCGCGACCACCTCATCCGGGTTGACCCCTTTATGGGGTTCCCGTCCGAAGAACTTACGCACCGCATCCTGCACTGCCGGCATCCTAGTCATGCCGCCGACCAGGATCACCTCATCGATGTCCGAAGGCTCCAGGTTGGCGTCCTTGAGGGCCAGTTTACAAGGCTCGATTGTGCGGTCGATCAAGTCTTCCACCAATTGTTCCAGCTTTGCGCGGGTGAGGGTGACGTTCAAGTGCTTAGGGCCGGATGCATCTGCCGTGATGAAGGGCAGGTTGATCTCGGTTTGCATGGTAGTGGAAAGCTCGATCTTAGCCTTCTCGGCGGCTTCCTTAAGGCGTTGGAGGGCCTGTCGGTCTTCGCGCAGGTCGATGCCGTACTCCTTCTTGAACTCATCGGCCACCCAGTCGATTATGCGCTGATCGAAGTCATCGCCGCCCAGGAAAGTATCGCCGTTAGTGGAGCGCACCTCGAAAACACCGTCGCCCACATCCAGGATCGAAATATCGAACGTGCCGCCCCCCAGGTCGTAGACGGCGATAGTTTCATCCTTCTTCTTATCAAGCCCGTACGCCAATGACGAAGCGGTTGGCTCATTGATGATGCGTAGTACCTCAAGCCCGGCGATCCGGCCCGCGTCCTTAGTGGCCTGGCGCTGGCTATCGTTGAAGTAAGCCGGGACGGTGATAACGGCCTGGGTGACCGGTTCTCCCAGGTATGCCTCTGCATCCGCCTTGATCTTTTGGAGGATCATGGCCGATATTTCCGGTGGTGAGTACTCACGTCCGCCCATATAGACCCTTACATCGCCATTGGGCGCGGCTGAGACCTTATACGGCACCAGCTTGATCGCCTTTTGCACCTCTGGGTCGTCGTACTTACGGCCCATGAAGCGCTTGATCGAGAAGATAGTATTTTCCGGGTTTATGATTGCCTGGCGCCGTGCCACCTGCCCGACCAATCGCTCGCCGGTTTTCGGGTTGACGGCCACGACGGATGGGATCAAGCGGCCCCCCTCGGCTGAGGGGATCACGGTTGGCTCCCCGCCTTCCATCACCGCCATCACAGAGTTCGTCGTTCCCAGATCGATTCCGATTATCTTGCCCATGACCTCCACTCCGATGGGATAACCATACTGTGATGATTGCCGGATTACCTTGCCGCCCGCACGAGTGCGGGCG
>JALXEW010000033.1 GCA_027069285.1 Ardenticatenia bacterium | reverse complement strand
GAGGTGGGAGGGCCTTTTCTGCAACTCGCTTGGGGTGTGGCACAGCAACCGAGGGGAGCGAGAGGCCGCGCTGAGGTACCTCAAGGATGCGCTGGAGATACGGAAGGAGGTGGGAGACCGGGCGGGTGAGGGCGGTGTGCTGAGCAACATCGGTTTGGTGTACTCCGACCTGGGGCAGCCGGAGGAGGCGCTGAGGTACCTGGAGGAGGCGCTGGAGATACGGAGAGAGGTGGGAGACCGGGCAGGGGAGGGAGGCACGCTGAACAACATCGGGAGGGTGTACTCCGACCTGGGGCAGAAGGAAGAGGCGCTGAGGTACTACCGTGAAGCGCTGGAGATACTGAAGGAGGTGGGAGACCGGGCGGGTGAGGGAACCACCCTGAACAACATCGGGAGTGTGTACGATGCCCTGGGGCAGAAGGAAGAGGCGCTGAGGTACTACCGTGAAGCGCTGGAGATACGGAGAGAGGTGGGAGACCGGGCGGGTGAGGGGAAAACCCTGGGCAACATCGGGGATGTGTACCGCAGGCAGTGGCAGTACGGAGATGCGCTGAGGTACCTGGAGGAGGCGCTGGAGATACTGAAGGAGGTGGGAGACCGGGCGGGTGAGGGAGGCACCCTGAACAACATTGGGAGGGTGTACTCCGACCTGGGTAGGGAGGAGGAAGCGCTGAGGTACTACCGTGAAGCGCTGGAGATACATCGAGAGGTGGGGAACCTGGATAGGGAGGCGGTGACGTTGTACGACATGGGCTATCTGGTGGGGAGAGAACGGGCAATAGAATATGTGAGGCGGGCGCTGGAGATATGGGAGGGCATGGGGTCGCCGAATGCGGAGATAGCCCTTAGGCGTCTGGTAGAGCTGACCAGTGCGGCGCCGTCTGACACGACCCCGCCTGGTCTCAGGGCCGCATTTGATGCGTTATCTGAGCTGCTCGATGCCCAGGATGGGGAAGCTGCAATGGCCGTACTGGAGGAGCATCGTGACATACTGCTATCCGAAGAAATGGACAGGTTGATCGAAGAGCGCATAAGCTTAGCCGAAGATTGGGAGTCGTTACAAGCCCTCAAGAGAGCGCGGGCGTTCCTGCAGGGGCAACACGAGGCCGGTAAACCACGGCGTAAGGCAAGAAAGAGACGTCGCGGCGGGCTGAGAGGGCTTCTGAGGCGGATTTTCGGATAGGTGGCTGGGTTGCGGCACCCGGTTCATAGCGCCACAACGCTGATGCTCGAACCGTTTGGCCCCTTAGTCACCTCGATCCGCGCGGGGAATGCTTCGTGCATCTCGTCTATATGGGTGATCACCAATATGCGGTCGAACTCGTCTTTGATGGCGTTCAGCACTTCGACTAGGCCGGCCCGGCCTTCGTTATCCTGAGTCCCGAATCCTTCATCTATGAACAGGGTGCGCAGTTGCGCCCCGGCACGCCTTGCCAACAGCCTGGAAAATGCCAGCCGCACTGCGAAACTGACCCTGAATCGCTCGCCACCGCTGTATAGTTGATAGTCCCTGGTGCCCAGTTCGTCGCTTATCAGTATGTTCAGGGTTTCCCGTGTCCTGTCGCTGCTGACGAGTTCGCGCCTGGTCTGGAAGCGCAGGTGCATACGCCCATTGGTCAGCCGCGCCAATATGCGGTTGGCCTCGGCCTCGACTTCCGGCAGGACAGCCTCGATGACCATTGCAGGGACGCCGTTTGGCCCGAATGCTTCCCATAGTTCGGAGTATAGGGATAGTTTGTGGCGCAGCTCGTCCAGTTCGCCCCGGAGCTTTTCCAGGCGTTCCCGTTGTTTTTCCAGGACGTCCACTCGCTGCTCTGCTGCCCCCAGTTCACGGCGGGCGTCGGCTTCTTTGCGGCGCAGCTCGGTCAGCTCCGCCTTCGCCTCGTCGTATTCGGCCACGTTTTCCTCAAGCTCGTCAAGCGTGGCCTGAAGCCGTTCTATCTCATCCTCTTTGGCGGCGACGGTCATCCGCCTCTCGTCCAGCCGGCGCCTGAGGGCATCGGCTGCCTTCTCATCCTCTGGAAGGGCGGAAAGGGCGTTGAGCAATTCGGTATGCCGCTCGGCGTATGGGCGCAATCGCTCGATCACGGCCTGCGCGGCCTCGTGCCGGGCACGATCGTATCCAATTCTTTCTGCCTCTCGCTTGATCTCCGCCAATGCGGAGCGTTCCTCATGGGCGTAATCCTCACTTTCCAGGCGCCCGGATGTTTCGGCAAGCTCGGCTTCCACGGCGGGGATTTGGGCTTCGGCCTCTTTGGCACGGGCCAGGCGCTCTTCCAGGGCCGCTTTCTGCCTTTGCAGGGCCTCCTTTTCGGCCCGCGCGTCCTCGATCCGGTTCAGCACTTCGGAAAGATCGGCGATCTGTCGCTCGATTTCCTTGCGACGACGTTTGTTCTCCTTCAAGGCGGTCTCGGCATCGCGTACTTGTTGCTTCAGCCGGCCCAGTATCTCCCGGCGGTGCCTTGCGCTCAGGTCCTGGCCGCAAAGCGGACATATCGGCTCCCTGGCCGATTCCAGCTGCTCGATGCGCTCGCGTAACCTGGCCAGGTCGGCCTGCAGGCGGTTTCGATCGGCTTCCAGGCCGCCGGCCTCCTGGCGCAGCTCCTCTTGCCGGCGGCGGAGCGTATCCCGTCCGGATGTGCGGCGTTCCAGTTCGGCCACTTTCTTCTCTATGTCCTTTATCTCCGCGGCCACGGCCAAATCCCTGGCATCGCGCTTGAGGGCGTCGAGCCGGGTTTCGAGGGCCGCACGCTTTGTCTC
Organism: Ardenticatenia bacterium; assembly: GCA_027069285.1. Taxonomy (GTDB): domain Bacteria; phylum Chloroflexota; class Anaerolineae; order Aggregatilineales; family JALXEW01; genus JALXEW01. The sequence continues at coordinate 5,839 of JALXEW010000033.1, read as the reverse complement.
CAGCCTGGCCCGGGCTTCGCGAATGCGCCTTTCGAGTTCGGTTGCCTGTTCCATGAGGCCGGAATGTTTGATCTGGGCCTCGCTCAGCGCCTGTAGGTCGGATTCGGCCTTGCGCAGCCGGTTGTAGCCTTCCTCGATCTCGTCCCGTTGCGAGATGAGGTCGCGGTATTGCCTTATGCGGTCTTCCAGGCGGGATAGTTCGGCCTCATAGCGGGCGATCTCCTCTTCGATCTCGGATTTGTCGCTCCATAGCTCGTCTATTCTGCGCCTGGCCGATTCCAGCTTTTGGAGGGCGAGGCTGAGCCTCTCCAATCGGATTTCCGCCTTCTCGACCTCGGAATGGGCATTCTCCACCCGCCTTTGGGCCTCCTCCAACTTTTGGCGTAGCTCCGGCTCCTGTGCCAGCTCCTCTTCGATGGCCGCCACGTCGGCTTCCAGGCGGGAAACTTCGCCCTCGGCCTCTTTCCGCATATCCCTGGCGATCGAGCGATATTGATCCCACATCTCCAGGCCCAGGATGTTGCCCAGTATTTCCTTGCGCTTTGAAGGGGTTTTTTCCATGAAGGCATCGGCCTCACCCTGGCGTAAAAAGGATGAGTTGGCAAACGTCTCGTAGTCCAGCCGGAGCAGTTCTTCTATGCGAGCCTGGGTCTGCCGTAACGATCCTTCGGTCACCGGGTGATATTTGCCGTCGTTGCCCAGGGCCTGGAGTTCGAGCGTGGTGTGGCCACGTTTCCCGCGCCGGGTGTGTTTTCGGAGCACGAGGTATTGGGTGTCGCGCAGTTTGAATTCCAGCTCCACCCCCATATCGGTCTGGCCGGCGTGGATCAGCTCGCCGTCGGACGCCCTCGCCCGGCCCCATAACGCCCAGGTGATCGCATCCAGGATAGATGATTTGCCGGCGCCATTGGGGCCGGTCAGGCAGGCAAGGTGAAGCGGTCGGAAGTCTATGGTGACTTCTCCTCGATAGGCCAGGAAGTTCCGCATCGTCAGTGTTAGGGGGATCATGCGGGCACACCTCTCTCGAATATCTCGGCGGCGAGTTTCAATAGCTCTACCCTCCGCTCCTCCGGCACTTCTTTGCCGATCAGGTATCGCTCCAGCAGCTTTATGGGCGTCAGGGATTCCGGTGGCTCCTCACCTGTGTAGATCGGCCTCTCGATGTAGCGGACATCCTTTATTATTCCGGCGATGTGGTATGCGCCCAGCAATCCACTCTGCACCCGGCGGATGTCGAGATGGGCCTCGTTCTCAGGCGATAGCGATACGATTACCCGCACCACTGCGCCCCCGACGTCGTGACGCTTTAACTCGGTTAGCACTTGCTCGGTTGGCTCTGCGGCTTCGGTCGCATCCACCCGGATCGTGAGGAACGGCCTGGCCTTAACTGGGATGAATTTCCAGCTGGCAGTCCCGCGTTGCAATTCCACCCAGCAGAAACCCTTTTCCTGGCCTTCCTCGTTGAAGGTCACCCGCTCCAGGCTGCCGCTGTATACCCCCGGCGGGCGACCGCTCCCGAGTGACTGGTGCCGATGTAAATGTCCGAGCGCGACGTAATCCCATGTGGGATCGTCAAGCACCGAAAGTGGTAAGTCGGCATCGTAACCCGGTATGAAGTTGACTTCGGAGCCTGGGGTGGCGCCGGTGACCCATATGTGCGCCAGCAGTACCCTGGGGGCGTCGTCGTTTTTCACCTCGTCTGCCATCGCGCGGATCAGGGTGATCAGCCGCTTCCGCAACTCCGAGCGTATCTCGTCAATGGTGAGGCCCGTCATTTCGCTTTTGGCCAGCAGGTGAGAGCGCGTTGGGTACGGCACTGCCGCTATTTGTACCGGGCCACGTCTGGTTTCCACGCGGTAAATTTTATACTCCCGCGCCAGTGTCACGTTTGGCACTGCCAGGGTCTCGTATATCTCCAGCGTGGATGCTTTGGGCGCGGTCGCCGGCAGGTCATGGTTCCCCGGCAGTAGCACAACGGGGCAGGTCTCGGCCAGGTCGCGAATTCGCCACGCGAATTCACGCTGATAGGTGGGGCTGGGTGCCCGGCTCTTGAACGCATCCCCGGCGAATAGTACCAGATCGGCCTCGTGTTCCCTTGCGTACTCGATCATCTCGTCCATCCGGCGGACGAAATCGCGCACCCGGCTGCTGAGGCCGGTTTCCGGGTCCATGGAGCCATAGTTTTCGACGCCGATGTGCACGTCGGCGAAGTGTAACACGCGGATCGGCCCGTCCATATCTCGCTCCGATGTTGAAGTATCTCTAATATGAATTATGCGGTGCCCGGCTCTATGGGTCAAATTAATCGGCGGCTGCACGCGGGTTGCGGCGCCGGATGTCGGGTGTTATATTTCGCCACGCGCCCTGGAGCGGTTTACCCGCCACCATTTGGGATTCCGCGCGTGTGGGTGCGATGGAGTTCACCCCATTCCTGGAAGTCATTGCTAAAGTCGTGGATTGATATGGGAGACCTGGCGATAAGGATTGACGGACTTGGCAAGCTATATTACATAGGCGCTCGCAGGATCGGCTCCTACAGGACACTGCGGGATACCATAATGGATGTCGTCAAGGCGCCGTTTCGCCGGGCTATCAGGTTGTTGCGCGGTGAGGTATCCGGGGCGGCAGATCTTACCGAGACCATCTGGGCACTTAAGGATGTTTCGTTTGAGGTTGAGAAGGGCGAGGTCGTTGGGGTGATCGGTAGGAATGGCGCCGGAAAGTCCACGCTTCTAAAGGTACTTTCCCGCATCACCGAGCCTACCGAGGGCTATGCCGAGGTTCATGGCAGGGTGGGATCGCTTTTGGAAGTGGGGGCCGGGTTCAATTTGGAGTTGACTGGTCGGGAGAATGTTTACCTCAATGGCGCCATACTGGGCATGAAGAAATCCGAGATAGATCGCAGGTTTGATGAAATCGTGGCCTTTGCAGAGATGGAGAAGTTCATTGATACGCCCGTGAAATTTTACTCCAGCGGCATGTACGTGAGGTTGGGGTTCTCGATAGCGGCCCACTTGGAGCCAGATGTACTTCTCGTGGACGAGGTACTGGCTGTTGGAGATGCCGCCTTTCAAAGGAGGTGCCTGGGCAAGATCGGAGAGGTCGCCGGGGAGGGAAGGACGGTCCTTTTTGTGAGCCACAACATGGCTGCCGTCAACACGCTATGTTCCAGGGCTTTGTTGTTAGACGGTGGCAGGCTCATCGAGGATGGGGATGTGCTCGAGGTGACCGATATATATACGCGCCTGTCAATAACCGGCTCGGATTCGTGGAGTGTTGACGATGGCCTGCTGGCCGACAGAACCGGACCTATCCGGGTAGTTTCCGTCAAGCTGTTGGATATGGACGGAGAGGAGTTGAAACATCTCAGCACGGGGGATGGTTTCATCCTACGTATGGAGTACGAAGTCGATGAGGGAACTATCCTGCCGACCGTGGCTTTTGTGATCAAGTTCAAGGATCAGATGGGGGTCGAGCTTTTCAGGCTCTCCAATACCCCGATCAGCGGCTTCCATATCTCTAACGTGAGTGGCAGAGGGGCGGTTGACCTGGTGATCCCGGTGCTGCCTTTGGTCGCCGGAGTTTACTATATGGATATATCCGTTGCCAGGCCGAGCATGGGGGTTTACAAGGAGTACCCATTGCTGGTTTCGCTCAGTGTGGCCCGCCGCGATGTTTATGGTTCCGGTCTCCAAATAGATAGGGCAAGGGGCATCATAACGCTGGTTCACAAATGGGTGCACCGGGCTAACGGCAATTGTATTGACAGTGGGTGGCGTGGAATGGGTGTCTTGGCTCGGAAGGTGGAGACCCAGACAGGGGCCTCGGGTGGCCTGGGCGCCGATGGAGAGAGCGGCCTTGAGTGCTGAGGTGATCCCCCAATGGGATGCGATGGGAGAGAGGTTGATTTTCCTCATATCCCAGCCCCGCGCAGGGTCGACATTACTGCAGAAGATGCTTGGAAGTCATCCTGATATTCATACCACGTCCGAGCCGTGGATTATGCTCCATCCGGTTTATGCCACCCGCAAGGGCGGGTATCAGGCCGAGTATAACGCGCAGGTGGCAAGGATCGCGTTGGATGAGTTTTTAAGCCATATTCCGGGTGGCGATGGGGTGTATGTGGAGGCCATAAGGCGGATGTGTGGTTACCTGTATGAAGCGGCGTTGGCCACTTCGAACAAGAGGTACTTTTTGGATAAGACGCCAAGATATTATTTTATAATCACAGAGATCGCCGACATATTCCCCCATGCGAGGTTTATTTTTTTGCTTAGGAACCCAATGGCCATACTGGTATCCATAGCCAAGTCGTGGGTGAAGTGGGATTGGTCCAGGTTCCGAGATTATAGGCATGATCTGCTGCTTGCGCCGAAGCTTTTGGTAGATGGCTTGAGTTATGTTGGGAGCCGGGCCATTAGAGTCAGCTTTGAGAGGCTCGTCTCGGAACCGGAGAAGACGCTATCGGATATATGTGACTGGTTGAGCATAAAATTCGATGAGCGTATGGTAACGTATGGGGCGGAATCCGCACCTCCGTGGAGGCTGGGTGATAGGAACGTTTATGAGTCCGCCGGACCGATGGCCAGTAAGGCATCCGAATGGCAGAGTGCGCTCGGTGATCCTCAAATATGGAGGTGGGCCGGCGACTATTTGAGGTATTTGGGGGCCGACCTTATGGCCGATTTGGGTTACTCATATGACGAGATGAGGGAAGTCATCGCTTCCAGGCGGCCTGGCTTTACGTTTCACACCATACCGCTTGATTGGCTGTTCCCCGATGAGGGGCGCAACATTATCGGTAGACTGGTGTATGAGCTGATATTGGCGAGATGCAAAATCATTCACGCTAGCAAATCGCTTGGGAGATGAGCATGGCGCATACCCGTCAGATAGATCGTCACCATAGCACCTTGATATTCGTTCATATCCCCAAGGCCGCCGGTACGACCATGCATCAGATTATCGACAGGCAATATAAGCGGGATGAGGTGTATACCATTGCAGGGGATCGTGTTCAGGATTCCATCAATGAATTTATATCTCTGCCGGAGGAAAGTCGGCGGCGGGTCAGATGCCTGAAAGGCCACATGCCGTTTGGGCTACACAGGTGGGTGCCGAATGAGCCGGTATACTTTACAATTCTGCGCGATCCTGTTGATAGGATCGTCTCTGAGTACTATTTTGTTTTGAATAACCCCGCCCACAAGTTTCATTCGACTCTCGTATCCCGTAACATGTCGTTGCTGGATTATGTAGACTGGCTGTCGGAGATCAACGATGTGAATCGGCAAACCCGATGGATAAGCGGGTTGGTGGCGATAGATGAGATCACTCCCCCTTATAGTGAGCAGGTGCCACCCGATGCTTTGGCGGTCGCCGAGGAGAACCTGCGGAATGCTTTTGCGGTGGCTGGAGTGGTGGAGTACTTCGATGAAGTGCTCCTCCTTATGAGGAGGCTTCTCGGCTGGAGGTACATATATTATACGAAGGCCAATGTCACCAAGAATAGGCCCTCACACTCGGATATTCCGCCTCAAGTGGCCGAGGTCATTGCTTCCAGGAATGAGCTGGATGTTGAGCTTTACCGGTTTGCAAAGCGCAATCTGGAATATCGGTTAAGGGAAGAGGGCGACGGGTTCAAAAGGGAACTCAGGTTGTTTAGGGGTTTGAACAGGATCTACGGCGGTATTGCCGGGACGTTGAGGCGCCTGCTGTGAGAGGTTCGGCGTTGGAGCACTATGTCGGCTTGAGGAGTCCAGGGGTACTTGGGAGATGCGGGACATAGTAACGTTTTTCTCGGTACCGAAGCCTTTCAGAGGGCATATAGCTACTATAC
>JALXEW010000032.1:1331-2558 GCA_027069285.1 Ardenticatenia bacterium | reverse complement strand
AGCTTACGCGCCGCCGACGTTACCCCCGGCCCACTGGCTGATGCGGAAGATCACGAATTCGGCGGGCTTTACCGGGGCCATGCCGACTTCGATGATCAGTTGACCGGCATCGCGAACCTCCGGCGGGTTCAGCTCCTCGTCGCACTTGACGTAGAAGGCTTCCTCCGGTGTCCTGCCGAAAAGCGCCCCGCTGCGCCATACCATCTTCAGGAATGCTGTCACATCTCGTCGCACCCGTGCCCACAGATTCGGGTCATTAGGTTCGAAGACCACCCACTGGGTGCCGTTTTCGATTGACGCCTCGACCATGTTGAACAGGCGCCGCACGTTGATGTAGCGCCAGGCGGGATCGGATGAGAGTGTCCTGGCGCCCCACACCCGAATCCCGCGTCCAGGGAACGCGCGGATGCAGTTGATGCCGATGGGGTTCAACTCGTCCTGTTCGCCTTTGGTTACCTGTACGGCCAGGCCCAGTGCGCCGCGCACGATCTCGTTAGCCGGCGCCTTGTGGACGCCACGTTCGGCATCGGTGCGGGCGTAAATCCCGGCGATGTGGCCGCTGGGCGGGATCAGACGGGTGCGGCCCCCGCCGTTGGTCATATCGGCCACCTCGATCCACGGGTAATAGAGCGCCGCGCGTGAGGAGTCGTAATTGGCCGTCAGGCGCCACTGTTTGATCTCCTGGGGGTTCAGGTTTGGCGGCGAATCCAGGATCGCAAAGCAGTACTTGACCTTTTCGCAGTAGTCGATTATCGCCTGTTGCACTGCCTGGACGCCCTTCAGGTCCATTTCCCCGGCCAGGTAGCTGCTCATCAGGTCTGGGGCGGCGATCATGGTCACGTCGTCGAGCGGCTCCAGACCGCCCATGCCGGTGCGTTTGGTCACATCGCCCTGGTAGTCTTTGACGGTGACCGCTTTGGTCTTGATCTCGCCGCCTGCCAGCTGGTACGCCCCGGTAGCGGGCAGGGCATCGGCTTTGCCGACCACTTTGACCGAGATCAGGCGGGATTTGGTATTTACCACGGTCTCGACGAAGTTCGGATCGCCGTGCTTGAGCGTCAGGTTCGGGAACGTCTCCGGCGATTCCCCAGCTATTCCCACCACCAGGGTGAAAGTTTGTGCCTCAGGCTCATCGCTGCCTTTGACGGCGACCTGGATGGCGTTGCCCGAAGGCCCGGGCTCTTTAGCCGTTATCTGGAGTACCTCGGTGGGTTTTTCCCCGGTGCT
>JALXEW010000032.1:0-1321 GCA_027069285.1 Ardenticatenia bacterium | reverse complement strand
CGGTACACGGTTACTTTGCCAACGGCGGCGGGCTTTGCCAATTTAGGGTCTGCCGAAACGCCGAGCGTCTTGACGCTGACCACGTAGCAACGCCCGCCGCCGTTGGCAAAGTAACCGTGTACCGCATACGGCAGGAACGCTCCCTCTATGAAGCCGCCGAACTTCTGGGTGAATTGCGTCCAGTTAGTCACAAGCGTCGGCTTTCCGACCAGGGAGACCGTCTCGCCGTTACGGGTCTCCTGTGCTCGTTCTGTATAGCCGATGAACGCTGCAACCGCCGTGCCGACGGCCTCGATCGGACGGGTGCCGCGTTCCACCTCTTCTATGTATATCCCCGGTGATTGATATGTAGGCGACATAAGGCTTTCTCCTTTCCAATCGCCACATGGTGATAATGACGGCTTTATCCCCTGTTTTCAACTCTGTGGAATACTTCCGGCTTCGCCTCAGGTATGATCGTCGTCTGTGGTCAGTTCCAGGTCGTAGCGCCCCGATGGCACTTCGATCTCCATCTCCTGCGGCCTGACGCCTTCTGCCTCGATCTGTAGCGTGTATTTGCCGGGCGGCATCCGGCTTATGCGGTATCGGCCCTCTGGGTCGGTGCGCACGGTGAAGCCTTCTTCCTTCACCGTGATCTCGGCGCCCGCGACCGGTTTACCTCCCGCCAGCACCCGACCGCCGATATGCCACAGTTCCGCATCGACCAGCGCCAGCCCGCCCGACTCCGGTTGCTCCGAAGGGCCTACTTCGACCCTGGCGGTGAGCACCGGCGGCCCCTCTATCACTTCGGCGGTATCCAGCGCCAGGGTGACCACGTAGTGCACTGCCGGTCGGAGCTGGTTTTCCATCACGCCCCAAAGGTCCGGTATATTACGGATCGCCTCGGAGGGCTGGCCGACTTTTGTGGGGATCGGGTAAGGTTGCGATTTCAGTGCCCCATAGCATTCCTCCGGCTCCAGACGGGGGTGTTGGGCCAGCACCTGCAGGACTCGCCACAGCAGTTTATGTTCATCCTCGATGTTACGTGTCCAGACGGTGATCAGGTAGCTCAGATCAACCCGCATCGGCGCGACTACCTGGCGCACCTTGCCGTCCTGGCGCTCGATATGCCATTCGCGGCTGCGCAGCTCGGTATTTTCGCGGATGTCGTAGAGATAGCAATTGATGGTGGGGCGCGTCAGCCCGGCAGACCATTCACCGGTGGGCTGATCGAAACTGATCTCCACCTCGCCGGAGTCGAGCTTCCCCTTTTCCAGCAGCAATCGCTTGATAGTTTCGTCCAGATCGTTGATCATGGGTTAGCCGAAAAGCCCTCGCAACC
>JALXEW010000031.1 GCA_027069285.1 Ardenticatenia bacterium | reverse complement strand
CCCCCACCCGAAGGCGAACCCGGCGAGTTCCCACCTCCACCCGAAGGCGAACCGGGGGAGATGCCCCCGATCGGCATGGAGGGCAATTGGTTCTCCGAGGAATTCGACGAGGGCATCCCGCCGGAGATGTGGGAGGCCAATGGTGAATGGGGAATGGGCGAGGGAACGGTGTTTGTCACAGGCGATGGGGTCTTGATCGCCAACGGCGAGTGGCATGATATGCATCTGCTCGCACGGCTGCGCATGTCCGGTGATGGCCTGGCCTATGTGTTCTTCCTCGCCTCGCAGGAGGGGGCATATGCCATTGCCTTAACCGGAGATATGATGTACTTCTACCTGCCGATGCCGCTTTCCGAGATGGATGAGGAAGGCAATCCCATCCCCGTCACCGAGGCCCGGGCGCCAATAGGCGAGGAATGGCACGACGTTGAGGTCATCTCCTTCGAGAATCATTTCACCGTCTTGCTGGATGGGGAGCCGGTCTTCGAGTTCGATGGCCCGGATTGGCCCCCCGGTTCCCTGGGGGTCGCCACCCGTGGCGAGGTCTCGCTTGAGGTGGATCGGATCGAGGTCGGGCCGCCGATTCTGGGCGGCGAGGGAGAACAGCCGGGTGGCCCGGGTATAGGCATCCCGTTGCCAGGCGCCCCGCCGGAAGGCGGCGAGGGTGAGGAGTTCCCACCACCGGGGATGTGCGTGGTCACGCCAACCGGCGTCGCGGTAAATCTGCGCAGCGGACCTGGAACCAATTACAATGTCATCGGCTCGCTGCAACCGGGTACTTTCCTCGAAGCTATCGGGCGCAATAACGCCGGTGACTGGTATGCCGTGGACGCAAACGGCCAAATGGCCTGGGTATCCGCATCCGTGATCGGATTGCAAGGCGATTGCCAGAATCTCCCGGTAGCCCAGGCGCCGCCACCACCTCCGAGTGGCGCTCCGGCCCCGACGTCGGCGCCCGGAGGTGGCCCGGCTCCGACTCCCGTCCCGCCGCCTGCGGCGACACCTGCCGGTGGCCCGGTGCCTACGCCTACCCCGGCCTCGGCCTGCCTGGACTGGACACAGGCACCTAACTACGGCACGACCACTTTGAATTCCGGCTTCACACCAGACCCGTTCAGGGTGAATATAACCGCCGGTGGCCCGATCGACGCATCCGGGTGCGGCCTGCCGGCGTCCTGTTACGGGTATGTCACTTCTCAGCCGGATTACAGGCTCTTCTGGTCGGGCGGGACGAATCTGCGAATATTCTTTATAGGCAATGGGGATACTACTCTGATAGTCAACGGCCCGATGGGCGGCTGGAATTGTAACGACGATGCTGCGGGCACTCTGCACCCGATGGTGGAATGGGCCAACCCGCCCTCAGGCCAATACGATATATGGGTTGGTACTTACGCTCAGGGACAGCTCGTCAGCGGCACTCTGTACATCACCGAGCTGAGCTACGACCCCGGCAACCCACCACCGTAAAGGTTTGAGCGATATATGGCAGGGGCGGCGCGGAGATGGCCGCCCCTGCCGGTATATGGCCGCCTGTGCCGCTTTTGAATCAGCTCGGTCTCGTCTGCCAAAGCTGCCACTATATCAGGCAACCGCGCGATCCCGACGATAAGAGAACCGAAGATGACGAAGAGATGAACGGATTTACCGAGGAATTTACGTATCCCGGAGGCGCTGTATGTCCCGCAGAATCCGCATATACTCTCTCATCGGTCTGACGTTGGCTCTGATATTATGTCTGCTCGCCCCTGCGGCTTCGGCAAGAGATGGCGGGGCACTCGAAACTTCGGCGCCGGGGAGCGAGCCGGAGCAGACTCCACCCGGGGAATGCGCCGAAGAAGATGGGATCACGGCCTGCCGCGATCTGATCTATTCGTCATACACGCTCGACGGGGAGGTTTACCCGCTCCTCCTGGACTTGTACCTGCCCGGTGATGATGGCTCTGATTTGCTCCCGCTGCTCATTTACATACACGGCGGGGGCTGGATCGAGGGGAGTAAGGAGATGTGCCCGGCGCAGGCATTGGTATCCGCAGGGTACGCGGTGGCTTGTGTGGACTATCGGCTCTCGATCCCCACGCTGTGCCCAACCGGGTTGATATTCCCCGCCCAGATACACGATGTGAAGGCGGCAGTGAGATGGCTCCGGCTGCACGCCCATGAGTACGGCCTGGACCCCAAGCGCTTTGGCGTACTTGGGGATTCTTCCGGTGGGCACCTGGCGGCTTTGCTAGGCACCTCGCACGGTGTGGCCGAGCTGGCAGGGGATGCTAATCCGGGCACTTCGGATGCCGTCCAGGCCGTGGTGGATTGGTACGGGCCGGTGGATATAAGGCAGGGGCCTGTGGTCTTCAATGACGACCCGTGTACGACGCCGTTGGATTATCTGATGGAGACATACGGGGGCGAGGAGACCCGGTACTTCTACTGGACGTTCGCATGGGGGACTTTCCTGGGCGGCTCCCTGACCGATCCGGCGGTTTTGGAAAGGGCACGCGCGGCCACTCCGCTGAGCTATGTAGACCCCTCTGACCCACCATTCCTCATCATGCACGGGGAGAATGATGAGA
>JALXEW010000030.1 GCA_027069285.1 Ardenticatenia bacterium | reverse complement strand
GGCCTGAGCCAGTACCTGGCGCCGGAGGAACGCAGGCGCCAGGCAGGGGATCAGTTGTCGCTCTGGGGATTGGAACGCGGGCTGCCAACTCTCGCCGGTATGCTGGGCCTGGCCGCCCCCGCACCGCCGCAATGGGAATCCGGTAAGGATTCTAAACCGGAGACCGGGCCGAAGGTTGAGCCTAAAGGCGATGGCCTGTTCGAACGTTTGGGGCAGCGTATTAATGAGACCGAGGCCACGAGTGGGGGCGGGCTGGAGAGGCTGACATCACGAATGGGCCGCTCCGGTCGCGACGCGGCGCCGGGTACCGATCTGTGGGAAACTCTCAAGCGTTGGGCCAGCGTCGAGTGGCTGGCAGGCCAGATATTGAGACGTAAGGCAGCCGCCGGCCCGCTTTTGATCGTTATAGAGGACGTGCATTGGATGGATGATGCGTCCAGGCGGCTGCTGGAAGCTATATTGAAAGACGACATCCGAGTCATGATCGTCACTACTGCTCTGAGCGGCTCCGAAGTCCAGGCGCCGAAGCCCGACCGCCTGATCGAGCTTATGCCGCTATCGCCCGAAGCCTCTTGTACCCTGGCGGCACAGATAGTCGGGGCGGCCAGGTTGGATGATGAGCTGGCCGAGTTGCTCATCAGCAGAACGGGTGGGGTGCCGCTTTTCGTGGAGGCGCTGGCACATGCTATGGTGAAGGCACGCGCCATCCGCATATCGGAGGACGGTACCGCTCATGCCGCCGGGCAGTTGCCGGAATTGCCCGAAAGTATGCAGGAGATATTGCTCAGCAGGATAGATAGCCTGCCCGAAAATGAGCGTTATGTCTTCAGGATAGCCGCCGTGATCGGCCCCAGGTTTTCCCCCGGCATACTGGAGGAGCTGTTGGATAACGCCGATCCCGAAAGGCTTATGAGCACGCTCGAGAAGCTGGCGGGACGCGGTTTCATCCGCCAGGTGGACGGCGGGGAATATGTCTTCGTGCACGAGGCGCTGCGGGAGGCCGCGTACTCCAGCCTGACTTATGCCCGCCGACGCTCATTGCATACCAGGGTGGGTGATATAATGAGCAGGGGCGCGGGCAAGTCCGGGATATATGAGCGCTGCGAGGTTATAGCGTATCACTATGGGGTAGGCGATAGGCCGGATCGCGCGGTGCCGTTCGCGCTGATGGCTGCGGGTAAGGCCCTGGCAACCGGCGCGCTCAAGGAAGCTGCGATCTGGTACGGCAAGGCTTTGGAATGGATGGCCGATGACGCCGACGACCGACCAAAGGTGGAACTCGAGCTGGGCGATGTCCTGTGGCAGCTGGGGCAGTATCGCGAGGCACGGAAGCATTATTCTTCCGGCCCTGCTATCCCGGAACGCGACGCCAGGTTGGCCATCCTGGACGGCTCGGTTCCACATCTGGAGTCGACATGGGATATTCTGCGGCCCGACTCGTCCTGGCGGGTGTGGGTTGCCGGCTCTCTGGCCTGGCACTATCGCCGTGCCGGACGGGATGAGGTTGCCTCTGAATGGGAATCCCACTTGCCAGACGTGATCCGGGAGCTATTGGCCGAGGTGCCCGATCATGAGGCGCTCCTGGCCCGGATCGCCAAATTGGCATGGGGTCCCGCCCAGGCACGTTTGTGAAGTGTAGTACTTTTACGCCATTGATCTCAGGGATCCCGGCGCCTATATTGATGTACAGACGGAGCAACGGAAGGCAAGAAGCGAATTCCCCGATCTGTACCGGGAAAGTGCGGGTTTGGCGCCGAAACATCGGTTTGTAATTATCAGCCAAATTTACCGCCCCAGGGTGCACGGAACCTCACCGACGTCTAACCTCCCATAGCTCCAAATTGCCCGAAGACTCCGGACTATGGCACTCTCGGAGGTGAATATGTAGCGATACATTTCGGGTGCTGGTCTCACTTTAGACGGCTCTACGAGAGCTGCTTTGAGGAGGCATATGATGGGCATTTACGTGTCCAAACGTTGGTTTTATGCGGTCGCCATCCTGGCGCTATTGGTCGGGGCAATGCCCACGCTGGCCCAGGAAGGTGGCGGATTCCAGGAGGGATTCGATAACCCCGCCCCTCCGGGATGGGATATGGGGCCTGGGGCGTCGGTCGAGGGCGGCGTGCTACACCTGGAACCGGGGGCTTTTGCCACTCGCGAGGGAGCCTGGAACAACTTCTCGCTATCGCTTGATATGCGCTTTGTGGAGCCGGGCGAGGCTGCTATCTCGTACGGGATCTCCGAATCCGGCAGTTACCACTTGCTCGTCGGAGTTGGGTACGCCGTGCTCCAGCAGGAGGTTGCAGGCCAGATCAGCGATATAATCGGCAGCGTGGCACCGATCAGCGGTGATTGGTTCAACCTCGGCCTATTCGTGCAGGGCCAGCGACATATCGTCACCATCAACGGGGAAACGATCCTGGATGCCGACGTCCCCACGCCGGTACAGCCGGGCGGGATAGCATTCGAGGCCATCGCAGGTGGGTGCGAGATAGATAATGTGGCACTCACTGTGGGGGGCGAGATGCCACCCCTTGAAGGCGAACCCGGAGAGTTCCCACCCCCACCAGAAGG
>JALXEW010000029.1 GCA_027069285.1 Ardenticatenia bacterium | reverse complement strand
CGGCTGCAATATCCAGCCATTCGATCAGCCGGAGCCGGTAGTGGCGCGAGTACAGATACACCCCAAGCAGCCCGCCCAGGAAGGCCCCCCAGATGCTGAGTCCGCCGCTCCAGATCGCCAGAGGCCCATTTTCCAGATCGAACGGGTGCAGCAGGTACCATCTGGCATCATACGGATGGTTCACCGGCGGGAAAAGCACAAACCATAACCTGGCGCCCAGGATGCCCGGTATCAGCATCCATGTCATGGCACCCCATACGTGATCCGGGTCTTTACCCACCCGCTTGGCCATCCCTGCGGCCACACTGGCAGCGGTCAGCAGGGCAGTGACTATCAAGATGCCGTAGAAACGTATGTAAAGAGGTCCCAGGTGAATCCCGAAGGCATCAACAGACATACCCCCCATCTCCTTACGTATCTTGTTGTCGCAGGCGAAAATGCGGGGTACAATATAGCGCACTTCGGGGCGTGGCGCAGCTTGGTTAGCGCGCACGGTTCGGGTCCGTGAGGTCGGCGGTTCAAATCCGCCCGCCCCGACTTCTATAGCTCTGAACCCGATCTTCCCATAAAGTGATTCGCACCCGGCCAGGGCGCACTGCCTCGCTTTTACATGCCGCCCGCGTGATGTTATTATTGGCCTCAGTTGTTCGGATCTCCGACAAAACCCCGGGAGCGCTCGATGAAAGACGGCGTGTTGTACAGAGTGGCCCATCTGCTCATGATCACGCTATTGGCCGCAACGTTCGGGCCGACCGGAACGGCAGCGGCTCAAGATGAGGGCGGGATCACACTGGCGATCCTGCCACCTGATGGGGCGAGGTTCCTCGCCGGCGCAAGATTCGATCTGCGGGTGGAGCTGATCGGCGCCGATGCCCTGCCGGGCGACTTCTCGGTCACGGTGAACGGGCAACCGGCCGGCGATTTCTTCGGCACTGAGGGGGTCGAGATGGAGTACGTCACCGGCCCTGCAGCCGCCCCCATACCCGTGGTTGCCATGTCGTGGCCGGACGTGAGTCTGCCGGAGCCGGGGGAATATACCCTGCAGGTTGTGGGCGCCGGCCTCTCCGTCCGGGCCACCTGGACGGCGATCAGGGTGGAGCCGAGGGATGACCGGGCATATAATATCATACTGCTGGTCGCCGACGGCCTCACCCCGGAGCTACGGGCCGCCGCCAGGATCGTCTCCCGTGGCCCAAACGGATCGCTTGCAATGGACACCCTTGAGTACAACGGCGCACTCATCACGACAGCGCTGGACTCCGTGATCGGCGATCCGGCCAGCGGGGCGACGGCCTTCAACACCGGCCACAAAGTCCAACACGGCGCCATAGGAGTCTACGCCGATAGCTCCCCGGACCCGACCGATGACCCACGGGTGCAAACCTTTGGCGAGTTGATCCATGAGCACCGTCGGATGTCGGTCGGCGTGATCACCACCGGGATGCTTACCGACGGCGGGGCATCGGCGGTTTATGCCCACGCCGGCTCTCAGGAAGCGCACGCCGTCATCGCCGAGCAGATCGGCGATTTGCGCCCAGAGGTGCTACTGGGCGGCGGGATGGCCTACTTTTGGCCAGCCGGCGAGAACGGCTCGCTCCGGGACGACGACCGAGACCTGTTCCACGAATACCGCAACTACTATTGGACTGCGGTCAACGATGTGCAACTCGCCAGCGCAGGGGCACAACAACGCCTGATCGGCTACTTCCATAACGGCCCACTGGACTCCTGGCTGGATCGCCACGTATTCGAGCCTGACCCCGACTTCCCCAACCAGCCCGATCTGGCCCGCATGTTCAGAGCGGCGCTCCAGGTACTGGGGCAGAACCGCAATGGCTTTTACCTGGTGGTGCACGCCGGCGGGATCGGATACCGGCTCCGCGATCTGGACTGGGAGCGGGCGGTCGCCGATACCATCGAGTTCGACGAGGTGGTCGCAATGGCCCTGGACTTTGCCGAAAGGCAGGGCAATACCCTGGTGATCGTGACCACAACTGCCCCGCAACCGTTCGCGGCATACGGCACGGTTGAGCTTGACGCGCTGGCGGCGGAGCATCTGGGCGCGATCCGAACCGGAGCCGACGCCGGATTCCCGACCTACACCGACGAGGACGGCGATCACTTCCCCGACGAGTGGGAATCCGCCAGACCTCTGGCCGTCGGTTGGGGAGCATTCCCGCCGTACCGGGACGATTACCGCGTGAACCCGGCGCCACTGCCGGCATCGGTGGCGGACCCGGTTTCGGGGCGCAGCGAGGCTAATCCGGAAAGAGACCCTGGCGGGATGCCATATACCGGCAACCTGCCGCCTCAGGAGACGGGAAGCGTATACATAGCCGGGGATGTGATGATCGGCGCATCCGGGCCTGGGGCGGAGTGCTTTGGGCGCGTCATGGATAACACCGAGGTATTCTTTTGCATGGCCAGGGCGATAGCGCTCGACCCAACGGCCCAAAACGGCATAGCCCCGACCCCGACGCCGGAAGGCGCATCCTGGGCGGATGAGAGGGATATATTGGCCCGCCATCGCCGGCGTTCAACCGGTGCCGCCGCGCTTTGGGGCGATACGTCGGCTCGTGTTGGGTTTGCGGGCGTGCTATCGGCGCCTGTGGTAATATGGGGCGCATCCATCGCCACACTGCTTGCCATCGCAGGCCGTATGCGCAGTCGGTGAGATGTGAGAACTTGAGGGCGGGTGGACGCGGTGCTCACAGGATCGCGGAGGATCGCAAAGTACCTGATCGCAGCGCTCGGCATAACGGTCACAGCATGTGCCGGCACCGGCCCTGCGCCGACCATGATAGACCTGGAAGCGATAGCCTCTCAGACAGCTTCCGCCCTGACCTTACAGGCGGCGCTCGCGACCGGTGAGGCCACACTGCCGCCGACATGGACCCCCACGGCAAGTCCCGTCCCGGCGTCACCGACGGAGAGGCCTACATTTACCCGAATTCCCACCCGCACGCCCACCCCAACGCCACCCGCAACGCCTACCGGCAGCCCGTTACCACCCTGGCCGACCGGGACTGTGCAGCCGGGTGCTTTCCCGCGCATAGATGATGGACTGGCGGCCCTTCCGGGTTGGCGCTATACGGCCAACCTGGAGCTGGACGGGGTTTACTCAAACGGGGATGAGGTTTCGGGCGGCATAGGCATTCAGCTTTACTTCAACTACGCCGGCGGATCGCGACGCCTATCGGGCACAATCCACGGTGGCCTTTTCCCAGACGTGGCCGAGCGGGAGTTCGAATACGTCCAGCTGGGGGATGTGGTTTACAGGGTGGCGAATGGCATCTGCACCACATTTCCCCGTGGCATGGGCGGACATCTGGTAGAGGCGTTCGCAGCCGGGCAGGTGCTGGGTGGCCTGACGGCGATCGCCCCGACCGACGAGGTGGCGACGGTCAATGGCGCCACGGCCAGGAGATACGCCTTTGGGGCCGAGGCAATCGGCTTCGCAACGTACAGCCTGACCGGCAACGGCTCAATAAGCCTGGTTGGCGGCGAGCTCTGGGTTTCGGAGCGGCTTGGGGTGGTGATCAGGTACACCGCCACACTGGACGTTGTGGGACTGGAGGGCTTCGGTGAGGCAGGCGAGACGTTCAGTGGCAGGATGGAGCTGGAATACAATCTATACGACATCGGCGTGCTTTACGACATAGAAATGCCGGAAGGGTGTATGCCCGGATGAGAACATCCGCCGGAGACTTGTTGCTGGCCGTTGCGCTCTTCACCGCGCTGAGTTTGATCGGCACCTACCCGCTGATCACGGATATGGCCGGCTCGCTGGCAGGCCTGCCGAATGGGGATCAGGGCGAGCTGCTCAACGCGATCTGGTGGGCCGCCGAGGCCGTGAAGCAGGGCATCAGCCCGGCGGATTTTAGATTGTTGGCCTGGCCGCATGGCTACTTCCACCCGGTACAGGCCGCGTTTTTATACCCGGCTGTGGCCGCGTTGCCGTTTTCGCTTCCGGGATCGCCGGTGCTGGCGTATAATGCATCCGTGCTGGCCGGATACGTGTTGGCCGGGCTATCGGCGTGGTGGCTTTGCCGCGAGGTGAGCGGCGATCCGTATGCTGCATTGGTCGGCGGGGTCGTCTTCGGGTTCCTGCCCACACGAGTCGCGCACGTCACAGGCGGACACCTGGGGCTGAGCACGGTCTATCTATTCCCCGCGTATGCCGTCCTTTTGATAAGACTGCTCAAAGGCCCCGTACGGCGCGCCGACATATTCATGTGCGGGTTGCTGCTGGCGCTATGCATGATGGTTTACCCCGTCTACCCTGTGACGTTCGTTGCTCCGCTTACTTTGGCGATCGTGTTCGGCTTCCTGCCGCGTGACGGGCGCCGTGCAGCGCTGGCCCGCCTGGGGGGAGCGTTGGCGATCGCCGCCGTGCTGCTGGCCCCGTTCTACGGCCCGCTGATCGTGGATGTACTCTCAGGGGAGGGTGATCACCTGGCCCAGGGCGGGAGCGTGGACTTTTCGGCCTCACTTTTCGGCTTCTTCTCGCCGTCACCGTACCACCCGTTCTGGGGGGAGCGGGAGCTGACCGAACACGAGGGCTTCTTCTGGGAAAACGAGGTGTACCTCGGCCTGATCGCACTTGGCCTGAGCGCCCTGGCGGTGCGGAGCCGGAAGTCCGTCCCCTGGATGGCATTGGGATTGGTGGCCGTGATACTGGCGCTAGGCCCATACCTGAAGATCGGCGAGGAGCCGGTATCGCTGCAGATTGACGACGTGCGCAGCCTGATACCGATGCCGCACGCGCTCCTGAGCATGATGCCGGTTCTGGGCCTGAGCCGTGCCCCGGCCAGATTCACGATGACGGCGGGATTGGCGATGGCGGTGCTGGCGAGCATTGGGGCCGCGCGGATTCTGGAAGTGAACCGGATTCGGAAGAGGAGGGCATGGGTGGCGGTGGCGCTATCCGCCGCCGTGTTCACAGATTCACTGATCGCGTTCCCGTTCCCGGTAACGCCGGTCACGATCCCCGACGGTGTGCGCGAGATCGCGGACGTTCCGGGCGCAGTCGCGAACGTGCCTGCCCGCCGTTATGAGGCGGCGCAGTTGGCGATGCTATATCAGACCGTGCATGGGCGTCCGATGACCGGTGGATACCTTTGGCGGAACCTGGAGGTTGGCGCAGGGGCGGACTCACTGCTTTCGGCCTTTGCCGCACCGACAGAGGATGTGATCCCGGTTCCGTCGCCGCAGGAGTTAGCGGAGCTGGCAGGCGAGCTCGGCGTGACCACCCTGATTGCACTCTACTACCCGTCCTGGGACGTTGCGGTGAGGGGGCGGCTGGAATCGGCATTGGGCACGCCGGAGTATTCGGACGAGACCGTGGCGGTCTTTGACCTGCGGTCATTCGTGGGAGAAGGCGACATTTCCGGGCCTGTCTACGCATTCGATCCCCTTTCCGAGGGAGTGCTCAGGGACGGGGCGCAACTGACGAGGGAGTTCGCAAGCCCACTGAGGTTATTCATCTACATGCCGGAGTCTGAGGACGGCCAATTCGTACTGGGCATCACGCTTGAGGCCGGTGAAAAGCGGCTACGGCTGTCCCTGAACGGCGAGGTGATCGCTGTATGGGAAGTGCCCGCGCCCGGCGGCACCCTGCGCACGCCACGGATCGAGGTGCGCGAGGGGATCAACGAGGTGGTGATCGAGGCAGATGACCCGCTCGGCGAACCGGATTGCCGGTGCTGGCATACCGGCCTGACGCAATTCCGCTTCGTGCCGGGCGGACAGGCCGTCGCCCCGCACCACGCCGACATAGCCCTGGGGGATTCGATCCGTTTCCTGGGATACGATATGTCGCCTGCCCCGGACTCCGGCTTCGGGCCGGGGGACGAGATCGACCTGGTGCTATACTGGCAGGCGATCGCGCGGCCTGAGCAGGATTATATGCGATTCGTGCACCTGGCCGGCCCGGATGGGGCGCCGATCGCGCAATCAGATGGACATCCGATCGAGCACCCGTTCGGCAGGGCGCGACCGACCTCCACGTGGGAAGCCGGCGAGATCGTGATGGATGAGGTGCGCATCGTGGTGCCGGAGGATGTCACACCGGGCACATATCGGCTGCGGGTGGGCATGTACTCGTACCCGTCGCTGGTGCGATTGCCGATCATGGGTGCGGAGGGAGATGTGATAGAGCTAGGTGGGATCGAGGTGAGATGACGAGGATAGGGATCGACCTGCGACTAGTATACTATGCCAAAGGCGGGATAGCCACATATATGCACCACATGGCCGAGCTTATCCCGAAATTGGACTCATCGGCCAGATACTACCTGATCCACTCCCGCAAGGACAGGAACGCACTCTCAGCCCCGCCACCGGCTCCGAGCGCCAAGAGGGTATCGGCGTGGACGCCTGCGCACCATCCGCTGGAGAGGCAGGCGCTGGCATTTGAGTTAATGCCACTGAGGCTGCGGCTCCTCCATAGCCCGGATTTCATTCCCCCGATGCCGATTCCCGGCTGCAGGAACGTGATCACAGTGCACGATCTGGCATTCCTGCTCTATCCGCAGTTCATGGTACCTGATGCTTACCGGTACTACAACGAGCAAATAGACTCCGCTGTGGCGCAGGCGGCACATATCCTGGCTGTCTCGGAGGCGACGAAGCGTGATCTGATCCGGCTCCTGGGTGTGCCTGAGCATAAGATCACCGTCCAGCTTGAGGGTGTGGACGCGCGGTTCAGGCCGTTGGCGGCTGAGGCTGTAATGACTATACGAAGTAAGCTCGACCTGCCGGAACGGTATCTGCTCTTTGTCGGCACATTCGAGCCACGTAAAAACATCGGCGGCCTGATCGAGGCGTACCGGATCCTGAGGGATCGGGTGCGGAATGTGCCCGATCTTGTGCTTGTGGGCAGGCGGGGATGGCTATACGAAGCATCGCTGAGCAAAATAGAGGCACTGGGCCTGAGTGAGTATGTCATGCTGGCAGAGAATGTGTCATCCGACGACCTGCCGGCGGTCTATAATGGCGCGGATGCTCTGATCATGCCCTCTTTCTACGAGGGATTCGGCCTGCCGGCACTGGAGGCAATGGCCTGCGGGACTCCGGTGATCGCGTCCAATCGCGCCTCGCTGCCGGAAGTGATAGGCCAGGCCGGCCTGCTCATCGATCCGGAAAGCCCAGACGAGATCGCAGAGGCCATACGCAAGTTGCTGGAAGATGATTCCCTGCGGGAACGTCTGAGGGAGGCCGGGATCAAAAGGGCGGCGGAATTCACGTGGGAGCGGGCAGCAAAGGTGGCAGTGGACGTTTACCATCGAGTGCTGGGATGAGGGGATCGCTCCGAGCCGGCCCGGTTGTGCGGCACGTCTACGCCATATCGTTGGTCGTGTTGCTATGCCTGCTTGCCATGCACCCGCTGAGCACGGGCAGGCTGCCAAAGGGGCCGGAGCTTAAGTACCATCTCTACCGGGTGATCGCCCTGGATCACTACCTGAGCCGTGGCGTGCTCTACCCACGATGGTTCGCAGAGCTGGGATACGGATATGGGTACCCGGTCTTCAACTACTATACCCCGCTGTATTACTACCTGGCAGTAGCGACATCGCGCATTACCGGCGGATACGTCACCGGGATGCTGGCAGCAGCATGTGTGATGATACTGCTGGCCGGGTTCGGGACTTACGCGCTGGCAGCGGAGCTATTCGGGCCGTGGGCCGGGATTGTGGCGGCGGTCGCATACGTATACTCACCCTACCTGCACGTCTCACTCTGGCATAAAGCCTCAATGCCGGAGGCAATGGGATTGGCTATCGCGCCCTGGGTTTTCCTGGCATTCCAGAGGCTCAGGGCATCTCGCGGGCCAATCGGGCCGCTTATGGCCGGGCTTGCATACGCTGCACTGCTGCTCTCGCATAGCATCACCGCGATGATAATCTCAACCCTGCTGGGGGCCTATCTGATCGTGCTTTGGGTGGCCGGTGGGAAGGCAAAGTGGCTCGTGCTGCGGGCGGGGTCCGGATTGGCACTTGGGTTGGGCCTGGCGGCGTTCTTTTGGGTACCGGCATTCTTTGAGCAAGGCTTCGTATCGCTGTACCGCGTGACCGAGTATCGGGTCTTCAATTTCCGGTATAACTTCATCGAGCCAGGAGAGCTTTTCAGGTTCTTCTTCACATACGATTATCGTCTGATCCAGCACCCCTTCTACGCATCCATAGGGGCAACACAGCTGGCACTGGCGCTGATCGGCGTGCCTCTCCTGCTCCTGGGGAGATGGCACGATGGCGAATCACGCATATTGGCCGGGTTCTGGATCGTCACCGGGCTGCTGATGGTGCCGCTGCCGCTTGAGTTCACGCTGCCGGTCTGGGAGATATTTCCAGGCTCGCGGTATATACAATTCCCGTTCAGGATGGTCGGCTACTCAAGCCTGCTACTGGCAATCGGCGCCGGGGCGACATCCGGGCATCTGCTGCGGAATCGACCGAGAGCGGCGCCGCGGGTCACCTCGGCGGTGGTCGGGATCATGGCGCTGACGATCATCCCCTGGCTTTATACCGAGTACCACACCGACATCCCGGCATCGGACATAGGCGACTTCATGGAGTTCGAGCGGGAAAGCGGTACCCTGGGCGGCAACTCAAACCGCGAATTCCTGCCCCGCTGGGTGGATGTGCTGCCGGAGCCAGATTCGCTATTGCCCAGGTA
>JALXEW010000028.1 GCA_027069285.1 Ardenticatenia bacterium | reverse complement strand
TCCACGTCCGAGGTCGGGCCAAAGGTGGCCCGCAGGTGATCCAGCAGGTCGGGCACCGCTATGAACAGTGCCTCGTGGCCTTCGCTCAGCCGGTAGTTGGCGATTGCTGCTGCCAGGTGGGTTTTGCCGCAGCCATATGTGCCCAGCAATAGCAGCCACCCATCCGGTGAGCGGGCGTATCGTTCGGCCAGCTCGTATGCCAGGCGCAGGCTGGCTGCCTGACGGGCCGTCAGGTTCGGCAGATCGGTCTTGAAGTTCTCGAACGTCTTATCGGCCAGCGCGTCCAGGTTCCCGGCCTTTCGGAGCGCTGGCAGGCGGTCGGAGTACATCTTGCCCACTCGGCAGCTGCATGGGAATAGCTTGCCGAAGTCCGGGTGGTCGGTCGGCAGATCGTAGGCCACCCATCCATCGCCGCCGCATATCGGGCAGACGTCTTTGGACTCGTTGGCCGGTTTGGCGTCAGGTTCGGATGATGTCGGCGAATTCGTCGTCAATGTGATGCCGGTCCTTTTTAGAATCTCCTCTAACTTTTCCACCCGTGTCCCCCTCTGCCATCCGTTGTAACACTCCCAACACGTAGCTCCACCTTCTGACGTTATTCTTAACGGCTGTTTTTATCGCTTCCTCAATCGCTTTTGGGCCGTAAGTTTCCTCGGCATCGCGCAGCTCATCCGCGATGATCGGCGTCAGCGGCCCGATGTTTTGCTCGTATACGGTGAAGATGTTCGGTCGCTCGGTTGTCAGCTCGACCGGGTGATCGTAGTCGCCCGGACGCCACTCGCCGCGTGTGATCGCCTCGACTGCGGCGCGGCCTTTGGGCGTGTTCAAAAAGTACAGGTCATCGCTGCCCGCTGCGCTTTCCACGCTCACATGCAGTATGGTACCGCGTGCCTCTGCGCGTTCCAACGAGTCCCACAGCACTTCCTCGGCGACCCGGCGCGGATGGCCCAATGCCTCCATCAGGAGATCGTCGGCCAGCATCTCACGCGCCAGGATGTATCGTATTTTGCCCTCCTTACGTTTCAGTGCCCAGAAGAAGTAGAGCGTCACCTTAAGCTCGCCCAGGTGGTCGATTATAGGCAGAAGCTCGGCGAAGAATTGGTTCGGGATCGGCGTAATGCGTACCTTCCCGCCCCTGAACCCGCTGAACCCGCGCATCGGTGGCGTCGAAGTTGACATCACTCGCTCCCCAGGTCAATTGAGACCACTTTTGGATCGGTGAAGAGCGTTTGCTCCTTACGGAAGAAAAGGGTCACGGTGCCGGTTGGGCCATTTCTGTGCTTGGCGACTATGATGTCGGCCTGATTGGGACGATCGGTATCTTCGTTATAAGCCTCGTCCCTGTAGATGAATAGCACCATGTCTGCGTCTTGCTCTATGCTTCCGGATTCGCGCAGGTCGCTGAGTTGGGGGCGTTTATCCTGGCGCTGCTCGACCGCGCGGCTGAGCTGTGCCGCCGATAGCACCGGCACCCTCAATTCGCGTGCCAGCTGTTTCAGGCTACGGGAGATATAGCTGATCTCCTGTACCCGGTTCTCCGCCCGGACGCCGCTTGCCATCAGTTGCAGATAGTCGACCATGATCAGGTCCAGGCCGTATTCGGCGTGTAGTCGCCGACATTTAGTTCGCATCTGGATCGCCGATAGCGACGGGGTATCGTCCAGGAATATCTGGAGCTTGCTGAGCGAATCCAGGGCGTAGGTCAGGCGGCGCCACTCCTCCTCGTTCAGGTCGCCGGAACGTAGCTTTCGGCTGTCGATCCCGGTTTCTGCCGAGATCATACGTTGCACTACCTGCTCGTTACTCATCTCCAGGCTGAAGATGACGACCCGGCTTTGGAACCTGCGGGCGGCGTTCAGGGCGGTGGAGATCAGCCAGGATGTCTTGCCCATGCCGGGGCGACCTGCGATGATGATCAGGTCGCCCTTTTGCATACCGCCCAGCAGTTTATCCAGCTCGCGGAATCCGGTTGGGATACCCATGGGGCGGTCTCGTCCCTCGTAACGGGATGTCAGTTGATCCAGGTATTCCTCGATGACTTCCTGGATCGGTTGGGTATCCCTTTTCTGGCGATGTTCGATGGCCTGGAATAGTGCCCTTTCGGAGCGGTTGATGGCTTCGTCTACGTCCAGCTCCTCATTGTGGGCGTGTGAGGCGATCTGGCTGGCAGCGTCCAGGAGCCGGCGTCTGGTTGCCATCCGCTCGACGATGCGGCCATAAGTCTCCGCGTGGATGGACGTTGGGGTGTTATCTATCAAGTGCGTGATGTAGGATTGTCCGCCGGCCTCCTCCAGATGGCCCATGTTCCGCAGCTCTTCGACCACGGTCAGGTAGTCAACTGCCTCGCGTCGCTCGTGCAGTCTGCGGATGGCTTCCCATATCCACCCGTGCCGCACGATGAAGAAGTCCTCAGTGCTCAGGAAGTCGGATACGTCGTGGAAGACTTCCGGATTGAGGAGGATGGCACCGAGTACGGCCTCTTCGGCTTCGGCGCTATATAGCGCCGGTCGGGGTTGTGTTTGTGTGGAAGAGTCTTGCCGGGCCATAATCCCCTCACGTCCCTCGCCATTGCGCACACTTCCCGACCTGACG
>JALXEW010000027.1 GCA_027069285.1 Ardenticatenia bacterium | reverse complement strand
AAGCCCATCACCCCCAAAAACAAAGACGACGCTCCCTACTGGCTTCAGGGGCCCCCGGGTAGCGCCGTGCTTTTGGAACTGACGCGGTCCGATCAGGGCATGCTCCAACGACGTGTGATCCGCCGCCAGGTGGAAGTGCCCAGCATTGAACAGGTCCAGCTTCTGGATCCACGTTTAGGCATCGGCTATCTGCGCCTGGTGTCGTTCCAAAAGAGCACGGCCAAGGAACTGGACGCTGCACTGTGGAAACTGCACCGGCAGGGCATGCGGCTGCTGATCGTCGATCTGCGCGGCAACCCCGGCGGACTGCTCACCGCCGCGGTGGAAGCGGCGGACCGGTTCCTGGATCAAGGCATTATCGTCTCCACCCGAGGGCGCAATCCGGGGGAGAACTTCACCTATCGGGCCCACGCCTCCGGCACGTGGCGGGTGCCGCTGGTGGTGCTGATCGACCAGGACAGCGCCAGCGCCAGCGAGATTTTCGCCGGGGCCATCCGCGATCACCGGCGTGGCACGCTGGTAGGGACGCGCAGCTACGGTAAAGGCTCAGTCCAGGGAATCTTCCCCTTGAGCGTGGGCGGGATGGGCCTGCGGCTGACCACCGCCCGGTTCTTCTCTCCGGCCGGCAGACCGTATTCGCTGCTTGGCGTGGAACCGCACGTGCGGGTGCAGCAAGTGGCCCGACCTGGAGAGTTGCCCTCCCTGGTCGCTTTGGGCCAGGGGCCCAACCAGGCCGACCCTCTGTTGCAAGCCGCGTTGGACGTGGCCCGACGCCGCCTGGCCGGACTGGCCCAGTCCGCATCCCAGTAACCCTGGCCGGCTTCCCGTTACGTTCCCTCCTCGTCCACCGGAGCGACCAGCACGCAAGCAGCCGCCTGGATGCTGAGCGTGAGCCGACGTCGCCCCTGGGAAAGCACCACCGTGCCGGCGGCGGCATTATGCTCCAGCAGGCGCCACTGCTCCCCAGGCGTTAGACCGCAGTGGCTCACGTACTGGAGAAACTTCTGGGACTGATCCAGCACCCGGACCACGCGCACCCGTTGCCCCTGGCGACATTCGCTCAAGGGCCAGGTGGAAGGAGCCCGAAGGGTCCCGTCGGCCCGAGGAATCGGGTCCCCGTGCGGGTCTGCTTCCGGGTAGCCCAGGAACGCGTCGATGCGGTCGATTAGCTTGTCGCTGGCGGCGTGTTCCAGGTGCTCGGCTTCGGCGTGCACTTCGTCCCAGCTCATGCCCAGCGTCTTGACCAAAAACAGCTCCAACAGCCGATGGCGGCGCAGCACCCGCAGGGCTTCCCGTTCTCCGCGTCGGGTAAGCCGCACGCCTTCGTAGGGCTGATAGTGAACCAGCCCTCGGCGGCGAAGCGTTTTGAGCATGGCGGTGACCGAACCGGGCGAAACACCCAATGCCTGCGCCACCTCGCCCGTGGCTGCCCAAGGCCGTTCCTGGCGACTACAGAGGCGATAGATGGCTTTCAAGTAGTTCTCTACCGTCAGACTGGCCAAAGCGGTCGCTCCTGGTGGATGCTTTTCTTCGCCTTGGAACCCATGTACCTTTGTCGATTATCAGAACACACTCTGCGGCTTCCCACAAGCAACCCTTGCCCGGCTCGGCACGTTTGCAAAAGGAGGAATCCGGCGGTGGAGAGCCTGAACCAGCGGGCCTGGAGCCTCGTGCAGCAGATGTGCCAAGACCCAACGCGCTGGGGAGCCGCAGTGTGCGAACAAGCCTCGGTGCGCATCATCGACCTGGGAGTCAAAGCCGCCGGCGGACTGGAAGCAGGGCTGATGCTGGCCCGAGCCTGCCTGGCCGATCTGGCACAAGTGCGTCTGGTGCCCCCGGCGCCAAACCGCGCCGGGCCGTCGGAAAACCCGGAACGCACCGAATCGTCCTGTGCCAACAGGCGCTTCAGCGCCGCGCGCCCGACTGCCGTGATCTTGTAACGCATGATACGTCCCGGCTCGGCGCAGCTGATCCAGTCTTTCAGGGCCATGGCCTGGGCCACGGGCCGGTCCACAACGGCCGTCCGCACGGTATTGCCGGCGTCGGTTTCGCGCACGACCACCGCCTTCTCCATGTCGCGCGCGACGGCCAGGCAGGCGCCCGGCTCGCAAAGGCGGCGCAAGATACGGCGCCCTTCGCGTTCGATCGTTTTCTTGTCCGGGGCCGGCAAAGTGAACTGGCGAGGAGATTGGTTCGTCATTCTGGATATGTCCTTGATTTCGATATTGTCCGATCTGCCTGGCGCGCGGGCCAGCGCTCCGATCCCGGTCAGAGCTTCGTCGACGAGCAGATCATCGCGGCGCGCTTCGATTCCGCGCACCTGCCGCATGACGGTCGAGGCATGGCACCCGGCCTGCCGTGCCAGTTGCCGTATCGAGCACCCGTATTCCGTGTGATGGATATAGTTGCGCGCGGCGCGCGGCATCCAGTTTGGCAGATTTTCCTTGGTTCCGGGCACGTCCGGTATCTGATTCATGTGCTTCCGTCCTGTTCGATCCGCGACACCCAACGCTGGACAGCCCCCTACCAACCGGAAAACAGTCGCAATTATGTCAAATTAATGACAGCAACCTAAGGTTGTATTTCTTACCGGACTGTTAACGCCC
>JALXEW010000026.1 GCA_027069285.1 Ardenticatenia bacterium | reverse complement strand
GATTATAATTGATGCTGTTTTGTTGTTTTTGAAAAATGTTAGTTTTATTGTTAATGCATTGTGTAATAAGAATATTGTGAATAGGAAATATTTTAGAAATGTTGTGTTGTATATGTTGAACAGAGTCATAGACTAAATCCTACACTCTCCTATGAATTATGCTAGACAGAATTCACAGGGGCAGTTTTTTTCACTCATCATTTCACCGAGCCTATTCGACAGAGCGGGCGTGCATCACTTCGTTATGTGCCAAACGGCGCACCTGCTCCGGCTTCACGGGGATCACGGTGACGGTTTCGCCCGGCACGAGCTTGTGGATGAGTTTTTGGCGGCTGTAATCGTCATATCTTCGCGGGAAACAGAATAACAGGTCGCCGACGGTATGTATGCCCATGCGGGCCAACTTCTCCGCCGTGGTCTTGCCAACGCGAGGGACTTCGGTGACCGGCTCTTCAAGGGCACTCCAGGCGGCGAGTTGTGCCTCGATTTCCTCCGGTTTCGCCGGGGCGGCTGCCCCGGAGGGTTCAGGCGCCCATTCCCGGACGTGCGAGGTTTCGACGATGGCCTCTATCCCCTGACGTGGCGGCACCCGTTGCAGGATGCGATCCAGCATGTACTTGATCTCACGCCGCCGTTCGTCGGGCGATTCGATGGTGGGATAGCGTTCCATAAGCGCGACCAATTCATCCACCAGTTCGTGATGTTCGGGTTTTTTGGCCTGCGCATGGGCTTCCTGTGCCCAATTCCCGGCAAAGCGCTCAAGTCCGCCGATGACGGCGGTGTTTTTGCAGCCTTGTTCCCTTTCCAGGCGGAGTATTTTGACCAGTTTTTCAAGCGCGGATGCCATTGTTTCCCCTATCGGCTATAGTACTCCCTCGCCCAGGCCCTCGTATACTACCACGCCCATCCCGTATGGGCCGATCATGGCTCCGAGCGATGGCCCGTACATCATAACCGGGAATTCCCGGTCGGGAAACTCGGCGGATAATCTCTCTATCAGCAAGCGGGTCTGGTCGGTATGGTAGGGGACGCTTTGCAGGATTATCAGCCGCTCGAAGGTAGAGAATTCGACCACGAACTCGACCAGACGGTCAACGGCCTGAGAATGGGTGCGGACCTTTTCCATGGGGATGATCTCGCCATCTTCGATGGTCAGGAAGGGTTTGATGCCGAGCATAGTCCCCAATATGGCCTGCGCCTCGCCGATGAGGCCATCACGGCGCAGGTAGTCCAACGTCTCGACGTAGAAGACGGCGTAGACGTGCGGGATGGCGCCGCGTAGTAATCTCACCACGTCATCCAGCGGGTGCCCCTCGGCGGCAGCCTGTGCCGCCACCTCCACCAGGATCGCCAACCCGGCGGATGCGGTCATAGAGTCCATGACGGCTATGTCACACCGTCCCCGCATGGCGGATGCAGCTGCCTCGGCTTTATCAACCACGGGACATAATCGCCGTGAGAGGTGTAACGAGAGTATCTGATCGGTCTCCTTGCTCAGCTCGGCGTATATCCTGGCAAGCTCGTCGGTTCCGGGTGGGGATACCGTCGGCAGCGGGCCTGGACGTCCCACCCTGCGAAAGAATTCCTCCGAGTCCAATTCGACCCATTCCTTAAAGGTTTGTCCCCCCACGGTGACGTTAAGGGGGACTACGCGGATGCCGTATTGTTCCACAACGCCCGGCTCCAGGAAGTGGGCGTTGCTATCGGTGACGATGCGAACCTCTCCCACCCCTGACCTCCATATCCGGCTGGGGAGAACCCAAGCAAGCTATTCGACGCCCAATAAGTAGGGGTAGTGGGGTTGGCCGCCGGCGTGGACTTCGATCTCTTGATCTGGATAACGCTGCTCAAGGCGAGCTTTCAGCGCTTCGGCCTCAGATCTCGTGACCCCTTCCCCGTAGTAAAGGGTGATTATCTCACACTCCTCGGCCCCCATCTCACCGAGGAGCTTTTCGACCACATCTGCCAGATCGTCCCCGGCGACTTTTAACTCGCCGTTGTGCAGGCCGATCACCTGCCCGGCCTCGACGTTGACGCCGTTAAGCTCGACACTGCGGGTGGCAAAGGTAACCTCACCGGTCTCGACATCCATGCTGGCCTCTGCCATTTGCTCTGCCACCTCGTCCAGGTCGCCTTCCGGATCGAAGGCCAGCATGGCGCTGAAGCCTTGCGGGATCGTCCTGGTGGGAACTACTACGACGCGGCTCCTATCGGCCATCTGGGCCGCCTGCTCTGCTGCCATGATTATGTTTTTGTTGTTCGGTAGGACGATCACGCCGGGTGTGACCAGCTCGTTTATGGCCGCCAGGATGTCCTCGGTGCTTGGATTCATAGTCTGGCCGCCGGATACTATTTTCGCCACCTTCAGCGATTTGAATATCTCGGCCAGGCCATCCCCGGATGCAACCGCCACAACTGAGATGGTGGCCTGCTCCTCACCTGCGACCAGTGGGACTTCCGCCGGGCTGCCTTTGCCGACGAATTCCTGGTATTGCATTTGCAGGTTCTCGACCACGACGTCCATCAGCTGGCCAAGTGAGGCACCGTAGCTAAGCGGTTGGCCCGGATCGTTGACGTGCACGTGCACTTTTATGGTGCGCTCATCCCCGACGACGACGGTCGAAACGCCCATCGCCTCGATGTTCCTGCGCACTTCATCCACGTCCATATCCTGGCCGATCAGGATGAATTGCACGTCGTAGCCGTATCCTTCCTCACCGGGTTCCAGCTCCGGATGCGGCTCGACGGCGGCAACAGCCCCGGCCCTCGCCTCGATCTCCGGTATGAGTTCGATGCCGCGCAGCTGGTTCAGCATCCCTTCAAGTATGACCGCCAGGCCCTGACCACCGGCGTCAACCACGCCGGCGCGTTTGAGTATGGGGAGTTGTTCGGGTGTGCGGGCGACGGCTTCACGACATCTGCCGACGATGCGTTCCAGCATGGTGATCAGGTCCCTGACGCCTTCGGCGACGGCTCGTTCGGCTTCATCGGCTATCTCCCGCGAAACGGTCAGGAGCGTGCCCTCCACCGGCTGACTGACGCCCCGATAAGCGGTCTCGGTGGCCTCGCGAAGGCCACGGGCCAAAAGCTCCGCATCGAATGTCTCGTGCCCATCGAAAACGCGCGCCAAACCCCGCCATAGCTGCGAAAGTATGACGCCGGAGTTGCCACGCGCTCCCATCAATGCTCCCTGAGCCAGCTTCCGCGCGATCATCCCGGCGCCGGAATCGCTCACCGAGGAAACTTCTTCATATGCCTTACGCATGGTGAGCATCATGTTCTTGCCGGTATCGCCATCCGGAACCGGGAAGACGTTCAGCGCGTCCACAGAAGGGGCGTGACGTTCCAGCCAGGCCAGTCCGGCAGCTGCAAGACGCTTCAGGCCGAGTCCGTCGCAGGTTGTCTTTGGCGAATCGTTAGTGGTTTCCATGACTAAGACCGGTATAAGTCCTCGTTAGTCACCCGCAGGCCCTGGACGTAGACGTTGACCTGCTCGACCGGCACACCCACCGCCCGCTCGACGTTAAAGCGCACGGCGCTGATCACGCTTTTGGCCACGGTCGCGATCCTGGTACCATACTCGATGATGATGTAAACGTCTATATATATGCGCTGGCCCTCAAATCGCACGGTTATCCCTTTATTGGGGTCGTGCGTCAGTGTGGCAGCGATGTCATGGGCCAGGTTAGGCGTCGACATGCCAACCACGCCGTAACTGCGCAACACTGCCTGGCTCGCCAGGCTGGCGATAGCCGTCGGGGATATTTCTATTCTACCTCTTGCCTTCTCGTTATCCGCCATTAATCTCGTTATCCTCGCCCGTACCCGGACTCATCGGCCAGTCCAGACGCAGGTTTTGACTTTGGCACGCCTCTATGCTACCATTGCGCCGCTCATAAATCCACAAACGGAGGTGTATTGTAGTCATGGCAAAGTGCGAGTATTGTGGACGTGGGCCGCTTTTCGGCAACAACCGAAGCCATTCCCGGCGGGCCACCAGGCGGCGCTTTAACGTAAATATCCAGTCGGTGAAGGTGCTGGAAAATGGCCGCTATGTGCGCAGGCGCCTTTGCGCCAAGTGTATCAAGACTCTGAATAAAACCCCCAAAAAATGAGGGCATGGGCCACGTCAGGCGGTTTGACGGGCGGCGATTCTCTGGGCACCACGTAGCTCTTGTATCGCCCTGGCGATCCCAACGCTTCGTCGGAAGATCGCATCCCCTGCAACCAGCACATTGGCCCCGCGCGAGATCGCCAGTACGGCGGTGGCCGGATCGATCCCGCCGTCTACGGCCAGGTCTCTGCCCCCACAACACGCATTCAGCATACGGCGCAGCTCCCCGATCTTGGGGAGCGTGCTGTGTATAAAGCTCTGACCACTAAAACCCGGGTTGACGGTCATTGCCAGGATCACGTCAACGTATTCGATTACCTCCCGCACCATCTCAGGTGGCGTGTGCGGGTTCAACGCCACGCCGGCTTTAAGGCCAAGCCGATGTATCTCGGTGAGCGTGCGGTGCAGGTGCACCGAGGCTTCGACGTGCACGGTTATTATATCCGCGCCAGCCTCGGCAAAGGCCTCCAGGTACCTCTCCGGGCGCTCTATCATCAGGTGTACATCCAGCGGCAGGTCGGTGACCTTTCTGAGGGCCTTGACCACTACCGGCCCCATGGTGATATTGGGGACGAACATGCCGTCCATCACGTCTATGTGTATCCGGTCTGCACCTGCCGCCTCGGCTTCTTTGACTTGTTCCCCCAATCTGGCAAAATCCGCTGCCAGTATCGAAGGGGCTATTTCGATCTCGCGTTCCATCTCATTCTCCGCACCGGGTATGGGCTAATCATAACAGATCGTCAGCCGATGGCGCAACGATACTATCGGGCTATGCCTAATTGCCGCTTGTGCGTCGATTATGCTAAACTGTGGGCACAATGAATGGTATTCCTCTTTGCGCCCCCTTGTTCTAAGGAGCGTTGCCTATGGCTCTTAAAGACTTCCTCTTTCGAGGCACTCTCAAAGACCTCGACCCGGCGGTAGCCGAGCTGCTGGCCCATGAGGCCACACGCCAGGCTTACCGGATCATTCTCATACCGTCCGAAAGCGCCGCACCAAAGGCCGTGCTGGAAGCAGTCGGATCGGTTATGCAAAACGTCTACGCGGAAGGCTATCCGCACGAGGATACGCGATGGCTGGATGAGGAAGAGATACTGGATTACGAGTGGATGCTTGCGAACTACCGCCGCTATTCCGACAGGCGGTACTATAAAGGCGTCGAATACGCAGATATACTCGAGGCGCTGGCCAGGAGGAGATGCGCCCAGGCCTTTGCAGGCAACGGCCTGACGGCAGACGATCTATACGTTAACGTGCAGCCACTCTCCGGCGCCCCGGCCAATACCGCCGTATACGAGGCACTGCTTGAGCCAGGCGATACCGTCATGGGCCTTGACCTGCTTCACGGCGGCCACCTGACTCATGGCAGTCCCGCCAACCGCTCCGGCAAGTACTACAACATCGTCAGCTACACCGTCGATCCCGAAACCGAGCTGCTGGATTATGACGCTATCGAGGCCCTGGCACGCGAGGTCAGGCCGAAGATGATCATAGCCGGGTTCACGTCGTACCCGTGGGCAGCCGACTGGATCAGGTTCCGAGAGATAGCCGACTCTTGTGGCGCATATCTCCTGGCCGACATCGCCCACGTGGCCGGTATGGTGGCCGCAGGCGTCTACCCTAACCCGGTCGGCATAGCGGATGTGGTCTCGTTCACCACGCATAAGACTCTCGGCGGCCCCAGAGGTGCCTGCCTGATAACGCACCGCAAGGACCTTCATCGCAAGATCGATCACGCCGTGTTCCCAGGGGAACAGGGCGGCCCCCATATGAACGCCATCGCAGGTATGGCGGTGGCCTTCAAGTTGGCCCAAACCCCACAGTTCCGCCGGCTGCAGGAGCAAACCGTCCGAAACGCGGCCAGGCTGGCAGAACGATTGGCCGATCGCGGCTTCCGGATACCGTATGGCGGCACCGATACCCATTTGCTGTTGGTGGACTGTAAAAGCGTCACCGGGCCGGATGGGACACCGCTTTCCGGCGATATGGCGGCCAGGATTCTCGATCTGGTCGGCATAGTGGTCAATCGCAATACGATCCCCGGCGATAAGTCCCCGGCTCGCGCAACCGGGATAAGGTTGGGGACTCCCTGGGCCACCCAGCGAGGATTCCGAGAGGGGGAGATCGACAGGCTGGCGGATATTATCGCCGATGTGCTGCTGGCCTGTACGCCCTTCAGCTACGTGGGCAAGGGCGGACGCCCCAATTGGCGTGCTAAGGTCGAATTCGGCGTCTTGCAGGATGCAAGGGCAAGGGTATCGGCCCTGATCTCGCAGGCGGGTATGTACGAGGAAGTTCACAAGCCCTCGTATCCTCACTTCCCGGTCGCCGAGCATGAGAGAAGGGACTCCGGCTGGACTACTTTGGAGATCGAGGGCGACGAGGCCCTGCACTTCCTGGACTATGCCACGACCGGCGATGTTTGCTCGATGGAGCCAAACCAGGCCAGGCCAACATGGGTGCTGAGGCCAGATGGCGAGCCAATAACCCGTGCGGTATTGGTCAGGTTGTCCGACAGGAAGTATCATCTCCACGTGGCGGGGCACGTGGATGAGGTCGCAACCTGGCTGCGTGACCTTTCCGATGGATATGTCGGCTTCGATCCTGAAGATGTTTATGCCAAGTTGCCGGGGCCAGTGGTGGTGCGGGTGATGAAGGGCAAATTCGAAGTGCCGGAGGATGTGGCGCCGGGCGATCCGCCCGACGGCTATACCCTGGATAAGCCCTACTACATCGGCATCCACGGCCCCAAGCACTTCGAGTACCACGGCGACCCGCTCCCGACGTTCTCCTGGTCGGACGAGGCCGAAGGTAACGAGTTAAAGAAGACTTCCCTGAACACGCTCCACCGCCAGATGGGCGCTAAGATGGTGCCTTTCGCCGGATGGGATATGCCGGTATGGTACACCGGTGTGAGCGATGAGCACCGGGCCGTCCGGGAGAGGGCCGGGATATTCGACGTGGCACATATGGGGGTTTTCGAGATCTCCGGACGCGGCGCAGAGCCATTCCTGAACACGGTCACCACCAATGATGTGAGCGATCTGGCGGTGGGACAGGCGCATTATAGCTATCTGCTCGGCATCGACGGCATCCCGATCGACGATATTTTCCTGTACCGCGTCGAGCGCGAGCTTTATCTGATGGTGGTCAACGCCTCCAATAACGATAAGGACTGGGAGTGGCTCAACGGGGTGCTGGAAGGCCGATATGCGATAGACTCGGAACGCCCCTGGGTCAAGGCGCCGGGCCGGGAATCCGTGACCATCCGAGACCTGCGTGACCCAGGCAGCGGCGATGATATGCGGGTCGACATCGCACTCCAGGGGCCGCTGGCACGCAATGTGCTGCTCTCGCTGAAATGCGATACCAGAACCCGCAATATGATCGCGACGATGCCCTGGGCCAGTGTGGTCAGGGCGGAGGTCGGCGGTTACGATCTGATCGTGGCCCGCACGGGATATACCGGCGAGCGTGTGGCATTCGAGCTTTTCGTGCACCCGGATAAGGCGCCGGATTTGTTCAGGGAGCTGGTGGATGCGGGAGCGGTTCCATGCGGGCTGGCATCGCGCGATAGCACCCGCACCGAGGCCGGGTTGCCGTTATACGGCCATGAGCTGGCCGGGCCACTGAACCTCGGCCCGGCAGATGCCGGATTTGCCCGATATGTCAAGCTATGGAAGCCTTTCTTCGTCGGTAAAGCCGCATACGTTCGCCACGAGGGGGAGCGTGACTCGGTGGTGGTGCGGTTCCGCATGAACGATAAGGGCGTCAAGCGCCCGGTGCTGGGCGACCCGGTGGTTGACAGGCGGGGACGGGTGATCGGCACGGTCACCTCATGCGCCATCGATACCGAGGGTTATCTGCTGGGACAGGCTTATGTGAAACTCTCGCACGCTGAGGAAGGCACTCAGATCGGCATATTCGCGCTCGGAGGGAGGGCACCAAAGGCCAAATCCCTGGCCGATCTGAAGGTGGGCGATAGGGTAACCGTTCCGCAGGCCGCGAGGGTGCTGAGTCGCTTCCCGCGCCGATGAGATATGGGGGAATCCAGGAAGCCGGAAGACTTCGAGCTGCCGGAGTGGATGCAGCCACAACGTAGCGCGTTGGACTGGGGGCTATTGGTCGTCGTGGCATTTGCAGTGCTGGCGGCCTGGCCCCTGGTTACGCGGGCCGGCCTGCCGCAGAATGGCGACATCAACTGGCATGTGTTCATCGCCGCCGAGCTGCAAAGTTGCATCGGCCAGGGGGTGCTATATCCCAGGTGGGCGCCCGATCTCTTCCTGGGATACGGGGGGCCGCTCTTCAACTACCAGGGCGCTCTGGCCGAGTACCTGGTGGCGATATACGACCTTTTTACCGGCTCCGGCCTGGCCGCCGGGATGAGGTTTGCCCTGGCAGGGAGCGTGATCATGGCCGGGGCCGGGATGTATGTGTGGCTCAGGCGACGTTGGGGGCCAGAAGCCGGGGTCGTCGCCTCACTGGCATACGTCTCCGGCCCATGTCTGGCCCGTGGTGCAGAATCCGGCGGCCCGGGTGAATCTCTCGCCCTGGCTGCGTTCCCCGCGATCATGTGGGCACTGGACCGTCTGGCGGAGGACGGCCACGGTCGCTACGCCGCAGCAGGTGCGATGCTGTTGGCCGCCCTGATCACTTCGCATAATGCCTCGGCGATCATCATACTGGCGCTATTG
>JALXEW010000025.1 GCA_027069285.1 Ardenticatenia bacterium | reverse complement strand
GATTATAGCATATATCGGACATTTGCCCGATCCGGCGCCGGAAGTTACCATATCCCCCGGAGAATGAGCTGATAGCACCCGGAGTGGATGCCGTGCGGACCGAAGAGCGAGCTTGTCTCCCGCCGTCGGCGGCCTCCCGCCGGGCTTTGTGGTTTTATTTGCAGTGGGCGAGGGGGAAATGGTCGTCAAACGAGTCGATCACATAGCAATAGTGGTGCCCGACATCGAGGCGGCGATAACCTTCTGGCAGGATGCGCTCGGCCTGGAGCCGGAATTCACCGAGCGCCTGGATGCCGAGGGTGTGATCGTCGCCTTCCTGCCGGCGGGCGATAGCGAGATCGAGCTGGTGGAGCCGATCGACGAGGACGGCGGGGTTGCGCGTTACATGCGCAAGCGTGGTCCGGGGATACATCACATCTGCCTGGAGGTGGATGACATCCGCGCCACGTTGAGCCGCCTGAAGGCCGCCGGCGTCAGGTTGATAGACGAGGAGCCTAGAATAGGTTCTGGCGGCAAGAAGATCGCGTTTGTGCATCCGAAGAGCACGTACGGCGTGCTGGTGGAGCTATACGAGACAACGCCGGAGGAGCCTGCTCGCCGCCTTGAAGTGCTCGACCGGATGCGGCGCCAGCTGGCGATACAAGGCCAGGTGGCTGCTATGGGCATGGTTGGGTTCATACGGGCGTTGCGTGGGCGCCAGCACCCTGTGACCCCTTATCCGGGCGATGGAGAGGAAAATGGCTGCTGAGTTCCACCTGACGCTGATACGCTCTGACGACCGCGATGTAGTTGCCTCCTCACTCCGGGATGCGCTGGAGGCATTGGGATTCGTCCCGTATGATCCGTTTCCGGGCGGTTTTGGGAGCGGTATCCTCAAGCCCGTGCGAGAGGTTCGGGCATTTGTCGAGCCGGCAAGGGACGGTTGGGTACGTGTGCCGGGTGTGCTGGTGCCGGAGGCCCTGGCACGGGTAAGCGTCGGAATGGGGACGATATTGCATGTCTGGCTGGGGACTCCCCCGATGTGGGGCTACCTGGTCTTTTCCGATGGCGAGACCACTACCGATCCGGCGGCTCTGAGGCCGTTCCTGCTGCCCGGCAAGGGGCTGGATGATGTCGAGCGCGTCCTGATCGGCGACCTGCCCGAATCCGTACAGGGGCCGTCGGATGAGGTTGAACGCCTGGCCGAACGCTATGGGGTGGATGCGAGGAAGGCCGCCGGTATGATCGGGCGGCTTCAGAGGGACATATTCTCCAAGATCGGCGCCTCGGATGATGAGGTGCGCCGGGCCGAGGATGCGCTCCGGGCGGATCTTTGGCGTGGGAACGGTGGGATTCGTCTGAAAGCCCTGATGGCATGTCTGGACGTGCCCGCCGGGTGGCGTTGGCCGGATTTTGATGCGATTCGGGCCGCGTATATAGTCGCCAGGACACGGGAACGCGATCCGGACGCGACCCCTATGCCTGGTGACGAGGAGGCTCTGGCCGCAGTGCCGGATGCGTTGGATTACGTGCCGATATACTACCACCTGGCGCCATGATTGAGAGGTGACGACGAGCTGTGAACACCAGGCAGTGGATTCAGGCGATTTTCGTAGCGATATTTCTGGTTATCACCGGGATACTTTCGTATTTGACGTATACCAATGTGCGCAAGATGGCGGCGCAGGCACATCAGATATTCGATGTGCCGCCGACTCTGATCCCCCGTCCGACCGAGACGCTGGAGCCAGGCGTCACCCCGACCCCCGGCCCATCCCCGACCCCTGGGGTCGAGGTCGAGATCGGCGCCGAGCGGGTGACGATCCTGCTTCTTGGGATCGATCAGCGCGAGGGTGAGGAGGGACCCTGGCGCACCGATACCATGATATTGCTCTCGCTCGACCCGGTTCGGATGACGGGTTCGATGCTTTCGATCCCGCGAGACCTTTGGGTGAACATACCGGGGTACGAGCCTGGGCGAATCAATACGGCGAACTACATCGGCGATATAACTAACTATCCGGGCGGGGGGCCGCGATTGGCCATGCGCACCGTTGAGGCTAATCTGGGCGTGCCGGTCGATCATTATGTGCTGGTGAACTTCAACGTGTTCCTGACGCTGGTGGGCATAATAGACCCGCCTGATAACCCGATCGAGATATGCGTGGAAGAGGAGATAGATGACCCGGATTACCCCGATTGGTCATACGGCACGATCCACGTGCACTTCGATCCCGGCTGCCAGCCTATGACGCCTGAGCAGCTCCTGCAGTACGCCCGCACCCGCGCCACATCCGGCGGCGATTTCGACCGGGCACGCAGGCAGCAGGAGGTGATTAACGCACTGCGTGATAGGGTTTTGAGCCTGGGCGGTGTCAGTGCCCTGATCTCGGAAGCGCCCAGGGTGTGGGATATGCTTGTCAACGGTGGACTGCGAACCGATCTGAGCCTCCAACAGGCAATTAACCTGGCGTTCCTGGCCCAGGAGGTGCCGCGAGAGAACATCCAGTCCGCCGTGCTGGATACCCGTTATGTGACGCTGGCGACCAGTGACGATGGCTCGGAGGTGCTGTTGCCCCGTCAGGGCGCGATCCGGGCGCTTGTGCGGGAGTTATTCGGCGTGGAGCCTCCGAATCTTTCCCAGGAAGACCTGGAGCGTCTTGCCGCCAGCGAGGGCGCATGGGTGAGCGTGGCAAACGGCACGGATCGGGCCGGGTTGGCGACCCAAACCGGGGATTTTCTGAGCGCGCATGGGTTATATGTGGCCGATGTGGGCAATGCCGACCGGCAGGATTATCAGGAGTCGGTGATATACGATCAGTCCGGGGATATTTACACGGCCCGTTATATAGCGGCGTTGTTAGGGCTGCCGGAGGAGGCAATAGTCTCCGGCCCAGACCCTGCCGCCCCGCCGTCACTCAATTACGATGTGAGGGTTATACTGGGGGCGGATTTCCAGGGGTGGTGAAGGGACATGCCCAAAGGACTCTGCGGGGCGCGTCAGTGCGCGCCCCTTGTTTTTTCGGATGGCCGATGCCGTATGGTATGGGGCACCGCTTAACGTTTGCGTGTTTTGCTGCGGGAGCCACGGCGTGATCCGCCGGTTCTGCCGCCGCCTCTGGGGTTACGGGTTCCGGCACCGGAGCGGCTCCTGGTGCGGATGTCGTGGCGACGGGCTTCCTCAACAGTCCAGCCCTCGAGCACTGCCTGGCGACTCAGACGCACTTTGCCTTCTGGGCTGATGTCTATTGCCATCACCATGATCTCATCGCCCACGTGCACCTCATCTTCAACGCGATCCAGTCGGCGGTTGGAAAGTTGTGATATATGCACCAGACCATCTTTACCCGGTAGGAATTCGACGAACGCGCCATAAGGCTCCACTCGCACCACTCTGCCGGTATAGATGCGGCCCAGTACCACGTCCTCGACCAGGGATTCGATCATTTCCTCGGCCTGTTTGGCTTTCTCGTGGTTGGGCGCGGTGATGTAGACTGTGCCGTCCTCGGCTATCTCGATTTGGGAATCGGTTTTTTCCTGTATGCCCCTGATGACTTTTCCGCCTGGGCCGATCACCGCCCCGATCTTTTCGGGGTCTATATGCATCACCAACATCCGGGGTGCGTGCGGGCTGAGTTCTTTACGCGGCTCCGGGATGCAATCGGTTATCACCTTCAGTATTTCCATACGGGCCTGGCGGGCCTGTTCGAGTGCCTCGCGCATTACCTTTGTGGGAAGGCCGCTGATTTTAATGTCCATCTGGAGTGCTGTGATGCCCAACTCGGTGCCGGCGACTTTGAAGTCCATGTCGCCCAGGTGGTCTTCCAGGCCCTGGATGTCGGTGAGGATCGCGTATTTCCCGTCGTCGCCGGTGATCAGGCCCATTGCGATCCCGCCGACCGGGCGTTCGATCGGCACGCCGGTATCCATGAGCGCCAGGGTGCTGCCGCAGACGCTTGCCATTGACGTGGAGCCGTTGGACGAGAGCACTTCGGATACCAGGCGAATGGTATATGGGAATTCGTCCTCCGGCGGGATCATGCATCGGAGTGCGGTCTCGGCCAGGGCACCGTGCCCGATCTCGCGCCGCTTAGGCCCGCGCATGGGCCAGGTCTCCCCGGTGCTATAGGGCGGGAAGTTGTAATGGTGCATGAAGCGTTTGCTTTCCTCCGGGTCGAGGCCTTCGAGTGCCTGGGCATCGCGCGGGGTGCCCAATGTGGCGATGGTGAGCACCTGGGTCTCCCCCCGCTGGAACAGGCCCGATCCGTGTGCCCTGGGCGCGATCCCGACCGCGGCGTAAAGCGGGCGGATGTCGGTATAGCCGCGTCCATCCGGCCTGATGCCTTCTTCGAGTATCCTGCGCCTGACCTCTTGTTTATAGGTCTCGTTTATGGCTTTGAGTATCTGGTTTTCCGGTGCGTCTTCCCTATCGGCGTACTCTTCCAACACTTTCTCGCGGAGCGCATCCAGTGCCTCGTCGCGTTCATGTCGGTCGGTGTATTTTTCCAGCAGCTCGCGGATAGGCTCGATCACACGGTCTGCCACTTCTTGTATCAGTTCCTCGTTGACCTCTTCGTGTTGGTACTCGGCCTTCGGTTTCCCGACGGCTTCGCGCATCTCTTCCTGGAGGTCGATTATCGGCTGGATGGCTTGGTGGGCCAGCTCCAGGGCCTCCAGTATGGTCTCTTCGGGCACTTCGTGTGCGCCGCATTCGACCATGATTATGGCATCGCGTGTCCCGGCCACCCGCAGGTCTAGCGTGCTGTTTTCCATCTCGGGTATGGTCGGGTTTATTCGCAATTCCCCGTCGATCAGGCCGACTCGCACCGCTCCCACCGGCCCGTTCCACGGGATGTCGGATATGGTGATGGCGGAGCTGGCTCCGATGATCCCCATTATATCTATGTGATGTTCTTGATCGTGCGAGAGTGCGGTGAGTATGATCTGTACGTCATTGTGCAGGTCTTTTGGGAAGAGTGGCCTCAGTGGGCGGTCGGTCAGGCGGGCGATCAGGATGGCTCTTTCGCTCGGACGTCCCTCGCGGCGGAACCAGCTGCCGGGGATACGTCCGGCGGCGTACAGCCGCTCCTCGTAGTCCACGCTCAGGGGCATGAAGTCAACGCCTTCGCGAGGGGATTTGGACATGGTGGCGGTGGCGAGCAGTAGCGTATCGCCCACGCGCACCGTCACCGCTCCGCCGGCCTGCCCGGCCAGGTGGCCGGTTTCGATGATCATATCCTGGCCGGCAACGTTAGTTTTGAACCGATGGGCTTTGCCCATAGTCATGGTAAAGTACCTCCGTTTACGTCGTTTTATCTCGACGCCCGGAGGTCAGGGACTGGGGACTGAGCTTGATCGTGACCGGACGATCAATCCCACTCCCCAATTCCTGCGCTCCGGGCGTCCGTTAATTGGGAGCACTCCTCGGCGGTTCCCTTGCCGTCTTCTTGCTCGGCGTCACCGGGGCTTGTGCATTCGCACATGTCCTATACACCACCAGGCGGCTCTATGGCCGCCCGTTTTGTTTAATAGGCCCCCAGATGGTGCCGTTACCTGCGTAGCCCCAGACGCTCTATCAGGCGCTGGTAGCTTTCCGGGTTTTTGCGTTTGAGGTACGCCAGGTGTCGGCGGCGCTGGCCGACCATTTTCAGCAGGCCGAGCCTGGAATGTTCATCGTGCTTATGCACTTTGAGGTGCTCGGTCAGCTGCCTTATACGTGTGGTCAGCAAGGCCACCTGGACTTCCGGCGACCCGGTATCATTTTCGTGGCGGCCAAACTCACGGATGATAGCCGCTTTTTCTTCTTTACTTAGTGCCATTTTACCCGTCCTGAGATCGAATTTTCTGTGGGGGTTACATTGCCCACAAACGCCAACAGGGCCGGACGTTGGCCCGGTGGTCGCTTCAATGCCATTATACCGCTTTATGGCGGCGGCGCAACACGCCCGGTAGCTATCATGCGTACAAAGTTTCGTATTTCGGCGAACGTTATTCGGATATAGGCGATGAGAGCACCGAAGAATA
Source organism: Ardenticatenia bacterium (assembly GCA_027069285.1). GTDB lineage: Bacteria > Chloroflexota > Anaerolineae > Aggregatilineales > JALXEW01 > JALXEW01. Next base: position 2,839 of record JALXEW010000025.1, on the reverse strand, counting down.
GCTCTTCGTCTTTGCCTTCGACGATCAAGAGTGCCGGTTGATGGATGGTGACGATGGGCTTATCGCCCGGCATCACCTGACCTCCAGGCCGGTCTCGATGGCGGCTTCCAGGGCATCTCGGTCGTAGGTCACCACCCGGATGTCATCTCCTATTCGCTCCAGCCGATGGAGACGGAAGTCATATGTTTCCCCTTTGGCGAGTACCTCGTGTGCTGCCCTTATACATTCCAGGCTGTGTGTCGTGGCGAACATCTGAACGTTGAACTCGTTGGTGGCGTTCTCTATGGCCTCCCAGACCTTTGAGAGTATTGAATAGTGTAGTCCGTTCTCTATCTCGTCAACCAGCGCCACCCCATTCTGGGCATTTGCCATATGTAGCACTAATGTCGCCAATCGCGCCATGCCGTTGCCCATTGCGGGTAGGGGAACAAGTTGTGCCGCTCCTATGTCCCCGTACAGCATCGGGATGCCGTTGGTCACTACCACCGTCAAACGTTTCAACCTCGGCTCGATGATTCGGAGGAAGTCCAGGACAATGCTCTCGCGTTGTGCGATTTCCAATCGGCTGAAGCGTTCGGCGTCTGCCGTCGGTTGTGTTCTGATGGCGTCGGAAAGGAAGAACGCGGGGAACGGCGGTTCTGGCAACCGGGGGGCTATCCTGAAATCCCTGCCATCCGAGGCTATATAGAACGAAGTTGCTCCGTCTGTGCCGATGTGTGAGAGTTTGAGGGCTTTCCTGAGCAGAGCAGATGCGCCTGAAATTTCTATCGGCACCTCGTCGGTCTCGACCACCGGCTCTAACCTGACCTCACGCCTGCCGCCGGCGGAATCATCTCCTTCCAGGATTACCTCAGGAGCGCTTCCAAAGTCCCCAAAAGAAAAGCTGCCCATTTCGTTATGGAGCCAGGGGTCCGGGAATCCGCGAAATGCGTCGACGCGGACTGCCAGCGAGGGGTTGTAGGCGCCGCAGTGTATGAACAGAGCCTCCAGCAACGCCGTTTTCCCCACATTGTTCATCCCGGCTATCAGGTTGATGCGACTCAGGTCGTTAAGCTCTAAGTCTTTGAGGCAGCGGTAATTTCTCACCCTGAAGTAGCTGTACATAATAGTCCCTTTGTCCCCTTGAAGCTACCGCTATGCGGATTCCACGGTGACGCCGTGGTGTGCCAGCTCCAGGGTCTCGATTGCGACGGCGCTTCCATCGGTCTTGAACGCGGGGCCGACCCATTTGACCGGATAGGCATCGGCAAAGCTCCACCGTATGAGGGGTTGCAGTGCCTCGTCGTACATGATCACGGTAACCTGACGCATGGCATCGTTCACGTTGCCCTGCAGGACTTGCAGGTACCAGTTGAGCAGCTCCGCCGACCCGGTGATGCCGTGTCGCAATCGCACACGCCCGGCTTTGAGGCCGCCGGGCAGGACGTGTACGAACTCGTTCAGGCCGCCCTCTCGCACTTCCTCGGTTTCCACTTCCAGGTCTGGAAGCGTGCACTCGGTGAAGGCAGCCTGGGCTATTCCGTCGATTTCCACCACGAAGCGGAACGCCCCATGCACTTCTATCGGAGCGCCGGTTTCCGGCATATCACACCTCGCATTATCTCCCGATGCGGCTTATTCCTCGCCGCTCCGTTTGCAGGAGGGCTTCCTGACGGAGCATCTCGTATACCATATCGGCCAGCAGCCGTACCAGCTCCTCCTCGCTCATAGAGGCAGGGTCGCGCGTGGGGACGGGTGTTTTAAGGGGCGGGGCGACCCCGGCGACGGATTCGGGCAGGTAGCGTGTCATCCGTACCCTGGCGAGTTGTTTTGCACCCCTCCCCGCAAGGCCGATTCTCCGGCTTGTCATTTTTCTCCCTCCGGCGGCCTGTTCAGCATGGCGTTGATCCGGCTGATTTCGGCTGCCCAGCGGATGCGCTCATCGTGCCACATCGAGAGGATTTCCTCGCGTGACCAGTGGAAATGGGCCGCTATGTACGCTACCTCCTCGATCAGGCGACCGAGGGGGTAGCTTACGATCCCCCCAGGGGCACCACCTCGTGCTCGAACTCGAACCCGCAATGTGGGCACTTCACCTTGACGGTTGAGAGTCCTTCTTCGTTGATCCGACGGTAGAAATCCTGCAGGTATGCCAGATCGGCTGCGAAGAGGTTCTCGATCACCTGGGTGGTGACGGCAGGCAGGTCTCCGAGCCTGACGATCACGCGCGAGAGCAGGATTATCGTCAGGTATGCCTCGTTGGCCCGCACGCGGGGGTCTCGTAGCGGTGCTATCTCATCCATTGCGGTGGCAAGGCGCATCACTCCGTGGCGATGCACCTTGCCATTCTCGTCAATGTAGCCGCGAGGCAGTGTGAACTCGAATTCGGTTTGCAGCTCCATACCGTCTTCAGCTTACGCGCCAGAGACCCTCATGTGTGATGACCAGCTCTTCGATGCCGATCTCGTTGGAATCCGATTTGATGCTCGGCCCGCTGACTTTGACCGGCCAGGCGTTGACGAAATCCCATCTGGCGACCGGGTTCAGTGAGGCGTCGAACATGATGATCGAGCCGTTATGGCGGGCGCCATCGACGTCGCCGTCCTCGACTTGTTTCCGCCAATTCCAGATGTCCATATTATCGGTGATGCCGCGTTTTAGTGTGATGTCATTCCACTTCAGTCGTCCCGGTATCTTCTGGACGATCTCGCGTCCGTTTTCGTCGATCACCTTGTGTTCGATCACCTCATGTTCGGAGCCGAGGCCGCTGCACTCGGTGAAATAGCCGGTGATGACGCCCTGAATCTCAATGGCATAGTGAAAACCAACTAGCGGGTCTTTGCGTTCCGGCATTTTACAT
>JALXEW010000024.1 GCA_027069285.1 Ardenticatenia bacterium | reverse complement strand
GGCTTGGTGTGAGTGTCGGCCCTGGGGTATCGGTCGGGATCGGGGTAGGTTCCGCCGCGAGCTGACATCCCGTGGCGGCAATTGCTACCAGGAGCACAGTCAAAAGCCTGAAACGCATAATTGACCTCCGTGATCTGCGATCACGAGCGACGTGATTGTCAAAAGCGGTCAAGTTTGCTCTCTTTGATGTTCGGGCGCGACCTGGCGGAGTTTGTCATGTTCCTGTGGTTCCGGGTGTTCGGCGACCCAGGCATCATACCGCCACAGTTCGAAGTGGAACGTCGCGCCTTTCCCCAATTCGCTCTCGACCCATATTCGGCCTTCCTGAAGGTCTATCAGGCGCTTGCTGATCGTCAGGCCAAGCCCTGAACCGACATTACGCTGGCCGCCGGTATAGCGTGCCACCTGTCGGAATTCCTCGAAGATGGCCTCATGGTGCTCCGGCGCGATGCCGATCCCGGTATCCTCGACACTGACTACCACGTGTTTATCATCGTATCTGGCTCGCAGGGCTATATGGCCCTCCTGGGTGAATTTGGCGGCGTTACTGAACAGGTTGATGATCACCTGCCTGATCCTGACCGCGTCGGCGTAGACTGTGGGCAAATCGTCCGGCCAATCCTTGATCAGCTCGATGGGCTTATCTTTGGTCAGGCCGATCAGGATGGACATCGTGCCTTCGAATATCGGCTTAAGGTCAACCTCTTCCAGTCGCAGGTCGAGTTTACCGGCCTCCACACGCGACAGGTCAAGGATGTCGTTGATCAGGTGTAGCAGGTGCTGGCCGCTGTTGAATATCTGCTGCATATCCTGGTAGTAAGGTTCCGGCAACCGCACCCCATCGTACATTTCCGGATAGTTCAGGATGGTCTCGCTGAAGCCCATGATCACGTTAAGTGGGGTGCGCAATTCGTGTGACATGTTTGCCAGGAATTGGCCCTTGAGCCTGTTAGCCTCATCGGCGGCAGCCCTTGCTATTTTCAACTCCTCATTAGTCTCGCGCAAGCGTCTGTTAAGCTCTTCCTGGACTTTGAGGCTGCGTTTGAGCGCTTCTCGGCTCTGGCGTAGTTCCTCGGCTCGTTCTCTGGCTTTGGTATAACCCACCAGCGACCAGGCGGCAACTGAGTATAGCTCGCCGGCGGTCAGCACGGCCAGCACCGTCCCGACCAGCGAGAGGGTAATCGCGCCCATCCGAAGCGGAGTGATGAGCAGCTCGCCTTGTAAGAGCCAGGGGGTGGCTACTATGGCCAGCACCGAGATCGCGAAGAGGATCACGCTTGCGACCGGGGTCAGGATGAGGCCGGCCAGGCTGATCAGCATCGGGAACATGAATGGTGCCGTATCGGCCACCACCTCGATTGGAGATGCCATGAAAAGCGCCACAGATAGCACATGGCTTAACAGGAATGCCCAGGCGGAGAGTTGATAGAGGTCTCTTTTTAACAGCCCTCTGGTTGCCAGGCTGCCTATAACCAGCACGAGCGTCGGTTTCAGTATGCTGCCGAGCTGGGACATATCCTCGCCGACCAGCAAAAGGCTGAGCCATGCGATGATCCCCGCCCCCACCAACGTCACTATCCATAGGATGTTTAACTGGTCCGTCCGCATATCGCGGACTATGGATACGGCAGAGATACCGGTACTTTCCTCCGCCATATCCACTTCAGACTTTGCAGCTCCTGTAGTTCTCACCGGTGGCCCCCACAATCTCGGCATTGCCCTTTCGTTCAGACATTATAAGGATAACCGAAAGCTCGAATCGGCGAAAGTGTACAACTATATTACAAAAGGGGCACCGCTCAGGTGCCCCCAGTAGCGGGTTCCTGGATAATGTTCCCGGCAGGAAATCGCTCCTGAGTGGTGCCCATCAGGCACCACAGGTTCCTGTCTTACGCTCAGTACTCCTCAACCACCACCGGCCTATTTGAGACGGTGATGGTGCAGCCTCGGCCATCCATCCACTCCCATTCCCATCCACCGGCATCGATCCTCACAAGGTAAAACCCATCCACCGGCAGGTGGAGTAATAGGTTAGTCTGCCAGCTATACATGATCGTCGCCTCGAAAATTTCCTCCACTTCCAGCGACTCGCCCTCTGCCTCCGCCGCCTCAACTGCTTCGGGCGATGGGATCGCCAATATGGAAAGGGTGTACCTCAGCGGCTTATCGGTCGATATATTCACCTCCCAGTCCATCTCCGCGCCCTGGAACAGGAACCTAAAGGTCTCCATGGAGATCGTCGATTCCACCGAGTACTCCCGTCCAGGCTGCATTATGGTGGCCTCAGACGCTTGCAGTGATATTTCGATCTCGCCATCGGATTCTGAAGACGACGCAAAGCGCGATATACGGGCCTCATAAATGCCGTCGCGCGACACAACCAGTGGGTCAATCAGCGGTGACAGTCCCTCGCCGGAGTCGTCATCCTCGGCTACTATCGAGCCATCCTGATCTAAGACCCTGAGATAAGGGTCCAAGAGGGAATCCCCAAGCACGGTGGCGCTGAGCCGGTAGAGCGTTCCGGCTTCGAGATCGAGGTCTACGATTACATCCGCTCCGCCGTGCATTTCGACGGTTATCGATTGCCCCATACTCAGTGTCTGGCGCGGAGTCGCTTCGTAAAGCGATAGCAAGAAATAGCCGTCATCAGCTCCGTAGCCGTGAGCGGCTGTGAATGACGTGGCCACTATGGTGTATGTTCCGGTCGCGGGGAGTGTGAAGTTCATAATGGCAGAGTCGGTGGCGCCTATAGCATCGTCGTTCTCGGCCAGTACCGAGCCGTCTGGACCTCTCAGGATCAGGTAGGTATCTAGATAGTTTTCCGGGTCACTATCCATGTCGTATATCATGGTTATATCGACGGCAACACCCGCCGTACCCTGAAAAGTGTATAGTATTTCCGGGGTACTCTCGGTGAGCTGGCCGGATACGGTTTGGCCGATCTCTATCTGGATTGGGCCACCCTGCGCGAGGGCGGATGCCACGGGCATCGCCAGAAGCGAGATGAACATAGAAATCACCGGGATCGCAAAACGTCTCATGGCGCACCTCCGAGGGTAAACTGTAAACTGCGTCGAAAGGAGATAGTCTGTCATCGTCAATAGTTTACGGACGTTTAATCTCGTGTGCCAATCGGAATTAGGTACTATGCCCTGATCTTAGCACCCAACCGACGCTCAAGTGCCTTCGCTATCTTAGCGTGCACCTTGGAGGCCTTTTTGGTAGTCAGCGTGCGCTCATAGGATTGGTACATGAGCGTGTAGGCCAGGTTCTTCTTGCCAGGCGGGATCGGGTCGCCACGGTAGACGTCGAACAGGCGCACACCGCGCAGTAGCTGGCCGCCTGCTTCCCATATCACCGCCTCGACCTCCGCTGCCGGCACCGCCTCATCCACGATCAGAGCTATGTCCTGGCGGATCGCCTCGTAGCGGGAGATCGGTTTCATCTTATAAGTCGCCGGGATCAGGCCGATCAGGGTCTCCAGATCGAACTCCCCGGCCAGAACCGGCATATCACCAAGATCGAAAGCCTTGCATACGAGCGGATGCAACTCCCCGAAGACACCCACGTTCCTGCCGCTCACGTTCAACTCCGCAGCCCGGCCAGGATGGAACGAGCTATGCTCACTGGGCCTATAAGTCACCTCTGGCAGGTGCAACTGCTCAACCAGGCTCTCGATCACGCCCTTGAGGTCGTAGAAGTCCATTGGGGAGGCATCGTCATCCGGTCGGCCAAGCCAGCTTTCCGGTCTGCGAGGCCCCCTCATCACGATCCCCAGGCGCAACGGCTCGTCCGGCAACGGCGCATCGCACGGGATGAAAACCTTGCCCACCTCGAAGAAGGCCACGTGCTCACGATAACGCAGGTTAGAGGCCGCCACATCCAACATTCCGGCCAACAAAGTATGGCGCATCACCACCTTGTCGCGGCTGATCGGGTTGGCCAGCCGCACGTATTCGACATCCGGCCAATCTGACCTGGCACCAGGTGGGGTGAGCAGGGCCTCGCGCTCCGGTGTGGTCAGCCGATAAGTGATGATCTCCTGCAGGCCGGCCCGAACCAGCGCGTCGCGCACCATCTCAGTTCGCTCCAGCACGATGTTGCCACGCTGCGGCGGCAGCTCATCGGCTATCTGCGTGCCTTCAAAACGATCATATCCGTATAAGCGCGCGATCTCCTCGATGAGGTCAAACTGTCCGATCAAACCGGACCCGATGTCCATTCGGTGATCCGGCACGGTGACGTGGATCACATCGCCTTTCACCTCACATCGGAACTCCAGGCCGCTCAAAAGCTCCACGATCTGCTCGGCTGTGAAGTCCACACCCAGGAGCCTCCCAACCGAGCCTACCGGCAGGTCAACTTCCACCGTGGGAGCCGGACGAGGGTATTCATCAAGCACTCCGGATGCTATCTCGCCGCCGGCGGTCTGCTGCATCAGCATCAGGCAACGCCTGAGGCCACGTTCGGCAATGGCCGGGTGTACCCCACGGCTGAACCTGGCCGCCGCCTCGGAATCTATTTTCTGGGCCTTCATGGTGCGCCGGATCGAGATGAAGTCCCAACTTGCCGCCTCCAGTAGCACGTTCGTGGTGGTATCCTCGACTTCGCTCTCAAGCCCGCCCATGATCCCGGCAAGGCTCAACGGGCCGGCAGTATCGCAGACCAGGATGGTGAACGGATCGAGCTCACGCTCCTCCCCGTCGAGAGTTGTCAGCTTCTCACCGGGCTTCGGCAGCCTGGTGATGATCGTAGGCGGCTTCCCACCTGCCCGGCGGTACAGGGTATCGTAGTCGAATGCATGTAGAGGCTCGCCCAACTCCAGCATCACGTAGTTTGTCGAATCGACGATGTTGTTGATCGGCCTCATGCCCGCCAGCCGGAGCCTATACTGCATCCAGTAAGGCGATGGGCCGATCTTCACCCCTCGCAGCAGCCCCAACATGAATCTGGGATTCAGGTCTGGCTTCTCAATGCGGATCGCGGCCTGTCCCTCAATTGGCGGGCCGGTCGGGGAGAAATCATCCGGCGGCATACGTAGTTCCCTGCCGAATAGCGCCGCAACTTCGCGTGCCACGCCCACGATCGACCAGCACCGGGCCATATTCGGCGTCAAGTCCAGGTCGAGGACTATATCGCCCATGTAATCCTGCAACGGCATACCGGTTGGCGCGTCTGGATCGAGGATGATGATACCCTCATGCTCGTCGGAGATCCCAAGTTCGCGTTCGCTGCAGACCATCGAGCGGTTATAAATCCCTCGTATCTTGCGCCCCCTCAGTTTCATAAGCGAGCCGTCGTTCTTATGTCCGTCAAAGACTACCGCGCCTTCAAGCGCCAGCACCGCTTTGAGGGGCTGTGGGAGCGGCCCTTTACCCTGGTACTCAAAGAGATTTGGGGCGCCGGTGACGCAATATTCCGGTTCCGGGCCGCCATATTCAACCACTGCGATTACCAGTCGGTCTGCATTGGGGTGTGGCCTGACCTCGGTGATCGCGCCCACCAGCAATTTCTCGCGATCCCAGGCCAGATGCGGCTCACGTCCGGAGGCACCCCCCGGCTCCGGGACGCCCACGTAGCGTACTTTGGCCACCTCAAGGCCTGCGAACGTGAGCCGCCTGACCAGTTCCTCAAGCGGTATATCGTCTATATCCACGTACTCTTTGAGCCAGCGCAACGGTACCTTCATCGCCACACCTCTTTTAGAATTGCTCCAGGAAGCGGATGTCGTTACCCCAGAAGTAGCGTATGTCATCTATGCCGTACAGGAGCATGGTGATCCTCTCCGGCCCCATTCCAAAGGCAAATCCGGTGAACTCCTCCGGGTCATAGCCGCCGTTGCGCAGTACGACCGGATGCACCATGCCGCAACCGGCGATCTCCAGCCAGCCGGTGTGCTTGCAGACGCTGCACCCCTTGCCGCCGCAGAGGATGCAATCCAGGTCTACCTCCAGGCTGGGCTCGGTAAACGGGAAGTAGGAGGCGCGGAACCGCACTTTACGTTCCGGGCCAAAGAGCCGCCGCACAAAGTCACTCATCGTGCCGATAAGGTCCGTCAGGCGGATGTTGTGACCTACCGCCAGGCCCTCGACCTGGTAGAACTGTATCTCCGAACGGGCCGATATTTGCTCGTAGCGATAGCACATCCCCGGCAGGATGACGCGGATCGGCTCCGGGGCGAACTCGCGCATCGCCCTGATCTGGCCCGGCGAGGTATGTGTGCGCAATAGCACCCCAGGCCGTGTGGTGTAGAACGTATCCCACATGTCGCGTGCCGGGTGATGGGGTGGGATGTTCAGCAGGGTGAAGTTAGTCTCGTCGTCCTCCACGTCGCGGCTCAGGTAAACCTGGAACCCCATCTCGGCCCAGATGTCGTAGATGCGGCGGAGCGTTTGGGTGGAAGGATGCAACCTCCCCACCTGAACCGGCCTGCCCGGTAACGTCACATCGATGGCGCCGGATTCCAATTCGCGGGCGAGCTTTTCCTGCTCGATCTGCCTGGCCCGTTGCTCGAAGGCCGCCTGCAATTCCCTCTTGATCTCGTTGGCGCGACGGCCAAAGGCCGGACGCTCCTCCGGCGGCAATTCGCCCACGCGCCGCACCATCAACGTCACCTTGCCCTTGCGTCCGATGTATTCGCGTTCCCACCCGCGCAGGGCCTCATCATCCGAGGCGCCCTCAAGCGCCTCCAAAGCCTCCCGGTACAGAGCTTCAAGCTGGTCTAGCATGGCACCTCCTCTGAGAATGCGTCCGCGTCGGAACCGGCCCTACCTCAGTGCCGATTCCGGCAACCATCCGGTAATACCGGCACACTCCACCTGATAGAAGTACTCATCACCGTAAGCATCCACATCCTCTACGGTGACCTGGGTACCGACCGGGCATTCCCCTGCGAGGTTATCGTCATCATCAGGCCCCGGCTCGGCCCACATCGGGACGGTTTCCTCATCGCCCGCCACCGTCAATATGGAGTCGACCTCAAAGATAGGGGCTACCGTCTCCGTAAGCTCCGGGAGCGGGGTGCCAGCCTGACCTTCTGTGGCGACGGGTTCGGATGTCATTTCCCCTTCCTCCGGCGTCATCGTCGGGAATAACGGGGCCGGCGTGATGTAAGGCTCGTCCTGGCACTCCACGCTCTCGTCCGGCGCCGAATAGAGGCAATATATCTCCGTTGGCTCCCCCTCGGCACCGTCCACTTCGACTCTTATTTGCATATCCTCGCCGGTCTCTTGATCGATCAGGTCGGGCGCCATTTCGAACTCATCGTCCAGGGTTTCGTCCAGGTACCTGGTGGTCGCCCGGAGCGCGTCGCGCCGCATATCGCCGTAAGCATCTGCCATCAGCAACATGCCGCCGAGCAGAATCGAGAGCGAGGCCACAATTGCCAACGCGCCACCATATGGCACCCCCATTTGCTCGTTGAGGGACTGTTGCAACATCACTAGGACACGCACCGCCGTCGCGATCGCCGCGCCCACAAGCCCAAAGATGCCACCGCAGATACAGACCGCCCCCTCAAAAAGCCCCAACATGCTACCCAATACCGCAGTCAGGAGTCCGCCGACCAGAACGCCCATCAGGAACTTATCCGGGATCGCGGATGCAACCCCGATAACGGCCCCGATCAGCACGATCAGGAATACGCCGACGATCCCCTCGCTGAAATCCGAACGCGGCACTTCCGGCGCCAGGATAAAGTCAATTATCCCACCGGCGCTGAAGGCCAACCCAAAGCTCAACCCCATCCCGGCGATCAGGCCCACCAGCCCTCGCTCCTGGCCCTCGCGGCTTATGCCCATCTTGACCAAGAAGGCCCTGAATGCGCCGAGGCCCGGATAATCGCCGCCTTCCGGGGTCTGCTGCGCGTTATCCATCATCCCTTGCCCCTCCGCTTATACAAAAAATCCCGCCCCACAGGGACGGGAATTCCCCGCTATACCACCCTGATGGCATCCTGCGGCCCGTGAAGGGCGACAGGCGCACCCGGTAACGGCGGGTCAACCGGAGCGGACTACTTGCCGTGATAACGGCTTTCACCCGTCGGCTCGGGAGCGAACTTCGGCGGGCGGCACTTCCAAACCCGGCTCTCAGTCTACGGCCCGGTCTCCCTGTCGGCGCCCTCCCGCTTACTCCTCTCCGTCACGGCCTTTGGGAACTATCATGGGCTGAGCGATATTATGGCCGCGCCACACTCACTTGTCAAGTGGTCATTGCGACAGCCCGCCGGACTATCCCACAACCTCCACAGAATCTCCATACTCTGAGAGTATAATGGCTATCAGAAAGGTGCGTGAGGGAGTCCTGTCATGTCCGGTCGGCGTATCCTGGTGGTTGACGATGACCGCAATATAGTCCGCCTGGTAAAGTCATACCTGGAGAAGGCCGGATTCGACGTCCTGGTGGCCTATGACGGCGAGTCCGCACTCCGGGCCATACACAGGGAACGACCAGATTTGATGGTGCTCGATCTGATGCTGCCGGGCCGCGACGGATGGGAAATCACCCGTATCGTGCGCGGCGATCCGGCGCTTGAGGGATTGCCGATCATCATGCTGACTGCACGGGTTGAGGATACCGATAAGATCATGGGATTGGAACTCGGCGCCGATGACTATGTGACCAAGCCATTTAATCCCCGCGAAGTGGTCGCCCGTGTCCGTGCAGTCCTGCGCAGGAGCGCCAACGGCTCAAACTCGAATCGGCGCGTTTTGCGCTGCGGCGGCCTGGCAATGGACCTGGATCGGCATGAGGTGACGGTGGAAGGGGAGAAGGTGGGGCTGACACCCACCGAGTACAAGTTGTTACAGGCTATGATGAGCAGTCCGGGATATACCTTCACCCGCGCGGAGCTTATCGAGCGGGCGCTCGGCTATAGTTACGACGGTATGG
>JALXEW010000023.1 GCA_027069285.1 Ardenticatenia bacterium | reverse complement strand
TCATCAGGCCGGGCGGCGTATGTCCGGCATGTGACGCCCTCGCAGCGGTACGATAGGAACCCGGAGAGAGAATATGAGCACTGCAGTATCGAATATGCCATCGGCAGCCGACGGGGATAGGGCACGTAAGCAGCTACGCGGATTCGCCATAATATGGCTGGGGGTCACGCTGCTAACCGGCGCCTGCGTCTTCACGGCACTGTACTGGGCCATAGGCCAGACCGACCTGGAGGCCCTGATGCTGGCCCCAACCGATACGCCCACTCCCTCACCATCACCCACCGTGGCGGCCCAGTCAGTCCTGCCCACGGCAACGCCTATAGGGATCGAGCCGACACCGGGCGACACCCCAACGCCGGCACCAACCCCGACGTTGCTCCCGCGTGAGGATAGGAGCTTCGGCTACGGCATCCAGGTGCAGGAATCCTACGACATCCAGGATCACTGGATGATGGTGGTCGCGGAGCAGCTGGGCCTGAACTGGATCAAGCAGCAGGTGCGCTGGGAGTTGATGGAGCCGGAGCCAGGCCAGTACGATTGGACGGTACTCGACATCGTGCTCCCCCGCGCACAGGAATACGGGCTGAAGGTGCTCCTGAGTATCGTCACCGCGCCGGAATGGGCCAGGCCGGCAGGAGTAGACCCCAATAGCGTCGGTCCGCCGGAGGATTATAACGATTACGTTAACTTCGTGCGCGCGATCCTGGAACGGTACCCCGGCCAGGTTCACGCCATCGAGGTCTGGAACGAGCAAAACCTGCAACGCGAGTGGAACACTCCAGAAGGTCTCAGCGCCGCCCGATATGTCGAGCTGCTGGCGATGACCGAGGAGGCCGTACACTCCATCGATCCGGGCATTATCGTGGTCAGCGGGGCACTATCACCCACCGGGGTCGGGCCGCCAATAGCGCTGGACGATTTCGTGTACTTCGACCAGATGATCGCCGCCGGGCTGCTGAACTATGCCGATTGCGTCGGCGCCCATCATAACGGCTACAATATAGGCCCAAGCGAGAGGTGGGATAACGTCACCTCTCCCAGGCCAGAGCACTTCACCGGGCCGTGGGATAACCCGCACCATAGCTGGAGCTTCCGCTCAACGCTGGAGACTTACTACGACAAGATCGTAAGCGCAGGGGGCGATCAACCGCTTTGCGTGACGGAGTTCGGCTGGGCCACGGTCGAGGATATGGACGGCTACCCGCCGGGCTTCGAGTTCGCGCTGGATAACACGCTGGAGGAACAGGCCGAATGGATCGTCGAGGCGTTCCAGTGGCTGAGCGAGTGGGAAGGGTGCTGGCTGGCATTCCTGTGGAACCTCAACTATGGCCCACAAAGCGGCGATCCGACCAACGACAACGCCGCCTATAGCATAATAGACCTGAACGGCATACCAAGACCCGCCTTCGGCGCAATCGCCGCGATGCCGAAAGACTGATGAGCAAACCCAGCCACCTGGAACTGGCACTGATAGTCATCTTGCTGCTGTTGGCCGGGCTCCTGAGAATCGGGGGCCTGGCCGATATGCCCCCCGGCTTCAGTGACGAGGAGGCACTCGAAATCCGCGCCGCAGACGAGTTCCGCAACGGGCGGATCACCGTCTTTTACCGGGTTGGAGATGAGTTCGGGCACGAGGGCCTTTATTGCGCCCTTTTAGCATTCGGCACCTGGCTTTGGGGCGATGGCCTGTTCGGTTACCGAATACTCTCGGCGGCAGCCGGTATGTTGACACTCGTGTTCCTATACGCCCTGATGCGGCGTCTGCTTGGCCCCACGGCGGCCATGATCGCGTTGGCCGCTATGTCGGTTAGTTTCTGGCCGGTCGTCTTCTCAAAGCTGGTGCTGCGCCAGGTTATGGTGCCAATGTTGGGAGCTGCATCCGCATATGTACTGGTGAGGCCATTCCGCAATTCGGATGATGGCTCCCTGGTGCTGAGGTTCACGGCAGGTAGCGTGCTGCTTGGGCTGGCATTGTACGTGCACTGGAGCGCGATCGCCATGGTCGCAACCCTGGCGATCCATGCGCTCGTGGTGATATGGCGCCGCCGCGAGCAAGTGCGCGGCCTCTGGGGCCATTACGCATATGCCCTCTTGATCGTGATCATCGTGGCGCTGCCCCTGATCATCTCGTCCCTGAGGAATCCCGACCTCAACGAGTTGATCCACCTGGTTAAGAACCTATCGGCTAAGGACTTTTTGCAAAATGCCGGACGTCAAATCGCCGCGCTCTTCTGGCTGGGCGATCCCGACCCGGCACATAATCTGCCGGGCAGGCCGCTGCTGGAGCCGCTCTGCGCGGCATTGCTACTCATCGGCATGGCAGAGGCGCTGATCAGACGCAAATTGGTCCATGCGTTCCTGATGATCGCACTGATCATGGGCCTGATCCCAGGGATACTGGCCGGCGGTGACGATCTCACCACGCTGGGAGCCGCTCTGCCTGTCATTTATGCCCTGATCGGGATCGGCGGCGAAAGCCTTGTGCGATGGGTCTCCGGCATCCTGACGAAAAGGCAGTGGTCGTCCGGGGAGATGGCACTCCGCTACTCATTAGCGGGACTGGCCGTGCTGCTTGCCGCAAGTGCCGCACTCACATACCACGCCGTCTACACGCTCTGGGCACCGGACGATGATACCCGCAACGCCTTTAACTGGAATCTGGGCGGGCTGGCACGATACCTGGAAACCAGGCAGGAGCAATTGCCCTTCTCGCTCTGCACCCAGACGATAGATTGGCCCCGCCAACATCTCCCCATCCGCGTGCGCGATAGGTGGCTCCTGGAGGCCATGATGCACCGCGATGACATCCCGATCCGGTACTTCGATTGCCGCTATAGCCTGGTGCTGGCAGATGGGGGCGAGACTCAGATAATAGGTTTTGCAGATCCCAGTTACCGCGATGATGTGCCTCCACCGCTGAGGGAATGGCTGGATGATGCGGAGCCGGTCTACGATCCCAGGGTGCCCGCCGGGATGCTGTTCCGCCTTAACGTCTCCGAGGAGCTGGCAGAGGTGCTGGGCGGCATGAACTATACCGCCCCGACCTTTTTCGCGCCGGAGGTGCCGGATGATGACCGCCAGGCGACGTTGCCGGTCAGATTGGGCGGCAATTTCACGTTCCTGGGCTACACCGTCGGCGCCGAACGTTACAGGCCGGGCGATACCGTGGAGATACAAACTTTCTGGCGGATAGACGGTGAAACCCCTCCGCTGCTGACCCAATTCGTGCACATCCTGGCCGATCCCACTATGGTGATCGCCCAGCAGGATTTGCTGGGCGTGATGAGCGATGCACTGTGGCCACGGGATATAATTATCCAGCTCAATTATGTCGAAATGCCGTATAGAATGGTCTGCAAAGAGTATACTATATCCGTAGGCCTGTATTCAGTAGAGTACGATCAGCACCCCCGCCTGCCGGTATTCGACGACGAGAACCGCCCCCACGGCGACCGTCTGATCCTGAGCAGCATCCTGGTCACGTCCGATAACGAGCCGGAGTAACTTGTGATGTTCGAGATCGTCTTCCTGGGCACCTCGGCATCTGCCCCATCGGTTCACCGTGGCCTGCCGGCCCAGTTGGTGATGTACCGGGAGTACCGATTCCTGGTCGACTGCGGAGAGGGCACCCAACGCCAGATACTTAAAAGCGGGATGGGATTCCGCCGGCTGGATAAAATCCTGATCACGCATGGGCACCTGGATCATATCCTGGGACTGGGCGGGCTGCTGGCAACTCAGATGCGCTGGGATACGGTCGAGAAGATGGAAATATGGGGCGGCAAGCGAGCGCTGGACCGTATATATGACTTGCTGTACGGGGTGGTGATACGCGGCGCCAGGTCACCTGTGCCCCTGGAGTTCTACGATGTGACCCCCGGCGTCCTGATGGAAGACAAGCACTTCACGCTAAGCGCATTCCGCGTCTCGCACCGAGGCGGGGATTCATACGGCTATATATTCGAGGAGAAGCCGCATAGACGATTCCTGGTGGAAAAGGCAGAGGCATTAGGAGTCCCCGCAGGGCCGGAACGCAGGCGGCTTGTCCAGGGCGAATCGATCACGCTGGCCGATGGCCGGGTGGTGCACCCGGATGACGTGCTCGGCCCGCCGGAACGTGGCACCAGACTGGTAATCGTGGGGGATACCGGGCGAATAGACGATCTGATCGAAAGCGTGAGAGATGCCGATGCGCTGGTGATCGAGGCCACGTACCTCCAGAAGGACGAGGAGATCGCCCGCGCGTTCGATCATATCACCGCAGCCCAGGCAGCCAGTCTGGCGGTGGAATCGGGCGCACAGGCACTCATACTCACCCATATCTCCCGCCGCTATCGCGAACGCGATATATTGGCCGAAGCCCAGGGAGTATTCCCAGGGCCGGTGTTCGTGGCACGCGACTTCGACCACTACAATATCCGCCGCGACCGCCCACCGGAACTGATCCGGGCCGAGGAGTGACCGTAAGCCCCTCTCAAGGTAAAATTGCGATAAGTCAAACTGCTCTCGGTTCCCATTCGGAGGTGGCAATATGTACCGGGCTTTGCTGAGGCTATGCGCGCTGCTCACACTCTTGCTGCCGATCACCGTACACGCCCAGGGGGATACGGGGCTGGCTTCCGAGGTGCTGGATTTCCCGGCAGATCACCGGCTCCACCACAACGCCCCATATACCGACGAACGCTATGTTGAATGGCACTATTTCACCGGTATCTTAACCGATGAGGAAACCGGCGCCCTATATGGTTACCAGTTCACCCTGTTCCAGTTCTACACCGAGCAGATAGAGAACTTCGTCTCGATCTATCACGCGGCCATCAGCGATATAACCAACAGCCGGCACCCCTTCTACACATCTCCACCACAGCTAAGCGGGGATGCCTTCATCACTATGCCCACCGGCGATAATCCAACGTGGAGCTATGATCTGACCCATCTGCGACTGGCACATGATGAAGTGGCCGATGTGTGGGAGATATGGGTGGAGGCCGATGTGCAAATTAATGAGGATGAAACTCTCCCCATAGGGATCGAGCTGACGCTCGCCAACGATAAAGCCGATTACTATCTGGAATATCCAGACGGGCTGGCTCCAATGCCGGGTTGCGATCACAACCGCGATACGCTCGACGGCTATACGTACTACTATACCCACCCGGCACTCACGACCACCGGCACTCTGACTCTCGGCGACGAGACTTTCGCCGTCACCGGCGACTCGTGGTTCGATCACCAGTGGGGGAATTTCATGGGCTGCTCCACCAGATGGGACTGGTTCAGCCTGCGGATGGACGATGGATCGTACATTATGCTGTTTAACTTCCGCGATGAGGAAGGCAATGATATGCCGGGGTTCCGTGGTCTGACGTATATCTCACCGGATGGCGAGGTGAGTTGGTGGCACGGGGAGGAGGCCGCAACGCTCACCAGGTTGCGCTACTGGCGCTCGCCGCTCGCACCGGATAGGTTGCTGACGTTGGAATGGATACTCGAAACCCCGGTCGGGACGTTCGGCCTGACGCCCTATTTTGACGAGCAAACTATGGTCGCAGGCCATAACGGCCCGGTATACTGGGAAGGCGCCATGCGCGTACACGAAGGCACTCCGGACGGGCCTGTCATCGGTCGGGCTTATGTGGAGCTTTCCACAGGCCACTAGCCGCTACGAGTCATACCGCCGGATGAATTCCTCGGCCTTCTCAACCAGGTCGCGGTTGCCGATGAAGAGCGGGGTGCGTTGATGTAGTGCCTCTGGCCGTATATCCAGTATCGGCCTGCGCCCATCGGAAGCATATCCGCCTGCCTGCTCGGCTATATAGGCCATCGGGATAGCCTCGTAGGTCAGGCGGATTTTACCGTTTGGGTTTTTGGCATCGGACGGGTATAGGAAAATGCCGCCTTCAAGCAAGTTCCTATGGAAATCGGCCACAAGCGAGCCTATGTACCGGGCCGAAAGTGGTTTGCGCGGTTCATCGGCATCCATGCCTTGCAGCCATTTGACGTATCGCCGCACCCCTTCAGACCAACGCGACTCGTACCCCTGGTTGACGCTATAGTACCTGGGCTCTTCGGGGATTCGTATGTCCGGGTGGCTCAGCAGGAATTCACCGAGGCTGGGATCCAGGGTGAAACCGTGGACGCCATGCCCGGCAGTGTAGACCAACATCGTGCTGGAGCCGTATATCACATACCCTGCGGCGGCCAGGTCGCTGCCGGGTTGCAGGCAATCTTCCTCGGCGCCGCACTCGCCGGGCGAGACCTTACGGTAAACGGCGAATATGGTGCCGATGCTGACGTTGACCGCGATGTTCGACGAGCCGTCAAGCGGATCGAATATCAGCACATAAGGGCCGCATCCATACTCACGCGGGATCGGTATAATGCCATCGGCCTCTTCGGAGGCCATCACGGCCAGGCGCCCGGTGTGATTGTTGATGGCAACCATTGTCTCCTGGGCGAAAACGTCAAGTTTTTGCTGATGCTCGCCATGCACGTTCACCGTCCCGGCACGGCCCAATATGTCGGCCAGCCCGGCCCGCATGGTCTCACGCGCGATGATCTTGGCCGCCAGGGCTATATCGTATAGCAGGTTGGAAAATATGCCCCTGGCACCGGGATGCAGCTTCTGCTGGTCTATAATATGGCGTTCTATGGTTATCAGGCCGCCACCCACGCTCAAACCTCCACGGATTGGTGCATTTCCGGCACTACCACGTTGCCAAAGCCCAGCTCGTCACGAAGAGCCTGGGCGAACGATAATGCCGGCTCCTCGTCACCGTGAACTACAAATGTGCGCTCCGGGGGCTTCCTGAAATGAGAGGCCCACTCCAGCAGCTCGTCACGGTCGGCATGGGCGCTGAATCCGTTGATGACCTCGACTTTTGCCCTGACTTCGAATTCCTCGCCGAATATGCGCACTTTCTTTTGACGCTCCACAAGCCTGCGCCCCAATGTATTCGGCGCCTGCCAACCCACGATCAGTATGGTGTTGCGCGGGTCGGATATTCGGTTCCGCAGGTGATGCAGGATGCGACCGGCTTCACACATGCCGGATGCGCTGATTATGATCGCCGGCTCCCGCAGGAAGTTCAGGGCTTTCGACTCGGCCACGCTGCGCGTATAGTGCAGGCTGTCGAATCCGAAGGGGTCGCTGTGGTTCGGATCGTCCATAAAGCGACGCATCTCCTCATCGTATGCATCGGGATGCAGCTGGAAGATCGAGGTGGCGTTTATCGCCAGCGGGCTATCTATGTATATCTGCAAGGTGGGGATGTCCTGGTTGACCATCAGCTTGTGCAACGAGTATACGATCTGCTGGGTACGCCCAACGGCAAAGGCCGGGATTATCAGAACCCCGCCGCGATTGTACGTATCCCGTACTATGCGTTCCAGCTCTCTTTCGGCATCAGGGTAAGTCTCATGCGTCCGGTCGCCGTAGGTGCTTTCGATGATCAGGACGTCGGCCTCTTCGACCACGGTCGGATCGCGTATGATGGGGATATTCGG
This sequence comes from Ardenticatenia bacterium, assembly GCA_027069285.1. Classification (GTDB taxonomy): domain Bacteria; phylum Chloroflexota; class Anaerolineae; order Aggregatilineales; family JALXEW01; genus JALXEW01. The sequence goes on along the minus strand of JALXEW010000023.1, from coordinate 1,395 downwards.
TCGCCCCAGGTCACCGGTGAAAACCAACCGGAGCGGTCTCCGACCATCCTCCTCAATCTCCAAGACGACGATGGCCGAGCCAAGCATGTGCCCGGCATCCAGAAAGGTCAATCGCAGGCCGGGAAGCGGGTTCCTGACGCGGTTATAGGCCACGCCACCAAAGTATTGCAGGCTGTCAACCGCGTCGTTCAGCGTGTATATCGGCTCGACCGGCGGGAGGCCTTGCCTGGCGCGTTTGCGGTTCACGAACTCCACATCCATCTCCTGGATGTGGCCGCTATCGCGCAGCATGGCCGAGCAAAGGTCTCGCGTGGCCGATGTACACAGTATGTCCCCCCGGAATCCGCTTTTGACCAGGTTTGGTATGTTGCCGGAATGGTCAATGTGCGCGTGGGAAAGTATCAAAAGGTCAATGTCGGCGGCATTATACGGCAGGTTTCTGTTGCGCTCAAAGGCCTCTTTGCGGCGGCCCTGGTAGAGGCCGCATTCCAACAGTACCTTGCGACCGTTGAATTCCAGGAGGTGCTGCGACCCGGTCACAGTGCGCGCAGCGCCGTGAAACGTTATCTTCATATCTCTCTCCGTTTGGGGTCATACATTGAAGCTGATGATCTCCAGGCCCGCTATGTCCTCAAAGTAATGAGATGCATATTTCCTTCCCCGCCAGGTAGGTCAAGTACGGCAGCGCTCTGGAATCGCCCTTGAATATGTAGGAGCAAACGTCGGTATCAACGAGAACCCGGCTCAACCCTGTCTCCTAGTACGCTTTGTCCTCGTCACGCCAGCGGCGAATCGTTCCTGCGATCTCGTCGGCAGACTCGTCTTCGGGCCAGAAGTCGGCCTTAAGCTCATTCGGGTCCGTGATGGGCCTCACGCCCCGTCTCCTGGTGAGCTGATCCACCGTCAGGTCCTCCCAATAGGCCGCAAGGGGCAGATCTATCATTTTCAAATCGAGGATATGCATAGAGGTCACCTGCTCATGTTCCATCTTGGCAGGACCGCTCACAACTACGTGATGTCCTAATGCCTTCGCAACGGTCTCGGCCTCACGCTGCTCGAACGTACATTCGACTTCTCGGCCACCGTCGGCCAAGATAATGCACCTCTCGGCACCCGGTCTGAGGTCCACCATGACCAGGCGACCGCAAAGCGCGGGGCACTCCCCGGCAGGGCGGCTCAATGACTCTCTAACCCTGAGCAGCAGATCGTAATCGAACGTCACCTCGATCCGACGCTCCGGCATCCTCAGACCGAATGTCATCTGCTCTATGCCATGCTCCACCAGCAACTCCCCCAACTCCCTCAGCGCTACCAATACACCCAAATCATATCCCTCCGCCTCTCCACCACCCCTCATCGCCCTCAGACCCTCGACCAATACCTCCACCGCTCCTC
>JALXEW010000022.1 GCA_027069285.1 Ardenticatenia bacterium | reverse complement strand
CACCCCTACGCCCACCTTCCCGCCCACCCACACCCTTACGTACACCCCATCGCCAACACCGTCGTATACCTCCTCTCCCACGCCGACTCAGACGCCTAGTGTCACGCCGACCCCGCCGCCTACCGCGACTTTAACCCCCACCATGACCCCAACGCTCACACCTGACCTGGCCGGCACCAGGGGGGCGCTTACCGTCACGGCGGCATCCGCAACCCTGGATGCGTTTATGACGGCTGAGGCGATTGGTTTCACCCCGGTGCCCACCAGTACGCCGGTGCCGGAGTTGCTTACCGAAATCCCGACGACGTATATCGCCGTCGAAGGTGCCACCTTTACCCCCACGGTGACATTGACGCCCGGCCTGGTCGTAGTCCTGGCGCCCACGGATACCCCCACGCCGATCTTCGCCTATGAGCCGGTATCGCCGGAAAACGCGGATAGGATGGCACTACTCGCCGAATTTCGGGGGCATATAGGCTCGGTGCTTGGCGTGGCGTGGTCGCCGTCGGCCCCGGTGATCGCATCTGGCGGCGCGGATGGCACTATAAGGCTGTGGGATGTTGTCACCGGAGCTGAGATCTCGGTCTTAAGAGGGCATGATGGAGAGGTATCCGCCGTATCCTGGTCGCCGGATGGGACGATGTTGGCCTCGGCCAGCTACGACAACACCGTACGGATATGGGACGTGGGGACAGGCTCCACCATAATGACCCTGGCGGGCCATAACGGCAACGTCTGGGATGTGGCCTGGTCGCCCAGGGGCGACCTCATCGCCACGGGAAGTGGAGATCACGGCGTCAGGCTATGGGATGCCGCCAACGGGAACCTTTCCGCCTTCCTGGGCAGGCATGATGGGTATGTTTACGGCGTCACCTGGGCGCCGGATGGTAGGACATTGGCATCCTGCGGCGAAGACGGCGTGGTGATAGTCTGGGATGCCGAGGGGAGCGAATTGCTCTACAGGCTCCAGGGGCATACCAACTGGGTCATGGATGTTGATTGGTCGCCGGATGGCAGCCTTTTGGCATCCAGCAGCCTGGATGCCACGATAAGGCTATGGGATGCCAGGGCCGGGCGTAGCCTGGGCATACCGCTTTGGGGCCATAACGGTCGCGTGGATGCTGTTGACTGGGCCTGGGGTTCGCGGGTACTGGCATCCGGCGGCTGGGATAAGATCGTGCGGCTGTGGGACGCCGAATCGGGAGATGTGATCGCCACGCTGGAAGGTCACACCGGCTGGGTATACGACGTCTCCTGGTCACCGGATGGGCGGGTATTGGCCACCGCTGCAGGTGACGGCCTGATCATGCTATGGGGAGTTCGCTGAGCGGCGTGGCCTGGCAGAATGGTTACCCATCGGGAAAGTAAGGGCCGGGCGCTGAAGCCCGGCCCCACAAGTTACCATTGACTGCTACGGCATTTACTCCAGCGTGCAGATCGCTCCGGGTTGCTTGATCCTCAGCGCCAAAGTCTCGAATACCCGGAATCGGTGCTCCATCTCTGCGGTTTCGACGTAAGCCGTCACCAGGTCCTGCCCCACCGCCAGGTCTACGTACTGCGGCTGTGGCGAGATCACCAGGGCTTTATCCTCCGGTATGGCCGGTGACTGATACAGCCCGGCGCCGGAGCGTTTCTCTATCAACTCCGATTCCATGATCCCGCGCCTGCCGTGCACACGTTGCAACTGCGAGTAGCGCATCGGATTGACGACCACGGCGAACGGCCCGTAGAAGCCGGTTGCCGTCAACTTGGCGATGGCGGCGGATATATCCTCGAGTGCCTGGCCCTCGGTGCCCCAATCGCCCAGGGTGGCCGTTGTGCGGCCTTTGGCGTTGAGCAGGCCTTCGAGGCCGGATTCCTCATCTCCCAGGAAGATAAGCTCATCCTCCTGGAAGGCGCACATCGAGGCTGCAGCCGCCACGGGCGCCAGATCGAATGGCTGTCCGGCGTTAAAGGCCTCCAGGTCCTTCATCGTGATAATGAAGTCTTTGGAGATCATCTTCAGTGGCAACTGTGCGGCGATTTTCGCCCGCACCGCGCCCTCGGTTGAGTACGAGTAGAGCGGCACGGTATACGCCCCGAACCCCAGCGGGCCGTATAGCTTGAGGAATCGCCTGCCCACCAGGATGTTCTTCGCGACTTTGTTGACCGTATCGTCCACCTTCTCCCACTGGGATGCGTCCAGCGGGGATTCTTCTCGGAGCAAAACCTTGTCCATTCTCACTCTCCTTCGTCGCTCAGGCTGCCGACAGTCCAGCCCCTGGGCGATAGCCTGCCCAGTCTGGCAAGCAGCCTGGAAAATAGCTTTTCGTGATATAACTCGTGATCCCTGATGGTGGAAAGCAACTCCTTCAGCTCCTCGTCCTGCATCGTGGTGAGGAACTCCCCGTACTTATCGGCGGTGTCATGCTCCAGTGTCACGTCCGCCCGGAGCATATCCACCGGGGACTCGGAGCGATCCACGCCGTGTGGCTCAAACGGGATTTCCACCCCGTGTCCGGCCAACTCCTCGGCCAGCCAGCCCATATGCTGCATCTCGTTGATCGCCTGCATCTCCAGCTCGCGCGATACCTCATCATCGCGGATCAGGAAGCTGCGCAGCAGGTATTGCAATATCGCCGCGTACTCATGCTGCACTCCCCATTCTAAAGCGCGGCGGTCGGGGGATGGAATAGGGG
>JALXEW010000021.1 GCA_027069285.1 Ardenticatenia bacterium | reverse complement strand
GGCGGGACGTGCCTGGCGGAGTTCTACCTGGGACATCGCGTATCGTTCGACCTGGACCTGTTCACCGGTGAGGAGCGGCTGGTGGCCGGGTTCTCGCGGGCGCTGGAGGGTGCGTTGCGCGGTGACGGATGGGATGTGCAGGTGATCAGGCGGTTCGAGACGTTCGTGGAGATGGTGGTCGGGCGCGGCGGCGAGGAGTTAAGGGTTGACCTGGCACAGGATTCGCCGTTCCGGCTCGATCCGCCCCTGGAATCGGAGTACGGGGTCATGGTCGGCAGCTTCCGGGATGTGGCCGCCGATAAGGTGCTGGCCTATTACGCCCGCTCCGAGCCGCGAGATGCGGTCGATCTCTACTTCCTGATGCGGCACGAGCGGCCCGAAACGCTGATCGAGTGGGCGGCGGCGAAGGATTCGGGATTCGATGAGTATTGGTTTGCCGTGGCTTTGGGCCGCGCCGATGGGTTCCCGGATGATGTGGATAGGTGGCCGGTTAAGATGCTGGTCGGATTCGAGCCGGCTGATCTCAAGCGCCGATTCGCCGCCCTGGCGGAGTCTCTCATGGGGCGGGGCGAGTGATACCGCGTTACGGCCACGCCGTGCCGGGTTGCAGCCGGACAGGCCGTGGTTATAATCACATTCAGAGCAGCAAACACCTCGTGGAGTGCCAACGATGGGTGATGAGACCCCCGGTGTCGAGAACCTGGGCGGTATAAAGGACAGCGTTGTTGCCGGGCGCGATGCCACCCTCATACAGAATTTCTACGGCGTCGCGCCGGGTGGGGTGGGCGATGCCACCTCCGCGGAGAGGAAGTATCTGGGCACGCTCATCGGAGAGATGAGGAGACGCCGACTGGACGTGCAATTCACCCCGCTCCGTGCCAGGACCGAGCGCTCCTCGGAATCGGAGTTCCCGGAGCATGTCAGGCCGGGCGGCCCGGTGCCGGATGAGTTCGTCGGGTTGCTGTCGGATAGGGGGCGAGAGGAGGCCGGTGAGGGGATACACGTGACGTACTCGGTCGTGGAGAAGGAGGCCGGGAAGACGGTAAGTGTCGAGAACATCGAGGATGCGATGGAGATGCACCGGGCGTTTGCCCTGATCGGGGAGCCGGGCGCAGGCAAGACCACCACACTCCGGCGACTTGCGCTCGACCACGCCGAGAGGCGTCTGAGGGACAGGAGCCAACCCCTGCCGCTGCTGATCTCGCTTCCGAGCTGGCCGGAGGGGCTGGATTTCGTGGGGATGTTGGAGTGGGCATGGGAGAGGGAGGGACTGCCGAACCCGGCCCGGGTGGAGGTGGCGGTAAGGTGTGGGGATGTGCTGTTGCTGCTGGACGGTTTGAACGAGATGGCGACAGGCGTGCGGGCCGAGAGGGCCAAACAGATACGGGAGTGGCTTGAGGAGAACCGTGACGGGCGTGCGCGGGTGATAGTGACATGCCGCGAGAGGGAGTACGGGCAGGAGCTGGAGCTGGGGGTGCCGGTCGTGCGAGTTGACCCCCTGGATGACGACCGCATCCGGGAGTTCGCGATCAGGTACCTGGGGGAGAAGGAGGCGGAAGGGCTGCTTGAGCAGGTGTTCAAGAAGAGCGGATGGCGGAGGTACACCGAGCGAGACCTGATACACCTGGCCAGGAACCCGTACATGCTGGCGATGCTGACGACGTTGTACGTGATTGAGAAAGGGCGATTGCCGCGCAGCAGGGGGTTGCTGTTCCGGAAGTTCGTGAGGGTGCTGTGGGATCGTGAGGAGCGCCACAGGGAGCATTCGGCATGGGTGCCACATGAGCAAATGGAGTACGCGCTTGGGGAGCTTGCGTGGGCGATGATAGACAAGGGAGCGGGCACCTCGGCGAAGCGCGAGTGGGCGATGGAGCACCTGCCGGGTGAAGTCGGCGATAGGGAGGGCTTCCTGAAGGTGGCGGTATCGGCGCAGCTGCTGGACGAGGTGGGGGGCGAGGTGCGGTTCTATCACCAGTTGATGGGGGAGTACTTCGCGGCGATGGCGCTGAGGCGGCGGTTTGAGGCGGGACAGGACATAGGCGCCGTCTTTGGCAGGCCACGCATTGTCGTCTTCGGACTGCGCGAGGTGGGGAAGTGGGATGAGGTGGTGGTGACGCTGGCAGGGGTGCTGGGTGAGCTGAGGGAGGCAGATGCCTCACGGTTTGTGGGCGCGGTTGCGGAGGTGAATCCGTTCCTGGCGTTGGATTGCATTGAGAAAGGCCCGGCGGAGGTTGACGATGAGGCCCGTGAGCGGGTGGTGGACGGATTGGCGGGAGTGCTGGGCGATGGAGACAGTGATGTGCGCCAGGCAGCGGCGTGGGCATTGGGGAAGATAGGTGATGCGAGGGCGGTTGAGGCGTTGGTGGGAGCGCTGGACGATGGGGATTGGAGGGTGCGCCAGGCAGCGGCGTGGGCATTGGGGAAGATAGGTGATGCGAGGGCGGTTGAGGCGTTGGTGGGAGCGCTGGGCGATGAGAAGAGTTGGGTGCGCAAGGCGGCGGCAAGGGCATTGGGGAAGATAGGTGATGCGAGGGCGGTGAAGCCGTTGATGGAGCTGCTATCTGATACGGCAAAGCCGTGGCGGTCGGATGAGCGGGTGTGCGATGTGGCGGCATGGGCGTTGGAGCGCATCGGGACGGAGGAGGCGTTGGAGGCGGTGAGGCGTTGGCGGGAGGCCGGGGGTGGCGGCAGCTAAAACTCCAGGTTCGCCAGGAACTGCTCGAATCGGAATCTCTGCCTTTCGAACCCGTCTGCCCAGGCGCGGTAGGTCACCACGATGGCCTGATCGCCCTTGAGGAACACCGCATCCTCTCCCATCACCACCACGGGATGACTTTCCAGGAACGGGTTGATCTCTTCGGAGACGTAGACGTAACGCATGAGGGCGGCCTCACCTGTGGGGTACTCCACAGGCTCCACTCCCAGCACCCGGTAGGCCGATAGGCTCAGCGAGCGCCGCAATGTGATCGAATCCAGCACGTTGCGTGCGGTTGCGTCCGGCCCTACCGGGATCACCGATACCTGCAATGTGGTGTTAAATGGCGCTGCAGCCGGGTCACGCACTCGGAAGACGTAATCCCCCTCGGTATCCAGCAGCCAGCCTGCCGGGTAGTACGCGCTGATCCCGGCTGCCGGGTCCTCGTAGAGGGCCATGCGTTTCAGCTGGCGCCCGTGCATCCACATCCCGGCCAGCAGTGCCATGATGGTGGCGCCTATTGCCAGCCAGCTTGACCATAGCTGCGTGCGGCTCAATCTGGCCGGTTCGGGCGACGTGGAGGGCGGTGAGGGGGCGTTTTCATCCTCCAGTATCACCCCGCTTGCTTCGACCCGTGTGGTCAGGAACGAGAGTGCCGTGAAGGTCACAAACGTCACGGCCAATTCGAATCCCAGGCCGAGCAGTGGGGCGTTGCCCGTGCCCCCGATCCCGACGCGCGATAGCACCACTCCGGCCCGTGCGGTGATCGTCGCCCCGTGGAGGGCAGCGGCCATCCCGATCCCGGCAGGCAGCCGCCAGATCGGGCAGTTCCTATCCGTTGCGGCGGCCATGAAGTATGCGGCCACGGCTCCGAATGCCGCCTGGATCAGCGCCTCGCCGAACAGGCGGAATGCGCCAGGCCCCGGCTCGAATCCCCCACGCCCGAACGCCGCGTTCAGGTTGATCACGGCTGAGTATCCGATCCCGGCTGCGATCCCGTATGCGACCGCATCGGCGCGATTTCGTATCCGGTGCGGGAAAACCGTATAGCGGACGGCGGCGTACTTGAGGAATTCGTCGGTGAATCCGACTATCAGGGTATAGGCTATCAGGCGGGTAGAGCCGGATGCGCTCGGAAGCCAGCTTTCGGTCGCGAAACTCTCGATCAATGGGATGCCCAGGCCGCTTGCGGCCAGGCCGCTCAGGATCACTACTGCGGGAAGCATCGGCCTGGGAGTGGCGGAGCGCTTTTCGGGCAGGTAAAACAGCAGCCCCCAGGTTAATACCGGGGCCGCGATCAGCGCCAGGTTGATCAGAGAGCGGAGTTGGCCGGTTGGGGCCAGCCCCAGTGCCGAATCCAGCGCCCATACTACGATCGCCGCCGTGCCCAGGATCATTACCAGCCCGGCGGCAGCGCGCCATACATCTGGCCTTTCGGGTTTTGTGCCTGATAAAGTGGTGCCCAACTCTCACACTCCGCGCGGAATCGGCTTGCGAGGATACCGCACCGGCGCGTTTAAGGCCAGGGGGAGTTTGCCCTGGGGTGGCCGGCCACCGGCGATCGTATCCGGGGGTTTCCGTGTGGGGCGCTCAGCGGTGATGGCTGCCATCGGGCATGATGGCGCCGCCCAGGTCGGCCATTCTGAGGTCGGCCCTATGCAGTCTGGCTCCGATCAGGGATGCTTTGCTGAGTATTGCCCCGGTCAGGTTGGCCTCACTCAGGTTGGCGCCTTTGAGCACTGCGCCTTCCAGGTTGGCGCAATAGAGGTTGGCGCCGGATAGGTTCACGTCTCGCAGGTCGGTATAGCGCAGGAACGCCTCGACCAGTTTTGCCCCTCGCAGGTTGGCCCCTCGCAGGTTGGCGCGGTTCAGATTGGCCCACAGCAGGGTGGCGCCGCTCAGATTGGCGCCTTCCAGGTTGGCCTCTTCCAGGTTGGCGCCCTGCAGATCCCAGCCGGAGAAGTTTTTCCCGGCGCCGTCACGAGTCGTCAGGAGATCGGCGGCCTGCTCCCAGCGTGGGTCTAGCAGTGCGTCGCGCAGGTCGGCTTCCCACAGGTTGGCTCCGCGCAGATTGGTCTCGCGCAGGTCGGCCCCGCGCAGGTCGGCCCCGCGCAGGTTCGCTTCCCACAGGTTGGCTCCGCGCAGGTCGGCGTGGCGCAGGTCGGCCCCACGCAGGTTCGCATCCCAGAAGTTGGCCTCGCGAAGGTCTGCCTCGCTCAGGTTGGCCCTGACCAGGTCGGCGTTCCAGAGGTACGCGCCGTTGAGATCGGCTGCGGCCAGGATCGCTTCGGTCAGGTTGGCCCAGCGGAGGTTGGCCCTTTGCAGGCTGGCGCTACTCAGGTTTGCCTTGAAGAGGTTCGCGTATCTGAGATCGGCGTCGTCTAGCCTGGCGCCGTAGAGTTTAGCCCCCCACAGATCGGCCTCGGATAGCTGTGCGCCGACCAATCTGGCCTCGGCCAATGATCTCCCGGATAGGTCATAGCCTGCCAGTTTCTTCTTCAGGCCAAGCCTGGCCAGCCACACGATCCAGAGCGGTGCTCTGCCACGCCATCCCGCGTTTTTACCCTCTCCCACCTTTTTACCAGAGCCTCCGATGCGATACGGTGGTTTCGAGTTTTATCATACTCATAACGCTGTGGCGGGGCAACCGCGCCTGGGTGTTCCTTATTTCACCTGTACTGTCACCGCCAGCGTGACGTGATCGGCGCCGGATTCTGTGAGCAGGCGCTCGCCCGTGCTCTGATCGTATAGCCCGATCTCGAGTGTGGCCGGGCCGTGATAGTCGGTGATTGTGAAGCGCAGCTCGTGCGGGTCGATGATGTACTCGCCGGGCACCCAACCGGTGGTCGGTCTGGCTCCGAGCGCCGGCTGTGAATCGTGGCCGGCTATCAGGCGGCCTGAATCGTCGAGCAGGTGGGTGAACACAGTCCACGCCCGGTCGGATGTTCCCTCGGCCTGCCAGATCAGGGTGAGCGGTAATGCCTCATCGGCGCTCACTTCCTCGGCGCCCAATGTGAATCCGATCAGGCTGCCGACTTCGGGGAATCTCGCCTCGGCCTCGTGCTCAAATGGTGGCGGCTCCCATAGCCTCTCCTCCGTTTCGATCTGCAGGCTGCCCAGGCTGACCGAGGCGTCACCTGAGCGCACGCTTAACGTGGTACTCCTCTCCGCCGTTGCCGGGATGGTGATCTCGTGCCATGTCAGGTACCGCCCGCTGCCGTCGCAATCCGGCGTGCCGATCTCTCCGGCGCTCACCGCTTCCCACCTATCGCCTATCGCGGCCAATTCGAACTGCGTCGTGGTCATAGAGCCGGGTTCGATTAGCCAGCGTAGCGTCACCCGGAGTATCTGCCCCGGTCTGACCGAATCCTGCCCGGATGTGTGCCATGCCTCCAGCGTGATGCCGTTGCCCACATCGGCGCCGACCGGGATGAGGTCATCATCTCTCGGATCGACGCATTCGGCGGAGACGACGGTCTCGCCGATCTCGTACCTTTGACCGGCTGGATTGCCGCCCGGACCGATCAGGTCATAGCCTGTCGGATCGCCTTCGGCGTAGAGGCCGATTGTGAGCGGGTATCGGCCTCGCGGGGTTCCCACCGGGAATCGGAGCAGTGCGAATGCCCATCCCTCATCCCCCGGTTTCCATTGGGATGTGGGGCGCAGGTTCCGGTCGGCCAGCATCCCTTCGGAGTGCGCGATCTCCCATCCGAGCGGGTTGGTCGAGGCGGCGACCATGTATAGCGCGGCGTCCGGGTTGCCGGTCAGCTGCCACCTGGTGCCCACGCAGACTGCCCCGTCCGGCCCGCTATCGGTGTATGCCATGCCGGTTGCCCTGGCGATCCCAAAGTCCGCCCGGATAGGCTCGAAATCCGGCGTTGGCAGCGGCCCTTCCACCAGGAATCCGTGGGTGGAGAGGCCCTGTACGGTGAATCGTTCCCCGATCTCCTGCCCGTGGCTCCCAAGCCAGCAGTCCAGCAGCCCCCATGCGTCGCCCGGCGCCTGGTACCAGGTGATCACTTCAACGCGGGCCTGGCCGTCCAGTGCGCCGTTGAGGGTGGCGATCACGGCGTCCGGTTGCTCGGACATATCCAATGGCAATATCTCCGCCCCGCCGACTCCGTAGTATCTGAGCGCGTACTCGTCCTCGTATGGGACTGCGATCACGTCTCCTGGCCCCAGTTCCTCGCGTAAGTGGGCGGCGAGTGCCCTCTCGTCGTCCCTCTGATACCCGTAGTCGGTGACGCTCAGGAGGATGGCTGCCGCGCTCACCGCTATGAACGATGTGATCAGGGCCGCTGCCGCGATCCTTCTGGCGCCACCGGAATCCCACATCTGGCCGGCGAGTGCTCCCGCCAGAGCCAGTGCTAAGACCCCGCACATCAGCACGTAGCGCGGGCTGAACAGGAACGGCCTGAGCAGCATCAGCCCGTATACCATTGCCGGCAACAACCCGACCACCGCTATCCACCTTATCGCCGCTCCCCGATCCTTTGTGAGCAGCCATGCGATGCCGAGCATCAACGCCGCCGCCGGGATCAAGGCCAGGCGGGTTAGCACAGCGTGATTTGAAAGCATCGGATTGCCGAGTGTGTACGCAGCCCACAGTTGCCGGACGTATTCCCACGGGGCAGAGGGCGATGGTGCAATGGTGCGCGATCTCAGCACCCCGGCGGCCCCACGGATCACCCACGGGAGCCATATCGCCGCAGTCACCGCCTGCGAGGCGAGCCAGGGCTTCAGGTCGCGTCTGGGCGCCCGCGCGGATCGATCCGATGCCGATATAATCGCAGCCCATCCTGCCACGGCCACGCCCACGCTGTGGGTGTATAGCGCGGCGGCCTCTAATGCTGCCAGCGTCGCCCAGAGCCGGAATTCTCCGGGGCGATTCCCGGCGGTTCGAAGCCGCTCCAGCACGAGTGCCGTTGCCAGGGTCTCCAATGCCAGCAGCCCGTACATGCGTACCTCTTGCGAGTACCACCACGCGAATGCCGATCCGCCGATCAGTATCCCGGTGGCCAATGCCCCTGATTCCCCCGCCCATTTCCGCGCCAATCGCATCCCCAGTGCCACGATCAGGGTTCCGATCAGCACGGGCAGGTACCTCAGCGCCCATTCCCGGCGGCCTGCGATCTGCATCCAGGCGTGCAGCATGTACGAGAACAGCGGTGGGTTGAATCGGTCAAACGACCAGACCCCGCCCCAGGGCTGCGATGCGGCTGCAATTTCCAGTCCCTCATCCCACCAGATGCTCTGTGCCGTCAGATTCCATGCCCGCAGCGCGAACGCGCCCAGCAATGTCGCCACCGAAAGACCGGTATACGTCTTTTTGCTCATTGCCTCTCCGAAAATCTTATATAACTCATATGGCCTGCCGATGCTTTTCTTATGCACCTGCAATATGATACCGGCGAAATTGGAAAACGAAATCCGGCAGCGAAAGCGAGGTGAGAGGTATGGACGCATTGACCCGCTGGAATCCGATACGCGATGCCATCCGGCTGCGTGATGCGATCGACCGGCTGTTTGAGGAGAGCTTTGTGCGTACCTTCCCGACCTGGGATTTGATGGGCGTGGGCACGGCGCGTCAGCTCGCCATGGACGTGTATACGACCGATGAGGACGTGATCGTGGTGGCTTCGGTGCCCGGCATGAAGCCGGAGGATGTGGAGGTAACTATTGAGGGCGATACCCTGATCATCCGTGGCGAGGTGCCGGAAGAGCAGATCGATGGCGCCGAGTGCATCATCGCCGAGCGTCCGCGTGGCAGGTTCGAGCGTGCGCTGCGCCTGAACGTGCCGGTTGACGCGGATAAGGCCGAGGCGGTGTTCCACAACGGCGTGCTGACGTTGACCCTGCCCAAGCGGGAGGAGGTTCGCCCGAAGGTGATCGAGGTAAAGCATAAGTAACCTCCAGGCAGATGAGTCTGGGCGGCCATTTGGCCGCCTTTTTTATTTGCCGGGTCTGCGCATACCCCGTCTGCGCATCACATCCAGCACGCGCGGCATCAGCGTCACATAGGCGCGGTACAGGAGCGGGGCCGGGGTCCAATCCCAGGCGCCGATGTAACGCACAACTCTCCCGCCAAGCCCGGCCTTGAAGCGATAAACCCCCCACATTGGGTCGCTCTCGTCGAATCTGTCCGGTGCTCCCCAAAGGTCATAAAGGCGACATCCAACCGACTTTGCCCATCGGATCGCTTCCCACTGGAGCAGGTAGGTGGGCATCAGGTTGCGGCGTCGGTTGGACGAGGCACCGTAGAAGTACCATGCCGTGTCGCCGAATCGCATCAGCACCACGTGTGCCAGTGGCTCACCCTCGTACTC
>JALXEW010000020.1 GCA_027069285.1 Ardenticatenia bacterium | reverse complement strand
AGACCGTTACTATATCATCATGCAGCCTGACGGTGAGCAGGTTCTGAGCGCCCAGAGGCTCCACCACCAGGACGTGGACTTTCAGTGCATCTTCCGCCGGCTCCGCCAGCACCTCCATATTCTCCGGGCGGATGCCGACCACTATCGGCTTGCCCTCGTATCTTTCGAGCAGCGCCTTATCCTCCGGGGTTGGTGTCAGCTTGAAGTTCTCGATGTACACCCGGATGTCACCGTCCTCGCGGCGCACGTTACCTTCCAGGAAGTTCATGGGCGGGGTGCCGATGAATCCGCCGACGAATCTATCCACCGGCATATCGTACACGCGGGATGGCTCGTCCACCTGCAATATCTGGCCGTCTCGCATGACGGCGATCCGGTCGCCCATGCTCAGCGCCTCGATCTGATCGTGGGTGACGTAAATCGTCGTGGTCTTAAGTTCGTTAAGCAGGCGCTTAAGCTCGGCCCTCATCTCCAGGCGCAGCAGGGCGTCCAGGTTGGAAAGCGGCTCGTCCATCAGGAGCACCTGCGGCTGGACGGCGATGGCCCGCGCGACGGCCACACGCTGTCTCTGGCCGCCTGAAAGTTGGCCCGGATACCGGTCCAGCAGCTCCTCTATATGCAACAGCTCTGCGGCCTGGCGGACGTATTTGTCGATTTCGGGCTTGGGTCGCTTTTGCATCTTGAGGCCAAAGGCGATGTTATCGTAAACCCGCATATGCGGGAAGATGGCGTAGCTTTGGAACACCATCGCGATCCCACGCTCGCGCGGGGGCAGGTAGGTGACCTCGCGCCCGCCGATGCTGATCCGACCGGAATCCGGCAGGCCAAGCCCGGCGATGGCCCTCAATAGAGTGGTTTTTCCACATCCGCTTGGGCCGAGCAACACCACGAATTCCCGATCGTGCACGGTCAGGCTCACGCCGTTGACCGCGACCACTTTGCCGAACGTTTTGACCACGTTTTCTATCTTGATCTCTGCCATGTCCCACTCCTACTCGTCGGCACACACAGTGGCGTGCCCGCAGGCAAGTCCCTAAGCCGCCTCACTTAGTTATCTGGCCCCACATGTTGAACAGGTAGCGGCGGGTAAAGAAGATGAAGATCAGCGACGGGATCAACATGAAAAAGCCACCGGCGAATTTATACTCCAGCGGTGAGGTGCCAAGCACCGTCAATATCTGGGCAGGCAGGGTGCGGTTGCGGACGGTCAGGATGACGGCTGCAAACACCTCATTCCATGAAGTGACGAATGTGAGCATGGCCGAGGCGGCGATCCCAGGTGCGGCCAGCGGGAACACTATCCGCAGGAAGGCCTGAAACGGCGTGCTCCCAAAGACCATAGCCGCCTCTTCCAGCTCGCGGGGGACGCTGGCGAAGACGCTGCCTATGACCAGGATCGAGGTTGGCAACGTCAGTGCCGCGTGCATCATCGCCAGGCTTTGGAGCTGATCCCGCATCTTCAGCTGGATGAACAACACGGCCATCGGCACCGCCAGCACCACTATCGGCAACGCCCTGACCGTCAGGATGCCCAGCCGGAACAGATCGCGGCCAGGGAATATGTAGCGCGAGATCGCGTACCCTGCCGGGGCGGCAACGATGGTCGAGATCACCACGGTCATCAGCGCGACGATCACGCTGTTTAGCGTCGAGGAGAGCACGTTTTGCGAGTTCAGGAAGAAGCTCATAGTCTCAGTTGAGACCGGGTTTGGGAATAGGCTCTTGGGGAACGCCCTGACCGCTTCGACTGTGCTGAACGCCATCGTGGCGATCAGGAGAATCGGCAAGAGTATCCATATGGCGATCAGTGTGGCCAAAAGGTAAGTTAGCGCCCGGTTGATGTGCCGCTTGAGTATGGCCCGCTTTTGCGCTCTATCCATTTCCAACGCGGTTTGCTCTGTCATCTCCGCCCCTCCTCGATCTGGGTCCGCACGGTGCGGAGGTAGAAGATGGCCGTGATCATCGAAAGCATCAGGATGAATAACGCATAAGCGCCGGCCACGTGCGGATTACGGAATTCGTTGTACCAGCGATACGCCTCGTTAGCCAGCGTGGTCAGGCCTCGCCCGGATATGGCTATGACCACGCCGAAGACCTGGAACGCCAGGATGGTACGTAATATCAGCGCGACTTGAAGGCTGGGCTTAAGCAGCGGCAGGATGACGTTGGTGAGCCGCTTCCACAGCCCGGCGCCGAAGAGTTCCGCTGCCTCCAGGTATTCCAGGGGTATCGCCTGCAGGCCGGATACCACGATAACCATCACCAGTGAGGTGGCACGCCATACCTCCGCCAGTACCACCGCCAGTATCATCCAGTGCTTGGTTTCGGGACTCAGGAATATCAGCGGATGGTCTATCAGCCCCAGGGCGTTTAGCAGGCTGTTGAGATAGCCGGATTGGGTGAACACCGAGTACCAGACGATACCGACCGCCAGGTCTGACGTGCCCAGCGGGATCGAGAATATGTACAGGTACAGGGTGTTGCCCCGCAGGCGTGATTGGAGCACCAGGGCCATCACAATCGCCAGCGTGAACTGGATGGGCAGGATGATCACCATCAGCAGGATGGTGATGATCAGGGCGTCATCGAAGTCGCGATCGGTGATCATGCGGTGGACGTATTGCAAAGTCCACTCCCCGCTATCGCCCCTGTGGATCAGGGCTTCCACCTGTTCGTGTGCGGTGGAGATTATCTTGATGAAATCGTACCGCGCCCAGCCGGTGACCTCTTCGCCGGCATCGTTCGGGCCGCTGACGCGGAACCAGGTAACCAGCTCGTCGCTTTCCAATATCTCGACCGGGGTATCCACCGGCAAAGTACCGGCTATCGGGCTGATCGGGCCGGGTTCCTCGCGCAGGTCCAGGTCGCGGCGCCTGACGGTGCCACTGGTGGGGTCTTCCTCGTCCACCCTGATGCGCCTATCTATCGCCCAGCCTTCAATGGTATTGCCATCCGCATCCTCACCTCGCACCAGGAGCCAAATTTCGGTCTTATCGGCCTCATTCTCCGCCGGAGGGATGCAGAGGTTTTCCAGGACTATCACCTGGACGCTTTGCCTTATCTGGCCGACCACTTCGGCGCTCATAGAAGGTTCAGCGCGGATGTTGAGGATGTTATCCTCGGAGCGGAATACCAGGATGAGCGAGCGGAACATCGGCCAGGCGAAGAAGATGGCGAGGAACACTAAAGAAGGCAGTATCAGCAGGTAAGGTGCCCAGTTGAAGTGTTTCCGTTTTTTCACCTGCTTCTCTCCTAAAGAGAACTGGGGGAAGCGAGTGCTCTCGCCCCCACTTCCCCCTTCGGCAAAGCTCAACTCAAGCCGATGCTAACCTCACTCGACCTGGCAGATTCCCTCGCTGGGCGGGTCGGGCGGCCAGCAGGCTGCGCCGGTGTCGTCCAGGAGCGCCTGGAGGTTCTCGGCCTCCTCGTTCAGCACCGTCTCGATGTCCTCGCCGTCCAGGACGATGCGCTCGAAGGCGGTGCGGAATATCTCGTTGATCTCGCCGCTGCGCTCACCCAGGCCGACCGGCAACAGAGCGGGCAGCGCATCCTCGGCGGAGGCCTGCGCCTCGACCGCTGCGGACTCGATGGCGACCTCGACCGGCAGCTCCCCAACGTCAACACCCGCCACCACCGGGAAGAAGCCCAGATCCTGCAGCACGCGGGCCTGAACCTCTGGTGTGGTCAGGTAGTCGATCAGGTCCATCGCGCCTTCGGGATGAGGTGCGGTGTTGGGGATCGCCAGGCCGACGATCACGGGCATGAAGCCGCGACCGGCAGGGCCGGCGGGCGCCGGGAAGGCCACGAAGTTATCCGGCTCCTCGCGGAAGGCATCGATCAGGCGGGCGGTGTGGTCAAAGGCGATCCAGACCTCGCCGGCCAGGAGCGGCTCATCCATCGAGGAGTAGGTGATGGACTGCGGGTGGACGTAGGGCCACATCTCATCGCGCATGAACTCGAACATCTGGACTGCGGCCTCGCTCCTGAACTGGGTGACCATGCCGCCGGTGAAGGACGGGTAGATGTAGCCTTCCATGAACCTGTGCCACAGGCCGCCCTCACCGACCGGGAAGCCGAGCCTGGCCTCGCCGGTCTCGTCGTAGATGTTCTTGGCCCACTGGGCAAGCTCCTCCCAGGTCAGGGCGTTGATGTCGGCGCCTTCAGGCAGGTAGTCGAGTGCTTCGACGTTGGCTGCCATGATGTAGGTGGCCTGCATCCAGGGGATGTAGTACTGATAGTCCTCGCTCCCCATCAGGCCCAGCTCGACGAAGGCATCGGCTATATCGCGGTCTTCCTCAAGCTGATCCAGCAGGTCGGTCAGGTCCATCAGCACATCGGCATCGACCAGGGTGGGGAAGCCACCGTGCAGGATGCCGATCAGGTCGATGGTGCCCTCACCTGCCTCGGCCTCGGCCAGGATCAGGTTGAGGAGTTCGGCCTCCTGTAGCTGGCTGAAGTACTCGACCTCGCCCTCGAAGTCGGCGAGGATCGCCTGGAACTTCTCATTTTCCTCGACCGGGGAGAACTGGGTGCCGTAGAAGACGATGGTCTCATCCTGTGCCCAGGCAGCTACCGCACCCGCAAGCACCCCGATCACCACAACAAACGCCGCAAGCTTCTTAAGCATGGCTCAACCCTCCTTAAAAGGTATCATGCAGTGGAACCGCACCAATGGCCGACAAAAGCCAGATCACACCTCCTTTCAGGCATAGCCTTATATCGGAATCGGCTGCCCGCTGGACTGACGTACGATCAGTTCCGGCTGCAGCAGCACGTGACGTTCCGCCAGATGCTCGCCATTTATCAGCCTGATCAGCATCTGGCATATCCGTTGGCCGATCTCGTAGATCGGCTGCCTCATAGTGGTCAGTGGCGGGCTGGCAAATTCGGATTCCGGCACGCCG
This sequence comes from Ardenticatenia bacterium, assembly GCA_027069285.1. Classification (GTDB taxonomy): domain Bacteria; phylum Chloroflexota; class Anaerolineae; order Aggregatilineales; family JALXEW01; genus JALXEW01. Next base: position 4,166 of record JALXEW010000020.1, on the reverse strand, counting down.
TCGAAGCCGCCCACTGCCACATCCTTACCCGGTTCCAGGCCCTTACGGCGCAGGGCCTCCATCACGCCCAGGGCCATCAGGTCATTTGCGGCGATTATGGCCGTAGGGCGCGGATCGAGTGCCAGCAAATTTTCGGCGGCCTGTGCACCACCTCGTCTGGTCAGGTCGCCGATCACAACCAATCGCTCGTCGTATCCGATACCGCTTTCCTCAAGGGCGCGGCGATAGCCGCTGAGGCGCAGGTGGGCAAAGGTAAGATCCGGTGGTGCGCTGATGTAACCTATCCGCCGGTGTCCCAGCCCTATGAAGTGCTTGGTCAGCACGTGGAGACCCAGCTCGCCGTTCACATCCACGTACGGGTAGTCCTGATCCAGGTGTGAGCGCCCGAAGACGACGAACGGTAACCCGATCTCCTGAAGGTACTTTATACGGGGGTCCTGTTCTCGCGCGCGCACTATCAGCAATCCGTCCACGCGCTGTCCCCCGGCGATACGGCGATATGCCTCCAGCTCATCCGGTCCGGGCGCCTGGGTTGAGATCAGCAGGTCGTATCGGCTGAGTGCGGCCTGATTCCCTATCCCGGCCAGCAGCTCGCTGAAGAACGGGTCGGAGAATCGGGGGCTGAAGGTCGGCAATATCAGGCCGACGGTATTCGTGCGCTTTTGACGAAGTTGGCGGGCGGTGATATTGGGCTGGTATCCCAGCTGCTCTGCGGTTTCGACTATGAGCTTACGGGTTCTCTCGGCCACATCGCTATAGCCGGCCAGTGCGCGGGAGACTGTGGTAACCGAGTATCCGGTTGCCTCGGCGATGGTTTTAAGGGTTACATGCTCACTTCGACGGGTTTTTGGCATATCCCACACCACGAGCATACCGGAGAACCCCTAAGCGATGGCCGGAAAGCGCAGCGCCGATCCAAATCGTTTTGGATCATTTACCAGTATAATCCAAAACGTTTCGGATGTCAAGTATTTATCGCCTCATTTCTAAAAATTCTCGGCAATCATACAAACGCGGCAGCAACCATCGCCACCACGCTCACCAGCCCGATCAGCACAACCCCGTAGCTCAGTGCCACCCGCAGCACTTCACCCTCGCGACCGGTCATGCCGACGGTGCTGGCACCCACTATCAGCTTGGTAGGCGCCAGGATCGAGCCGATGGCCGCAGCAGCGGTCTGCGCGCCCAGGATAAGCGGCACGTTCAGCCCCAGTAGCCTGGCAGCATCACGCTGGAGCGCGGCGAAGACCACATTGGAGTTGGTGTTGCTACCGGTCATAAATGCGCCCACCGCCCCGATCCACGGCGCGATCAACGGGTACAGAGTCGCCCCGACCACCCCCAACCCGGTCGCCAGGCGCTCGGTCATCCCGGCCATGCCCATCACGGTCGCCATGCTCACCATTGCCAGGATGCCGAACGTCGGCTTGACCGCTCGTTTGAGCGTGGCGCGGCTGATTTTCGCCCCAGGGCGGGCCTCATCGCCGTAGAAGCCGCGCAGCCGGTAGAGGATATACGTGGCGGCGGACGAATAGAGCAGGATCGCGCCTGCGTGCCCGAATATCGGGATCACCCGACCGGGGCCTGCCGCAGTTGCGTACCCCAGCGAGGTTTGCACCGCCGGGAACTCCACGGATAGCCGTACCTGGGAGAAGAATGCCTTGACCTGCGGGATCGCCCGCAGCCCAAACGCGACGGCCAGGAGTATCCCATACCCGGCCATCGCCCATCCCAAAGGCGGGGAGCGGTGTGGATTCCCGGTCGGTGTCATCTCCTGTGCCTCTTTAGCGGGGCGGTAGGCCGGCAGGCGTGTGATCAGCACGCCAACCCCAAGCCCGACCAGTCCCGCCCCGGTGGCGCCAAGCGTCCACAGCCCGCCGGTCGCGAGCGCGTATTGGGTCGCGGCCATCGCCGATCCGATCATGAGCAGGGCCGGGAGCTCACCTCGCACCCCGGCCCACCCGCCGCGATAATGCGCCACGGCAACCCCGCACCCCAGCGCCTCGATCCCAAGCAGCGTGGCCGACCACGGCGCCAATTCCTCGCCGGCCAGGCCGGTTGTGGCCATCAGTGCCTGGAACGAGGACGCCAGCGAGCCAAAAGTCACCGCCCACCCGTGCCCCAGCGACGGGATCACAACGGCCATCAGCGGCGGGACGCCCAGGCTCACCAGCAAAGGCGCCACTATCGCCACCGGCACCCCGAACCCCCCCACGCCTTGCAAAAACGAGGCGAAAACCCATCCCAACAGCAGCACTTGCAGAACCGGATCGCCGGTCAGGCCGGGGAGTCTGCGCCCGATCGTGCGGAGTGAGCCGCTGGCCTCGACTATATGGTAAAAGAGTAGCGCCGGCCAGATTATGTAGAGCACATCCAGCGAGAGCAGCAACGCTTTGCCATGCGCCACCCACAGCACGTCCGGCCCGGCGCCGAACCTGGCCACGGCGATTATGAGCGCGACCGCCCACCCGGCCAGACCGGCCTGCCATGCGCCCCATCTGAAGGCCGCCATCAATATCAGGACGGCCAGAACAGGCAACAACGCCAGAATCCAGTCCAGCATAGGCGGCCTTCAGCTTTCCCGACGCCAGGTAGTGCCTTTCGGCCCGTCCTCCAGCACGATGCCCAATTCCCTCAGGCGGTCTCGGATGCGGTCGGCGAGCGCCCATAGCTTTGCCGCCCGCAGCTCACCCCTCACCTCGACCAGCAGGTCGACAAACGGGCCGATCTCGCCGGAGAGCCCCTCTTGCGATTCCAGGCGCAGCCCCAGGACGCCCGTCAACTCGCGGAACGTGGCCTGTGCTTCGGCAAAAGGTGTCCCGCCCACGCCGGCATCCCGTGCCCGATTTATCGCCGTGACCAGTTCGAAAAGGTGGCCCAACGCGCCGGCGGTGTTGAAATCGTCGTCCATGGCGGCCTCGAATCGCTCCCGCGTCTCGATCACGGCCCGGTTCAGCTCATCAACTGCCTCGCCGGTCGTGGAGTCGCCTATCGGCGGCCTGAGCGCACCTCGCAGCCGTTCCAGCGCGCGTTTATTCTCCTCGGCCACACCCCAGGTGAAAAGCAACGGAGTCCGATAGTGCGACGATAGGATGATCAATCGCAACACGTCGGCATCATAGCGTTCCAGGAACTCGTCTATGGTGATCATGTTGCCCAGCGATTTGGACATCTTCTCGTTGCCCAGTTGGAGCATACCGTTATGCATCCAATATCGGACGAACGGCACTTTGCCGGTATAGCTCTCGCTTTGTGCGATCTCGTTCTCATGGTGTGGGAAGATGAGGTCGGTGCCGCCGCCGTGTATATCCAGCTGCTCACCCAGATACTTCAGGCTCATGGCGGAGCATTCGATATGCCATCCGGGGCGCCCTTTCCCCCACGGGCTTTCCCAGTAAGGCTCGCCCGGACGCCACGCCTTCCAGAGCGCGAAGTCGTTGGGGTCCTCTTTCTCCTCCTGCACGTCCACACGGGTGCCTCTAAGTACCTCATCGAGCTTACGGCGTGAGAGTTTGCCGTAATCGTCGTCGGCGCGCACCCGAAAGTATACGCTGCCGTTGGCCTCGTATGCGTACCCCTTCCTGATCAGGCCGTCGACGATCTCGATGATCTGTTGGATGGTCTCGGAGACTTTGGGGTAGTGTGTGGCCGGCAGCAGATTCAGATCGCGTGTGTGGCGATGCCAGTCCTCGATATATCGATTGGCTATGTCGAACGGGTCTTCGCCGGATTCGTTGGCGCGGGCGATGATCTTATCGTCCACATCGGTGAAGTTCATCACGTGGCGGACTTTGTAGCCGCGATATTCCAGATAGCGGCGCACCACGTCGAATACTATCGCCGACATGGCGTGGCCGATGTGTGCCGAATCGTAGACCGTCGGGCCGCAGACGTACATCCGCACCACGCCCGGCTCAATCGTCTCGAACGGTTTCTTCTGGCGCGATAGCGTATCGTAAACCACAAGTCCCATGGCTCTCACCTACCGGATCGATAATCTATCGTAAGGAAGCAACGCGACGGAAACTGCTTGGAGAATCCCAGGGGTAACGGAGGCGACTCACGCCCGCCGCACGTGGCAACGGTCGCCTCCGAACGGACAGGTGCAGAGGGCTACTGCCCCCGCAATCACTCGCCGGACATTAAGCACGTACACGATCACCCTC
>JALXEW010000019.1 GCA_027069285.1 Ardenticatenia bacterium | reverse complement strand
CCTCCAGGCTAGCCGGTAACCCAGGTGCAAGACCATTATATGATGGGCCGCCCGATACCACCGGGCTACACCAACTGGGCCAGCCGCTCGTACCTCTACGGCAGTACCGGCGGCGGGAGGTACAGGGTGCACCACGGGATAGACTTGCAAAACCCCAGGGGCACGCCTGTCAGGGCGGCGGCGGATGGGGAGGTGATATTCGCCGGGTCAGATGCCGATTTCATGCTGGGCCCCCAACTGAACTTTTACGGCAATGCCATAATTATCCAGCACGATTTCACAACCGCCGACGGGAGGCCGGTGTTTTCGCTATACGGCCACCTTGCAGATGTGCAGGTACAGGTCGGCCAGCGCGTGGGCGTTTATGAGACAATCGGCCTGGTGGGAGATGAGGGCGTGGCAATAGGGCCACATCTCCACTTTGAGGTGCGGGTAGGAGACCCGTTCGACTACGGGGCCACACGTAATCCGCTCCTCTGGATACAACCCTATCCCGGTTGGGGCACTCTGGCAGGCCGTGTCGTGGACGCAAACGGCAATTATATGTACGAAGCGCCGCTGACCGTCACGTCACTTCAGGAAGGCGACCATTATTACGTCTTCACATATGCCGATGCCAGCGTCAACCCCGATGACGTCCTGGGCGAGAATTTCGTGGTGCCAGACCTACCGGCAGGGTACTACGAAGTGACATTCCGGGGATGGGGCCACACCGAGCGATGGGAAGTATACGTATACCCGAATCAAACTACCTGGCTGGAGATCGCCCCAGGTACCGGCTCACCATGAGGATAAGCCAATTCTGGACGGTATTGCTCTGCTGTTGTATCCTCTTGGCAAGCGGTTGTGGCGGTCACCAGCGTTACATGGACGGATTCGACGCCGACACGGGTTTGTGGAACTTCCCATCACCCGGCCTGGAGTTGGGCGTCGGCGCCGAGATAGCAGATGGGAAACTGATCGTCCGGATCGAACCGCCGTATAGGATGGCATGGGCCGATCTGACTCACGAATATACCGATTTCGACGTAACCGTGGAAGCCACCCCAGGCCGGGATGAGCAGGACGATACTTATGGCATACTGTTCCGATACGTCAACGGGCTTAAATTCTACGCCTTTATGGTGAGCGTCGGCGGTTACTACGCGGTCTTCCGGGTGGAAAACGACGTGCGGATCAGGCTCAGCGATTGGCATCGCTCCCCGGCCATTATGACTGGGATGACGACCAACACACTGCGGGTGGTGGGCAGGGACGGGCGATTCGCGTTCTACGTCAACGGCACACAGGTGCCGCTCTGTCCGGGCGGCATCTGGCTCAAGCCGGATGAGGATCTCTGCGACGGGGCCGAGTTAACAACCGTGCTGGAAGAACATACCTTCTACAGCGGCAGGCTGGCACTGGCAGCCGGCTGCGGGCATAACCCCGGCGCAGAGGTGAACTTCGACAACTTCAAAGTGCGGTGAGGCTGCAGGGGCCAAAAGGTGCCAGCATCACACGTTTTGCAATGGAAAGACGGAGCCGGGTGGCTGGTACTCAGCGGGGGCGGGGATACGCGCGATACCGAGCCGATAGATGCTCAGGTGCAGACGAGGGCGGCTGCCGACGGGCCTTTGGCCTACATATGGGCCGCCGGTGATTACGATCGCGCGATCCGCTACATGGACTACCTGGCCGAAATGGGCGGGCGTCCGGGATACCTGGTAGACCTGGCATCCGAGGATAACATCACCCTGGAACGGAAACTGGCCGAATCGGGCCTGATCGTGCTCGGCGACGGGCCACACATCGACGCCCTACTCGCGGGCCTCGCAGGGCCGGCCCAAAGGGGGATGCAGACGGCGTTCTCGTTCGGAGCCACGATCGTGGGGATCGGCGCAGGGGCGGCAGTGCTTGGCAGCCTGGTGCTGACATCGCCGCCGGAACAGACGCCCCGTCACGGCCTGGAATGGGTCAAAAATGCCGTCATCGCGCCCGGAATCAAAAGTCTGGATGAGGAATCCAGGCTTATCCAACTCTTGAGGGATAACCCACAGGCATATGCCCTGGGGATCGGGATCGGATCGGCACTGGTGCTGGGGCCGTCTGGGGAGATCGAGCTATGGGGCAGGCGCGAGGTGACAATTTCGCTAGGCCCGGCATGGGGAGCGCTCTGAAGTGCACCCGATATTCCGAAAATTACGGGTTCTGATCCTGGGCGCCGGGGAACTGGCATCCGGCGTGGCATACAGGCTCTATAAATCCGGCTTCCCACTGGTGATGACCGAGCTACCCCAGCCGCTTATGGTCAGACGGGCGGTCAGCTTCGGCGAGGCCGTCTTCACCGGCTACACCCAGGTTGAGGGCATACCGGCCAGGCGCGTGGACGATCTGGACGCGGCACTGGCGGCCATCAAATCCGGCGAGATACCCGTACTGGTTGACCCCGACGCCGAGGTACGCCACAGGCTGAGGCCGCAGGTGCTGGTGGACGCCCGGATGATCAAGCGCAACCCCGGTACCACGATGGACGATGCGCCACTGGTGATCGCATTGGGGCCGGGTTACACCGCCGGGGTGGATTGCCATGCCGTGATCGAGACCAATCGCGGCCACAGGCTCGGCAGGGTGATATGGGAAGGCCAGGCCGAGCCGGATACCGGCATCCCAGGCGATATGAAAGGCCGCCGCGCAGAGCGTGTGCTACGCGCCCCCGCCGACGGGTACGTGCAGC
>JALXEW010000018.1:1359-30366 GCA_027069285.1 Ardenticatenia bacterium | reverse complement strand
AGACCCCGATCACCGCGACCGAGAGGCCGGTACCGCCTACCGAGGCACCGGTCGGCCGGACTGCGTTGCCGACCAGCGCGCCGATCCCGCCGACCCCGCTGCCGACCGATACGCCCGGCGGGCCGACCCCGTTGCCGACCGACACACCCGGCGGGCCAACCCCGCTGCCGACCGATACGCCACCGCCAACTCCGCTCCCGACCGATACACCGGTACCACCAACCCCGTTGCCGACCGATACGCCGGTACCGCCAACGGCTACATGGACTCCGGTGCCGCCGACGGCCACCTTCACCTGGACTCCTATGCCGCCTACCGCTACGTTCACGTGGACTCCGATACCGCCCACGGCTACATGGACTCCTATGCCGCCTACAGCCACGTTCACATGGACTCCGATGCCGTCCACGCCAACATTCACCTGGACTCCGATGCCGCCGACCGAAACCCCGACTCCCATACCACCTACTGAGACGCCACTGCCGCCGGAGACGCCAACCGAAACCCCGGTGCCAACTATGGAGCCTGCAGGGGAGCCGGTCGAGCCGATGTCCGCCACATACTTCCCGTTGGCAGGCATCCCGGCAGAGCAATGGGGAACCACGGTGGTCACCCTGCAAGGCACGGTGGCCGATACTCCGCAACGGGCGGACTACGCGCCGTTCATCCGCTTCACGCTGGCGATCGAAGGCGGTTCGCTGATAGTGCAAGGCCCGCCGGAGTTGGTGCGGATGCCACTGACCAATCCGCGCCCATTCACGCCCACTCCGACATTGGAGCCGACTCCGACGCCCACGCCGGAGCCCGGCCCGCCCACCGATCAGATCAGCCCCTGGATCAGCCCGTGGGCCGACCTGCAAGTGGGCGACCAGGTAACGGTGACCGGCATCTTCGACGGCATGACCGGTACCGTCACCGCAGAGAGGATCGACTTGATGGCGCCACCGCCGCCGGGAGTCCCCACCACGCTATACAGGACGTTGCTGCACGAGACCGAGCTGCGGCCTGAGATGGCCCCCATCTACCAGGGCATGGAGGTCTGGATAATCACCACCATCGGCAATGTCCCGGCTTTGACAAGCGAGATCACGGCGGATAACCTGGCAGCATACCCACCCGAACAGGCTTGCCTGCTGCACGGAACGCTGACGTTCGACGGCGCCAACTTCTGGGTGACCGGCGCCGAGGTCATAGTGCAGGATGCGCCCTGGACTTACACCATAATCTACCCGCCGTCCCCGTGACCTGCGCAGGTATGGGATAAACAACAAGGGGCGCCCCCCACGGGACGCCCCTGATTTTTTTCGGGTGATGCGAATTCAGGCCGCCGGCCTACTTGGCCTTGACGCCCTTCTCCTCCAGCGCCGCCTGGGCAGCGGCCAGACGGGCAATCGGCACCCGGAACGGCGAGCAACTCACGTAGTTCAACCCGGCCTTGTGGCAGAAGTGCACCGAAGGTGGGTTACCACCATGCTCACCGCAGATGCCGACTTCGAGATCGGGACGGGTCGAGCGGCCCTTCTCCACACCCAGCCTGACCAGATAGCCAACCCCATCCGGGTCCAGCACCTGGAATGGGTTATTGGGCAGTAAACCTTCTTCAACGTACTTGAGCAGGAATTTGCCCTCGGCATCGTCACGGCTGATGCCAAAAGTAGTCTGGGTCAGGTCATTGGTGCCGTAGGAGAAGAACTCGGCATATTCGGCCATCCTATCGGCAATGATCGCGGCGCGAGGTAGCTCGATCATGGTGCCGAACATGTAGTCAACCTCGACGCCCTTTTCTTCCATCACGGCCTTAGCTTCGGCTTCCAGCAGCCTGCGCATGAATGCCAGCTCGGTTTCGGCATTCGTGACCGGGATCATAACTTCGACATGCGGGTCACCGCCGTTCTTCTTAAAGTCGCAGGCCGCCTCGAAGATCGCCCGCACCTGCATCTTGTTGATCTCCGGGCGCATGATGCCCAGGCGGACGCCACGCAGGCCAAGCATCGGGTTGAACTCGCGCAGCTCCTCGACCGCCTTGAGCATTTCCTCTTTTTCGGCCAGCTTTTCGGGGTCTTTGCCGGTGATGCGCAACTCCGTCACCTCGACCAGTAACTCCTCGTAGCTGGGCAGGAATTCGTGGAGCGGCGGATCTATGAGGCGGATGATGAGCGGAAGCCCGTCCATCGCCTCGGAGGGCCCGTAGAAGTCCTGGCGCTGGAACGGGAGTAGCTTCGCCAGCTCGGCCTTTTCCTCATCGCTGCCCGGCTCGGCCAGGATCATCTTCTGGACTATGGGCAGGCGCTCTTCCTCAAAGAACATGTGCTCGGTGCGGCAAAGGCCAATGCCTTCGGCCCCGTAACGGCGGGCACGGGCGGCATCCCTCGGGTAATCGGCGTTGGCGCGGACGCCCAGCCGTCGGAATTCATCGGCCCAGCTCAGCAGCTTGATCAGATAGGTTTCCTTTTCAAACTCCGGGGTCACCGTCGGGATCTCGCCGACGAATACCTCGCCGGTTCCGCCGTCAATTGAGATCACGTCGCCCTCTTTGACGGTGACATCGCCAACGGTGAACAGGCGCTTATCCAGGTCGATGCTCAAAGCCTCGGCGCCCGCAACACACGGGATGCCAAACTGGCGGGCCACCACCGCAGCGTGACTGGTCGCGCCGCCACGACTGGTCAAGATGCCCTGCGCCGCAACCATGCCGTGTACATCGTCGGGCTTGGTCTCCGGGCGAACCAGGACGATCTTCTCGCCTTTGCCTTTTTTGCCCAATTCGGCTGCTGTATCGGCGTCGAACACCACCTTGCCCACCGCCGCGCCGGGCGAGGCGTTGATGCCCTTCGCGATCATGCGGCCCGCACTCCTGGCCTGGTCTTTAGCCTTATCGTCGAACTGCGGGTGGAGCAGCATGTCAACCTGATCCGGGGTGACGCGCATGACCGCCTGCTCACGGGTGATCAGGCCTTCCTCGGCCATCTCCACCGCGATCCGGATCGCGGCACGGGCCGTCCGCTTCCCGTCACGGGTCTGGAGCATCCACAGCTTACCGCGCTCGATCGTGAACTCCACATCCTGCATCTCGCGGTAATGCTTCTCCAGCTTCTCCACGATGTCCACGAACTGCTCGTAGACCTCAGGCATCTCCTCCTTCAGGGCGGAGATGGGCTTGGGGGTGCGGATTCCGGCAACCACATCCTCACCCTGGGCGTTGATCAGGTAGTCGCCGAAGAGTTTCTTCTCGCCAGTGGCGGGATCGCGGGTGAAGGCCACGCCGGTGCCGGAATCGTCACCCATGTTGCCGAAGACCATCGTCACCACGTTGACCGCCGTGCCCAGGTCGTGGGAGATGCCGGCGGTATTGCGGTAGCTGATGGCACGGGGGCTGTTCCAGGACTTGAAGACGGCCTCGGTCGCCAGACGCAGTTGCTCAAGCGGGTCTTGGGGAAAGTCCCGACCGGTTTCGCGCTTGAAGATCGCCTTAAATTCCTCGGTGACCTGCTTCCAATCCTCTGCCGTCAACTCGGTATCGGACTTGACGCCTTTCTTCTCCTTGACTTCGGTCAGGTAATCCTCAAAGGCCTCGTCCTCGATCCCCATGACGACGGTGCCGAACATTTGGATCAAGCGGCGATATGCATCGTAGACAAAGCGAGCATCGCCGGTGAGTTTCACCATGCCCTGGGCAACCTCATCGTTGAGGCCGACGTTGAGGATGGTATCCATCATGCCCGGCATCGAGAACTTTGCACCGGAGCGAACCGAAACCAGCAGGGGATTGGAAGGATCACCGAATTTTTTGCCGGTCTTTTCCTCAATTTTGTGGAGGGCGCTTAAAACGTCATCCCAAATCTTATCCAGGAAGGCCTCACCCTCGTTCTGATAGGCAATGCACGCCTCTGTGGTGATGGTGAAGCCGGGGGGAACCGGCAAACCGATCCGCGTCATTTCGGCAAGGTTGGCGCCCTTGCCACCTAACAGGCCGCGCACGTCATCCCATGCGCCGCCTACCGCCTTCTCCGCCTCTTCCACTTCGTCGAAGAGGTACACCCACTTCTTGTTATCGCTCATGGGAAACTCCTTGCCATCCGTTGTGAATACCTGTAAAGCGGCAAAAAACAACGCGCCCGGAGGGATTCGAACCCTCGACCGTCGGTTTCGAAGACCGCCACTCTGTCCGCTGAGCTACGGGCGCTTGCTGCAAGGCAATGCCCCACTCGCCCGGCGATGCGGACCGGATGAGGGGGCATAGGCCGCCTGTTGCCACAAATCATAGCGCACTCCGGCTCCAACGGCAACTCCAAATTCCGGCACGCTTGACCCCATCACTCCGCCGGGCTAAAATACCCGCCCGTAGGCCGTCGTCGGGGTTCCTAGAGGAGGTAATGGTGAGCGCACCGATAGTCCAGGTATCCGATCTGGCATCCCACGAGGGAGAAACTGTCACCGTCCGGGGTTGGCTCTATAACCGGACAGATAAGGGAAAACTCCAATTCCTGCTTGTGCGCGATGGTACCGGCATCGTCCAATGCGTGGCGTTCAAGGGCGACCTGCCCGAGGATGTGTTCGATGCCGCCAGGGCTATCACTCAGGAATCCTCTCTAACCGTCACCGGCACCGTCAGGGCCGATAAGCGTGCCCCCGGATTTCCGGGCGGGTACGAGATCGGCGTGACCGATCTCCAGATCATCCAGAAGGCCGAGGAATATCCCATCCAGCCGAAAGAGCATGGGATCGACTTCCTGCTGGATCACCGCCATCTGTGGGTTCGCTCCTCAAGGCCCTGGGCAGTTATGCGGGTGCGGGCCACCGTCATAAAGGCGATACGCGATTGGCTGGACGATCACGGCTATCTGCTGGTGGATACCCCGATCATCACCCCGTCGGCAGGCGAGGAAACGACTTCGCTCTTCAAGGTGGATTATTTCGGCGATACGGCCTACCTGGCCCAGACCGGCCAGCTGTACAATGAAGCCAATATCGCCTCGTTCGGCAAGGTATACTGCTTTGGTCCCACATTCCGGGCCGAACTTTCTAAAACCAGGCGCCACCTGACCGAATTCTGGATGGTGGAGCCGGAGATGGCCTTCTTCTCGCTGGAAGACCTGATGGATATGGAAGAGGAATTCGTAACGGCCATCGTCAAGGCCGCGCTGGAGCGTAACCGCCCGGAGTTGGAGTTGCTTGGCCGTGACGTAAGCCGCCTGGAAGTAGTCGAGCCGCCATTTCCGCGCATAAGCTACGACGAGGCGCTGGAAATGCTGGCCGAGATACGGGAACAGACCGACGATCCGGAGCAGAAAAGGCTGCTGGAACTGGAATGGGGCAAGGACTTCGGCTCGCCGCACGAGACGGCAATAGCATCCCGCTTTGAGAAACCCGTCTTCGTATACCACTACCCCACCGAGGCAAAGGCCTTCTACATGCAACCGGTCGATGGGCGCCCGGAGGTTTGCCGCTCGGTCGACTTGCTGGCGCCGGAAGGCTACGGGGAGATCACCGGCGGCAGCGAGCGCATATACGACATCGCGCTGTTGGAGGAGCGGGTGGCATCACTTGGGCTGCCGCGCGAGGCATATGAGTGGTATCTTGACCTGCGCCGATTCGGGTCGGTACCCCATGCCGGATTCGGCCTGGGTGTGGAACGTACCGTGGCCTGGATATGCGGCCTGGAACATATCCGCGAGGCGATACCTTATCCGCGCACCATCAAGCGCGTGTATCCGTAAAACTATCGGCAACCGGAACGGGGGATGCAACGCCGGATCGCCATCGCCCTGGCTCTGACCGGGGCAATCACTCTGCTATATTGGATTGTATTCTTCGCCGGCGCGATCCTGCCTGACGATTCGGAGTGCTATATGGCGTGGGAACTCTCGTTCCCACTGGCAGACCTGTGGATGAGCGCGTGTTCCTTCGTCGCCTCGTTCGGGCTGTGGCGCGGAAGCCGGTGGGGCACAAGATGGGCATTGATAGCCGCCGGCGCACTTATCTTCCTGGCCCTCAACGACCTGCTCTTCGGCCTGGAAAACGGCTTATATCTCACCCCATCCGGCGGCCCAATGGTGCTCATACCGCTCTGGACGGGTCTGCTGGGGACGTACATAATCGCGGCACTCCGGGGAGAATGACATGCTGACCCTTGTTATAGCCAATCCCCATGCGGGCGGCGGACTGGTGGGACGCATCTGGCAACGGTTGAGACCGGTGATCGAGGAACGGCTCGGCGAGGTATCAGTTGCCGTGACCGATACCCCTGAAGATGCCGGCGCCCGCATCAGAGAGGCGGCAGACTCGGGCCTCTCGCGCGTGATAGCGGTTGGCGGTGACGGCACCAATAACTCCGTGGTCAGGGCACTTGTGGAGGTCGCCGACGAGCGGGGGCTGGACAGAATCCCCTGGGAATTCGGCATGATCCCTATCGGCACCGGACGTGATTGGGCACGGACACTTCGGATGCCCACAGGGCCTGACGAGGTGACCGATTGGCTTGCCAGGGCAAAGCCGCATATTTGCGATGTCGGTATCCTGGTGAGTGAGGGGCACTCCAGGCCGTTCCTGAACGTGGCCAGTGCAGGGATCGGCGGGGATGTTGACGCACGGGTAAACGCGGTCAAAAACCGGCGGCCCTGGACGTTCCTGCGGGCGACTCTGGCCTCGCTCCTTCAGTACCGGCCACAGCGATTACGTGTGCGCCTGGACGGGAATCTTTGGTATGAGGGGAGTGCGTATATCGTCGCGGTCGCCAACGGGCGGTACTTCGGACATGGGATGCTTATCGCTCCGGATGCCGCAGTGGATGATGGGCTTTTCGACGTGGTGCTGGTGGAGGGGATGCCCCGCCACAGGATCATAGGCGCTCTCCCAACGGTCTATCGCGGCACACACCTTGAACGCGACGATGTGCACCACGCCAGGGCCTCCCGCATCGAGATAGAAACCGAGGGCGGTGAGCCACTCGGATTGGATGTTGACGGCGAACACGCCGCCGGGCGCTCGATTTCCTGCGAGATAAGGCCCGGCTTCCTGCCGATCCTGCTCCATCCGGATGCTCTGCGAGGACATGGGATCGAAAAGGGCGCGTGATCACGCGCCCTTTGCTTTACGCATGGGACGCTCCGATCAGCTAAAGGAGGCTAACGGTGGAGATCAAGAAGATCGCAGTGGTGGGCGCAGGTACAATGGGCAATGGGATCGCCCAACTTTCGGCCACGACCGGCTTCCAGACCGTTATGATAGACGTTGACCCAAAGGCCCTGGAACGCGCCAGGGAGACGATAGCCAGATCGGTCAACAAGTTGCATAGCAAGGGCAAGATCGATGATGAGGCCCGCCGCCGCGCACTTGAGGAGATCGAGACTTCGACCGAGCTAGATGCGGCAGCGGGTGCCGATCTGGTCATCGAGGCAGTGCCGGAAAATAAGGGCCTGAAGATGCGAATCTTCGCCGATCTGGACGGCATGACCGGGCCGGATACCATCCTGGCGACCAATACGTCCTCGATCTCGATCACGGAGATCGCAGCGGCAACCAAACGACCTCACAAGGTGATCGGGATGCATTTTATGAATCCGGTGCCGATCATGAAGTTGGTGGAGATCGTGCCGGGCCTGGAGACGTCCGATGAGACGGTCGAGATCATCATGGAGATCACGCGGCGCATGGGCAAGACTCCGATCAGGGCAGCCGATTACCCGGGCTTTATCAGCAACCGGCTGCTGTGTCCGATGCTGAACGAGGCGGTCTACGCCGTCATGGAAGGCATCGGCAGCCCGGAGGACATCGATCAGGTGATGAAGCTGGGCATGAATCACCCTATGGGGCCGCTGGAGCTGGCCGATTTCATCGGCCTGGACGTGCTGCTTGAGGTGATGAACGTGCTATACGAGGGTCTGGGAGACCCCAAATACAGGCCTTGTCCGCTGCTGAAGAAGATGGTGGCCGCCGGACGGCTCGGTCGCAAGGCCGGGCGGGGCTTCTACGAATATTCGTAGCCATTGCAGGCGAATCCACGATGTAATGCGCACGCTACAACCCGGCCCCGATCCGGCATAACGTGCGCTTGCCACGATGGGAAGGCAATGCTAAGGGCGGTCGAACAGGCCGCCCTTACCGATCCGGCTAATCTTTATTGGCGTGCGTCCAGGTTAATTGCTCTCGGATTTGCAAGTCGGTGTTGCGGATTTTCATGGCCAAGTCGGCGGCCAGATTCCGCATTAACTTGTAGCCAAGCTGTGGGTAGGTATCGCAGAGCAGCATTAGTTTGCCGCGCGGGATGACGATCAGACGAGTCTCCCGGTCGCCGCATCGGGCCGACGCCGAACGTATGCCCTGATCCACCAATGCCACCTCTCCAAACGACTGCCCCCTGCGCAATACCGCTATGGTCTGAGGCTTGCCACCTTCGGCGCCGACGAGTGATGGGTCAACCCTTATCTCCACTTCACCGTCGGCTATGATGTAAAGCTCGTCTCCACGGGTGTTCTCTTCGAAGATTACGTCCCCCGGCTGATATTGCCGCTCCTCACAAATCGAGGCAACTAGTTCGAGTTGGGTGGTGGTCAGTTCGTCGAAAATATCCGCCTGTTTAAGCACCGTAGCGATGGACATCCTCGATCTCCTCGTCGTCACGAATGGTAAAGGTTAACCGTCGGGAGTATTTCACCCGCATTCTAGCACAGCCGGGAAACAGGCGCAATCACAAGTCAAGGCCAAACAGGTATGAGCGGATACGTTTCCCTTCGACCAGGGTAAAAAACGGGGAGATATGCTGCCTGAGCAATTTGAAGCCCATTTTTCGGTAAAGCGGCACGGCAATTGTGTTCATCTCAGATGTGCTCAGATGGATTCCAGGCAGTCCGGCCTCGCGACATTGCTCGATAAACGCCGAAAGCAATCCCTTCCCAAGCCCACGTCCACGATGGCCATCCGCCACGTTGATGTGCAGGTGAGCGGGGTATCGGTCGAGTTCAGGTCTGGGCCGCACCGGCACTTCCAACAAGAATCCCAATGATGCCTTAAGTGTTTTGATGCCGAGCCGGTACCGGAGTCTGAGGGCGTTTGCCACCACACGCATCAGTTGTCGCCTGGTGAGTTTTTCCTGCTCCTTTGTATCCATGCAACCGGTGAGGTAGCCGACTACTTCGCCATCCACCTCGGCCACCCAGCAGGTGTGCGGGTAGGACTCGGTGTACACCCGGACGAAGGCGTCTATGAAGAGCCGCCTGTCATCCATCATCTCCTCGACCGGCTCTCCGAATCTGGCCGTATCGGCGGCTATCGTGTGAATTGCAACCTCATCACCAGGCTTGTAAAGGCGAATGATGCCGTCCGAAGCCCTCATCATGATCCCGGCGTTATGGTCAGCGACTGGAACACAAATGTGATCACGTGCGGCTTGCCCCGGTCGTCTTCCCCCTCGATCACAACCCGTTCAACCATCCTGGGATCGCTCACTTCCAGGCACAGCTCGAATAAGTCCTCTACCGAGCGGAACGGCACTTCGGTCTCTTGTAACCCGACTATGTTATCCCATTGCCGGAATATGATCTTGCCCTTTTCTACCTTCACGCTCATCACATCCGTCCTGATCCAGTTTGCTCTTCGCGCTCAGTGTACCGTACCGCATCCCCCTCCGAAAGGATACTCTGGTACTGGCAAATGTCATCCCACAACGGAGTCTACCCAGGCGAGGTAATCACTGCTTCCGGCGCTTACCGGAACTGCCAGGATCTCCGGCACCTGGTACGGGTGGATTTGACGTATCGCCTGCTCTAATTCCCCGAACAGCTCCAGTCGGCTCTTGGCGATGCAAAGCCACTCCTCGGCCCGCTCGATCTTCCCCTCCCAACGGTATACGCTGGTTATCGGCCCAACTATTTGCACGCAGGCGGCAAGGTGACGCTCTACCAATAGCCGGGCGATCCTTTGCGCATCATCCCCGGTTCCGGTCGTGGTGAAGACCTGGATGTATTCCGTCATTCCCTACCCTCCAATGCTGCAATCGCGGCATCTATCACCGCAGAGGGGGTTATATCCCGCACGCAAGGGTGATTCGCCAGGTCATCGGCCCCCCAGTCTAAAATCCCGCACGGACGGCATCCGATGTCGCTTGCGACCACGCGGTGTCTGGCCGGATCGCCCCAGGGGCCGAATTGAGCCGGATCTGCCGGGCCGTATAGGTGCACGGTCGGGGTGCCCACGGCAACTGCCAGGTGTAGCGGGCCACTATCCGGCCCCAAGACCAACGATGCCCTGGAGAAAAGCGCCGCAAGTTGCCCAATATCGGTATCACCTGCGGCGCGAACCGGTTTGCCTTTGAGGCCGGCGGCGATCCTGTTGGTCATTTCGGTCTCGTGTTCGCCACCGGTCAACACGATTCTGGCACCGAGAAGGTCTGCCAGGGCATTGGCGACTTCGATCCAGCCATCCACTCTCCAAAGCTTTACCGCCCGCCCGCTACCGGGGTGTATCACAACGACGGGTTCCCCATCGGCAACGCCCCACTCACCCAGGTAGCCTTTTATATACGCACGGTCGATCGGGTCCACCGGGTACGTCAATTCCAGTTGCTCATCCGTAAGTACTCCCGTCCAATGCTCCAGCACTCTGGCGTTGAGGCGCACCGCGTGGGCGGGTTCGAACGGGATCGGCGTGGTCAGGAAAGGCTCTACGTCCGGCAATTTGTAGCCAATCCGATTGGGGATTCCGGCCATATAGGCCAGCAGCGCCCCCCACCAATGGTCTGGACGCATGATCACCGCCGTTTCTATCCGGAGCTTCCGGAGTTTGGCAGCCCATTTTGAGGCCAACAGATAAGGCATCCAGATGGCGTGGCTGCCGGGGGCACGTGTGAATCCGGGGAACGGTAGTGTCAGTATCCGTTGTGGCTGTGAGTATGCCGCCATCACGCCCGCGCCCCACGGCCCAACCAGTAATGTTATGTCATCATCGGGCCTGGCCCGGCGCAAGGCACGTAAGGCCGGTGTCATAAATAGAAGGTCCCCAAGGTGATCCGGCCTGATGAGCAATATGCGGCCAGGTTCGGCCCTGGCCCTGGTGGGACGTGGGAGCCTGGCCCATGTGCGTAAGATGCTGCTGCGAATGCGCTCCCGCCACGATGGTTTGTGTATCTCTGCCGCGAGTTTACGGTTACGCTCCGCCAGCGATTGTCTATCCGATGCCACTGCGCTCCCCCAGATGCCGGTATACGTCCAAAAGGCCCGGTACGATGGCCGACCAGTCGTACCTTTGGCGTACGAATTCGCGGGCGGAAAGGCCGATCTGACGGCGACGTTCGGGATCGCGCATGAGGTTAACTACCGCGTCAGCGAAGTCCCCTTCGGCATCGGCGATAACCAGGTGATGCCCATCGGTCGCGCCGATCCCTTCGGCGCCAAGTGTCGTCGAAACTACGGCCCGGCCTGCCGCCATAGCTTCTAACACTTTGAATCGCGTTCCGCTTCCCATGCGCAGCGGCGCAACGTAAACTGTGGCGCGGTAAAGGTATGGGCGTATGTCCTCGACCCAGCCGGTTATGACCACATCGCCACGCCCCCGGAGCCGATCCAGACGCGGATGGGGTCTCTGGCCCACGATAAATAGTCGCACATTCGGCTCGGAGGCCTGAATTTTGGGCAGGATCGCCTCGGCCATCCATAGGGCGGCGTCAACGTTCGGGCGGTAGTCCATTTTGCCGGTGAAGACCAGGGTTTTGCCATCTCCGGCGGATTCGGCGGAAATCTGGTATGAGTCAACGTAGATGCCGTTCGGCACGACCGTCACCCGGATACCGCCGACCAGGCGGCGAAGTAGTCCGGCATCGGCTTCCGAGACCGCAAGCACATGGTCGGCGGCCAGGCAAATCCCGCGCTCGAATTTCACCAATCTCCGCCACTGGATCAGCGAGTATAGGGCGCCGATCCACCGCCTCGGATCACGCACGTCGGTGGCAAACACCCGACGTTGTAGCACGTACTCGGCGTTAAGGGAATCGTATATCACGGGGGCCTCGCCTGCGACCTGCGGCAGGTATACCGCCATCTCTAAGCCCACGATGTGGATCAGGTCGAAGTGCTGCCCGGCAAGCAGCGACTCTAATGCCAGGGCAAAGCGCTCCGAGCGCAGTCTGGATGCCATATCCGCCCGACCGGAAAGCAATAAATCCCGCAATCTCCGGCCCATTGATCGGGTAGGAACCGGGGCGGTGATCACCTGACGGCATATGTCGCTCATAGGGGTATCATCGGGATCCGGCTGGCCGGGTTCAAGCAGGCAGGCGAGCCATACTTCATGTCCGGCCTCGACCACGCCACGGATAAGTCCAAAACTCCGCAAGGCTGCCCCTTGCTGAGGTGGGTACGGTAGCTGAGGCGTCAGGAATAGTATCTTCATCGCTCGTACCTTAACCGGCAGGGGTAGGGGGCATATCACCGATCGGCAGGCAGGTATACCCGGCCCAATTTCTACGCTCGGCCTCGGCCAATGGGGATGCCGCCAGGGTCGCCTCCCAATCGTCGGGCGCGAAGTACAGGGCCTCGGATATTGTCATCTCAGGTGAGAAGCAGGCCATCGCCAGCTCCCCTTCCGGCATTACCGGCGCCGAGATGGAAAGTCTAAGGCCTATCTCGGTGAAATACAGGTAGGCTATGAACCCGGTCGGCCCGCCGGTGGAGCTGATGCCCATGTAAAGCGCCGATGGTTCCCCGTATATTTCGATGAGGTCACCCAGTTGCAGTTCGGCATTGGGGTGCAGGTAAACCGTGCGTAGCTTCTCGTCCCCGACGGATATGATGTTCATGTAACCTGCGGCATCCGGCGGGGCGGCCCAGTACCATGTGTAAATCGCACCTGCCCCACCGTCCGGGCTGACGCTCCACGCTCCGACCATTGGGCTTTCGCGCAGGAATCGCTCCACGTCATCGCGATCGCTTTCGCCCGGCACCAGGCCCTGCCAGCAAGGGGGCACGCAGGGTTCCCCGGTCAACAGGCTGAAGTCAGCCGGGATAGGGGTCGGTTCGACCACGGCGGGTAACGGTATCCACGGCTGCGCTCCCCTATGGGGGGTGGGCGGTACCAGGTCGGGCAGGTAAGCTATTGGGGTGCAACCGGCCACCACTAACGCCAAAAACGCCAGTATTCGCCTCATAATCCGCTCCTGATTTCTGATGCAATATTTATATCCCGTTTATCCCATTCATACACTCCCCCCATAGGATGATGGCCGGATGCCGAAAGGAGAAAAATCACGAGCTGGAGGAGGTAAGCCATGGCGAAGGATCTGATCCGGTGGGACCCATTCCGGGAAGCGATCAGCCTGCGCGAAGCAATGGACAGGCTGTTTGAGGAGAGCTTTGTCGGATGGCCCGGCTGGCGGGAGCGCGAAGGTGAGGAGCGTGTGATGCGCCTGCCGTTGGACGTATATAGCACCGGCGATGAGCTGATATTCATTGCCTCGGTGCCGGGTCTGGAGCCGGATGATGTGGAGATCACCATTGAGGGCGATACTCTGACCATTCGCGGCGAACTCAAGCAGCCGGAGCACGATGGCGCTTACATCATACGAGAACGCCCGTATGGCCGGTTCGAGCGCGTGGTGAACCTCAATGTGCCGGTGAACCCGGATAAAGCCGAGGCGACTTTTGAGAACGGTCTGCTGAAGCTCCGCATCCCGAAAGCCGAGGCCGTGAAGACAAAGGTGATTAAGGTCAAGACCAAGAAATAACCGGTAGTCTACCTTGTTTATCCCCTCCTGAGCAGGGGCAGTCTCCCCGGCCTGCCCCTGTTCCTTTTTATCACCCAAATGCTACGTCAAGCGCCATCATAACTGCGAATCCCAGCATGGCCCCCATGGTGGCAATATCGGTATTGCCGCTGCATTGAGATTCCGGCACTACTTCCTCGATCACCACGAAGATCATGGCTCCCGCCGCGAATGCAAGGGCATAAGGCAAGATCGGCCTGGAGACCATGACCGCTGCCGCTCCGATCACGCCGGCAATCGGCTCCACAATGGCCGATAGCTGGCCATACCAGAAGCTTTTGAGCTTCGACAGGCCCTCCCGCCTGAGAGGCATGGCAACTGCGGTGCCTTCCGGGAAATTCTGTATCCCGATCCCTACGGCCAACGCTATCGCGCCGGCCAGGGTCGAGGACGGTAATTCCGCAGCGACTGCCCCGAAAGCCACTCCCACTGCAAGCCCTTCCGGGATATTGTGCAATGTTATCGCCAGGATGAGCAAAGTTGTGCGTTTCCAGGTGGTTTTCAAGCCCTCGGCGGCCTCGTCCGGGGCGCCCAGGTGAAGGTGGGGCAAAACCATGTCTATCAGCCGCAGGAATGCGCCGCCCAGCAAGAATCCGACCACTGCCGGTATCCACGCCGGGATGTCGCCCTCGCCGGCCATTTCGATGGCCGGTGCCAGCAGCGACCAGTAGCTGGCCGCGACCATAACTCCGGCGGCAAATCCCAACATGCCGTCCAGCACTTTGCGGTCAAACTCGCCGGCCACGAAAACCAACCCGGCCCCAAGCGCCGTAAGGCCCCAGGTGAAAAGCGTCGCCAGGAGAGCCTGTAAAACCGGGTTTAATCCCCGAAAAATCTCGTAAACGTCCACGTTGCTAATACTCACGCCGCAAAAGCCATCTGGTCAGTTCGTAAAGCGCTTCTCCTGCCTCACCGGATGGCGAGGCGGTATCTAAAGCCGCCATTCCCTTTTGGAAGTATAGCTCCTCTTGCTGCTCTGTGTACTCTTTGGCACCCAATTCGTTCAGTATCCCCACCGCTTCTGTCACGTCGGCCTCATCCAGGCGGGGCTTGGCAAAAAGCTCCCTCAATCGCCCGCTGCGCCGCAGGCCGTATACCACGGGAAGGGTTTTCTTGCGTGCCATGATGTCGGTGGCCGCGCTTTTGCCGGTGACGCTGGGATCACCCCAGGTGCCCAGTATGTCATCCCGTATCTGGAAGGCCAATCCCATGTGAAGCCCGAAGTCGGCGTAAAGGCCCATTAGTTCCGGGGAGGCACCGCCGACTAAAGCCCCTAATTCGCACGAGGCGCTGATGAGCGCGGCGGATTTGTTGCCGATCATCACCAGGTAGTCGTCCTCGCTCACGTTCTCACGGGTCTCGAAGGCCATATCCAGGTACTGGCCCTGGGTCAGGCGAAGGCAGGTTATATCCAGCAGCTCAAATGCCTCCAAGACTTTTTGAGGGGGGATGGTTCCCCCCAATTCGGACATCGCCAGGTGGGCCAGGGCGAAGAGCGCGTCGCCGGCGTTGATGGCCTGCGCCTCGCCCCATAGCTTCCAGACGGTGAGGCGACCGTGGCGGTAATCGCTCATGTCCTGCACGTCATCATGCACCAACGAGAAGTTGTGGATAAGCTCTACTGCCGAAGCAGCCGGCAGGGCCGCTTCCCAGCTCCCACCGACGGACTCGCATATCAACATCAGCAGTAGCGGGCGGATGCGTTTGCCACCCGGTTCGGTCGGGTTACCGTCCCGGTCCTCCCACCCCATGTGGTAACGCAATATATCCGCGAAAGGCGCCGAAAGTTTGCCCTCGATGCGGCTCATAATATGGCGCATCTGCCCTTCCAGGGCGGGCAGGCAACGGGCGCGGTACTCGGCCAGCGACATCTTGTATCCTCCGATCACCTCAAACACGGATGAGTTCGGCGGCGCTCAACTCCTCGATATTGCGGACTCCGGCCCCGAACATGGCGATCCGCAACTGGGCGGCTATTTCCCGGATCACCTGGTGTACTTCCTCCGGCGATGAGGCCGCCATAAGGAAGGGACGCGCCATCCCGCCCAGCGAGGCCCCAAGCGCAATGGATTTGGCAATGTCTATCCCGGTGCGAAGCCCACCGCTGGCGATGATCGGCAGATCCGGGGCGCCACGGCGGGCCATTCGGATGCTTTCGGCGGTGGGGATACCCCAATCGGCAAAGCTACGCGCTATCCTGGCGTGGAATTCGGTGGGCGCTCGATAGGCCTCAACCTGGCTCCAGGATGTGCCCCCGGCGCCGGCCACATCCAGAGCTGCCACGCCAGCCTCGGCCAACAGCCTGGCCGCCCGCTCACTCAGGCCCCAACCGACTTCCTTGACCACCACCGGTACTTCAAGCGCCCGGCAAACTTCCTCGATCTTTTTGAGGAGGCCGGAGAAGTTCACGTCGCCCTCAGGCTGAACTGCTTCCTGGAGTGGGTTCAGGTGCAGGATCAAGGCATCGGCTCCCACCATCTCGACCGCGCGACGGCAATGGTCGATCCCGTAGCCGTAGTTGAGCTGAACCGCGCCGAGGTTCGCCATCAAGAGTATGTCGGGCGCCACGTCCCTGACCCGGTATGTGGGGACAAGTTCCTGATTTTCCAGGGCGGCCCTTTGGCTGCCCAATCCCATTGCGATCCCGGCCTCTTGTGCAGCCTCGGCCAACACGCGGTTGATCCTGCCGGCTTCATCGGTACCGCCGGTCATGGATGAGATCAGCAGCGGTATCTCCAGCCGGTGTCCCAGGAAGACGGTGGATGTGTCTATATCGCGCAGGTCAAGCTCTGGGAGTGCCTGATGTACGAATCGATACCGTTCCAGGCCGGTTGTGACGGATGGGAACTGTACGTCCTCTTCCCGGTTTATCCTGATATGGTCAGACTTCCGACGAGGGGTAATATCGGCGTCCGTAACTTTGCTCATGGGCCTGTGTTCCTTAAAGCTGAAGAATGGTACCAGGACGGCGCGGGGATTGTCAAGCTTTGCCCGTGCCATTACGCCGGGGTATAATCGCGCAATGCTAGACCCGGATATTACCCGCATTTGTCAGGAGGTAAAGCCGATGGCATCTGTAGAGGAGCGAGTGAAGGCCATTATCGTTGAGTTATTAGGGGTGGAGCCGGATAGGGTGACGCCGGACGCCCGCTTCCGCGAGGACCTTGAGGCCGACTCGCTGGATCTGGTAGAGCTGATCATGGCCTTCGAGGATGAATTTGGCGGCGAGATTTCAGACGAGGAGGCGCAGAAGATCACCACCGTCGGCGAGGCCATAAATTATATAGAGACCCAGATGAAGGCTGCCGACTCCTGAAATAAGGGCGCGGCCACGATGAGAGGCACCAGGAATTGGCGGGACCGTCTCATCCAAGCACACGGGGTCGAAAACTAAATGCGTTCCCGCATCTGAACAGGGGCGCCTGGCAGGGCGCCCTTACTGTCTGGCCTCCCACTCTTTAATCGTCCGGCGCAGGAATTCCCTGACGTCCGGGTCTATCACGTCGCCGATGCCTTCGTAGAAATGCCCGTCAACTTCGATCCGCACCCCGCCGCCGATCGCTTCCCGCACGTGGATCGATCTGGCAGAGAATTCTGAATGCTGTAATTTATACTGTAAGAAGGCCTCGATCTGTGCTGCGATGCTATCGCCCTGGGGCGGGGGTGGCTGCTGGGCGGTAGGCGGCACCCCGGTGATCTTTGATGGGATCGCCTCTGCTCTCGGAGTGACGGGCGGCGTGGCACGTCCTGGGCCGCCAGACGCTTCCACTGCACGGGCTTGCTTTGCCAGTTCCCTCAATATCGAGAGGAATCTGCGATATAAGGCGGGATCGGTGATCTCATGCACCTGCCGATAGTATTCCCCTTCGATCTCGATTACCATCGAGCCATCGGCCAGGTCTCGCCATATACGCAAGATCTCGATCATGTCCGCTGCCTCGTCGTGAGGGGTCAGGACCGGGGATGGCTCGACCGCTCTCGGTAGCCCGACCGTTCCTCCTGATGCATCTTCGTCCGCCTCTTCCACGCCGCCCACCAGGGTATCGAAGTCCGGCTCTGGCAGCATTTCCTCTTCTGGCCTCTCCTCTTCCATCGCACTCTCCTCCGGCGCCTCGTCACCCGCCCGGCTCAGGATATGGGCGCTCAGACGGCGCATATTCCATGCTAACGAAGCCCCGAAACCGGGTCGCCTCCGTCCAATTAACATTAAAATCACCGAAGCAATGAGAGCCAAAAAGGCCGCTACCGTCCATAGTATAAGCCCTGCCGGCAGTTGGGATACGAAATCGCCCAGAACGTCCATACTCCAGGTATTGTGCTAGAAATGATGGCAATGTGCAAGTTCACCCGCATCCCTCACCGCCCATGTAGTCCGGCTCATCGGGTTCCAGATCGGCCCGATACCTGAGCATCTGCCCATCGCCCGATTGGACTATTATGACGTGCGGAGAGGGGCGGCAGTAGGCACCACGCACTTCAAAGATCGGCCCCTCTTGCAGGATCCCGTCGAGGTAGTATGCATAATTCCCATCCCCGCCGACCGCGTGCACGATCACCGTTACCACGACCTCGCCTTCCCCCACCCGCCGCCAATTGTCCCATTCAAGCATTACCACACGCAGATCACCCATGCTCACACCGGTGCTACGCTCAAACGGAAACGGCGGTGGTTCCCAATCGGTCGGTAGCAATGTGGGGGATTCGGCTATAGTCGAAAACGGGGCCTGGGTGGGGACGCCCGTCGGCGTGACCGAAACTGCCGGCGGCGTATCGGTCGGCTGCCCCCCCAAATCGGCGCCTATCGGCGTCATGGTCGGCCCGGGGGTGAGGCTGGGCACTGTGGGAACCGGTGTGCCGGGTGGGACGATCGGAGTCGGGATGCTCATGGTATCACCCGGCCCAAGCGCCAGGCACGCCACGGTCAAAAGCGCCATAGTTGCGCTCAGCAATCCAGGCGCCCTATGCCAAACCTCACCCGCCCCCCAGGATGAACGCATACCACTTCTACGGAGACCAGGGCGTGCAGTTATTGCACCCAAACGGAGTGGGACAAAAGGCGCGGAAGCCTATGGTGAATTCCAGGCTCTGGCCATCGCCGCTTTCCACTCGGATGTTGGTTCCCGCCAGGGTGCAGACGACCCACTCCATCTGGAACGACGGCCCAGGCAATTGTTCTCCCTCGCGATAGTATGTGTAGACTCCGTTGCCACCGGTCACGTCAATGTGTATCGGGTGGACCGCCACATTGCGCTCCGCATCAAACACCGGGTCGCCCTCCAGATGCCAGCCCGCACCGACCGGTTGCAGTGGCCCGGTGGATGCCGGAGTAGCAGTCGGAGGTGGAGGCGGGGGCGGGGCGTTAGTCGGCGTCACCGTCGGAGTATCGGTGGGCAGTGGGGTATCGGTCGGCGGCGGGGTATCCGTCGGCGTGAAGGTAGCGGTGGGCGTGAATGTTGAGGTCGGCGGGGGCAAAGTCGGCACACGGGTTCCGGGTGAAACCGGCGGCAAAGTCGGCACCGACGGACCGGATGCCGGCAAACTACAGGCCATAGCGGCCACAATCATCAGGAAAACCGGCAGCCACCATCCAAAACGTAGACGATCCACCTGTGACAACTCCTTATGGACTATGAGATGCGCCAATTATAGCCAATCGGCGCCTTGCGGCGAAAAATAACGCGATCCAAGTGATCGCCGAGATCAGCGCCCCGATCCCAAAGCTGAGCGGGCGAAATCGCATCTCCACCACATGCCTGCCCGGCGGCAGGAGAATCGCTCTGAAAACGGTATTGGCACGGTATATGGGCGCAGGTTCCCCATCAACCAGTGCTTCCCACCCAGGGTAGTATACCTCACTGGCAACCAGGTAAACCGAGGTCGGGGATTCGGACTCCCAGGCCAGGTAATCCGGTTCGTAGCGTAAGACTCTCAGGTGAACCGAATCCTGCGGGGGCGATTCGTCAAGCTCCGGGCCGCCTTCCACGTAGACTACCGCCGTCGGGTCCCAATCCGGCTCGTGGATCGGCTCCCACGCATCCTCCGGCCCGTCAACCGAGATAGCACGCGGGACCAGGTGCGCGAGAGGTAACGCATTCGTGTTCTCATAAACGGTCAGCGCCGGATCGCCGTCGAATGCCGGCACGAATGAGGAATCGGCACGCGGCTGCCCCTTATCCGAGATCACGTACCTGGCACCCTGGAAGTTGTAAGCCGGCGAGCCACGGTAACCCACAGCCCAGTGGTATGTGTTATAGGCGGCTATGATCAACGGGTTGTAAAGCCCGTATATGTCGTAGAAGCCATGATAGGATGCCGCATCCGGCTGCCAGGCGCCGGATGCTCCCTCTATGCGGAAAAGCCCCTCCTGCCCACGCAACCACTCCACCACCAGGGGATGATCGTATCCGGCATATGGGTCGGCGGTATCCAGCTCTGTCGTCGCGCCGTTGAGGATAAGCTCCAGGGTCAGCAAGGCCACCGTCGCCACGGCAAATCTCCCGGCGGAAAGCGATTTCGCAAAGCCGATCACGCCAAAAGCCACTATCACGGCCAGTCCAACCCCAATAACAGCCGCTCCGGCACGCTCTGGCGGCACGCCGCCAAAGCCATCCGCACCGATCAGGCCCAGCGCTATGCCCGCCGCCGTGATCACGACCGAGGCAAATACGATCACGCCGATATGGCGCTTTTTATCCTCGCAGAAGGCATCCAGTCCCAATGTGGCCAGCGCAGCCAATGAAAAATCGACCAGCAAAACTAACCTGGCAGGCGCCCGTAAATAGCCCATGCCGGGTACCCACCTATACGCGAGGCCGTGAATCGGCGTAGCAGGGCCAAGCGCCAGGAGCAACGCGCCCGCTCCGAGGGCCACCCAAAACCATGTTAGACGCATCGCCCTCCCACGCGCCCTCAATGCCTCCGCCACACCTACCGCCGCCAGCACCAGCGTCACCAGGCCGGCGTATCCCACTTCGACTCGATCCCACGGCGCCCAGAAGCCATCCGGCCCACGCCCGAATATGCCGGGCACCACGGCCCCGGCTAAGGCCACCGGCGGCAGGCTGTATCGCGCCGCCTCTTCATAGCTCATGTCGGCACGGGCAGTGAATTGCGTCAGCTCCGCTGCCGGGATCAGCATAACCGCCGCTGCCCCCATGCCGATCAGAATCACCATCGCCACCGCACCCAGGGGATACAGGCGCCCGGTGCCCCTGGCATTGCCCGAAAGCGTCCACCAAAGCCCCGTCCAGACGACCGCCATTGCCAGGAAGAGGCTCATCTGCGCGTGACCGGCCAGCATGGACACTCCCATCGCGGCGCCGGCAGCAAGGTTCCACCGCCAGGCACTCCGGTCACCTGTGTGCCATAGTCGCAACCCCTGCCACAACATTCCTACCACCCACGGCAGGTAGGCCGCCACCTCGATCAGGTTCAGGTTGCCCAGGTGGGTCACGAAAATATCCGAAAGCATGAAGGCTCTCCCGCCCAATCGCGCCGGGGTACGGCCTACCGGATTCGCCCGCAGCCAGTGCCGCATGAAGATATACATCCCAACTCCGGCCAGCCATACGTGTAATATAACCATGCCCTCAAGCACGTGGTACGGTATGGCCGGCGCCAGGATGAACATTAATACGTTCGGCGGGTAAAATAGCCCGGATTGGTTATCGGCGGCGAATGGGGCACCGGCAAACTGATGCGGGTTCCAAAGCGGGAGCCGCCCGGCCCAAATGCTCCTGGCCGCGAAACGGTAGTTAGGCCAAAGAAAGCTTACCAGATCGCCACCGCCACGCGGTAACCAGGCCACGCCGGCCATCACCGGTGCGAAGAAGATGATGCAAACCAGGGCCAAAGCCCAAAACGCCGACAGGTCCGAACGGAAACGAGGCCTGTAATGCCATGCCAGGGCAAAAGCCACCAATCCGCCACCGATAAGCCATAATCCGGGCATCGCCTACTCCGAACGGTGCTTCTCCGCTACCGCTCGCTTCACCTCGGCCAGTCGCTCGCCGTGCAGCGGGTATAGCTCCAGCATCCCTATCGTGACAAGTAACGCCAGGAATGGGACTACTGCGATCAGGACCCGGAATCCCGTTATGGCCGACACCGGCTGTTCGATGTAAGTTTGACCCTCCGGCGGAGGGGTGTAGCCGGTAAGCGGCAGTATGAACGTGAACAGAATCCCCTGTAGGGCAAATGCCAGCCGGATCACGGCACCGTTGACGCCAAAATACGCCCCCTCACGCCGGTGTCCTGTCCTCAACTCGTCCTCATCAACGATGTCGGCTATCAGTAAGTCGGACATCATCAACAATCCCGGTAAACCCAATGCCAGGACGGACGTGGCGAGGATGGCGCCGTGAAAATCCTGCGCGATCAGCACCAGGAATAGCCCCGGCATGAACGCAATCGACGCATACTGCCAGGCCCTGCGCGAGCCGACTCTTCTGGCAATCGCAGTCCACACCACCAGCATCGGCACCGAAAGTAGAAAAGGCACTCCCAAAAGCAAAGACTCCTGAGTCGCAGCATCCATCGGCGTTCCCAACACCTCGGTGCCGTCGGTCAATTTCACTACGTACTTGGCGTAAAACGGCATCACCGCCACCATCAGCAGGAAGATAAGCTCTTTGGCCAGGTTGGCGATCAGGAAGTAGTCAAACGATTTGTTTGCCAGGGTGGCCTTCATCGCATCCCAGAAGCTCATGTCCTTTTCGGGTAGATGCCGCGTATCCTCTCTACTGCCCAAAAGTGAGATCAGGAACGAGGCTACCGTGATGAAGGCAACTATGGCCCCCATTCCGACCCAGCCGAAGTTCTCTATCAGGACCGGTGGCAACGCTAACCCAAATATCAGACCTATCACCGAGAACGCCTGCCGCCAACCGGATACCGCTGCCCGCTCCCGAAGGTCTGAATACATCTCCGGGAAAAGCGCCGTCCACGCGATCACGATCAGGCTCCAAAGCGTGTCAAATGCGAAAACGATCAGGGCAAAGTACGCCACCGTCAGCGTGACCGACCCGGTGGGCGGAGTCCACAACAGGACAAAGAGTATCCCAAGCGGGATCGAGCCGAACATGATGAACGGGATCCGCCTGCCCCATCGCGTTCGGGTTCGGTCGCTAAGCTGGCCCATCAGCGGATCGTTGATCGCGTTCCAGATACCGTAAAGTGACCATACAACGCCGATGATCGAGGCCTGGATGCCCAATACGTCTATGTATAGGTACTGAATCCGGTTCGCGAATGCCTGATATGACACTGCCGTACCAAGCGATCCGGCGGAATATGCGATCTTGCGCCATGTTTTCACCGGTTGCTCTCCTGGGTGCAAAGCCGAATATGCGAAGATAATGCCCAAAGAGAGGCCCCCTGGCAAGCCGAGAATCTTCTCAGCACGCTTTATTTTGTAATAAGCTATTAGTTTGATTATAAATCTATTTTACAATTGTAATATTGATTATAATATAAGGTATACCTTGCCATACCATAAAGCCTATGATAAAATCTTCCTACCATTAGCCCGTCAATTATGTATACGATCCCACAAGCGAGGGTCGCCATGACGAGGGATGTGGCGGTAGCCCCAGGATACAATCCCATGGATTATGACACGGTCTACCTATTCATCAGCGCGGCAAGCCCAGACTATTCTGAGCTGACAAAAAAATCTTTAGAATATCCAAGAAAATCCTGAGACAAAGGTCAAACAATTACAAACCGATCAGGATCAATGGCAGAGCAGTCTCACTCGACCGCCTCACCGAAGAGATCAAATCCAGGGTCCATGATTACAGAAACTCCCTTATCGTCGTATATATGGTGGCACACCGCGCAGAAAATAGCGTCATAATGCCGGACCACGGCAAGATAGATGCAGCCGAACTCAAGCGCAGAATCGGAGTCGGCAGCGCGAAGATCATACTAATAGGCCACGATCCAGAACCACCGCGTGATACAACCATCGGGCCATACTCTGATGTGGTGAGCGTCACCGGCGTGACTAAATCGGACGTTAATTGGTGGAGAGATTTCACCAGGTTGATTATACCTCAACCAATACCAGGGCCAATGCCAATGTATTGGTATTTACTTCCCATTATTGGTATCGTCGTGTTCATAATATGTGCTATATTAGTAATAGTTGATCCATCTGGTATACAGATAGGATTTGTACCGCGACCAACCAGTACTTTCACTTCAACTCCCTCCCCAACACCAACCGCTACTCCAAACCTGACAATCACCTACTACCAACAAATGTTCCTCACCCTCTCTAGCATCCCGCCGTCGTCTACCCCGACCTTAACACCATCCCCAACGCCTACCTGCACATGGACATATACCCCGCCTCCATCCCCTACCAACACCTCGTCACCAACAGTAACCCCAATCCGCATGCCCCTTCCAATAGGAAGTCACCCACAACCAGGCGAGCTGGAACCGGGTCAGGATGCTTTCTATGAATTCTCCATTGACCCAGGTTCCATACTTAGAATAGAAGTCTATCCCCGGCATAATTTTGAAGTGGCTTTCTTCGACGAAGACTGGAATGACGCCAACTCCAAGCAACTCGATTTCACACCATACGGCTACCCCGACGCCATATTATTCGGAGGCCGCAATGTCACCGGCACGTACTTCCTGCGGCTCAGAATAAACACCCTAAGGCTGAACACCAGAAGCCGATACACTATCATGGCAACGCGCATCCCAATGGCATCCTGCTCCGTTGAGATCAATAGCTCAACACCTTATGTGGTGACACGTGCGTCCCCATCAGAAGACGCAACCCGAATAACTGGAATCCGTTATCAGAACGGCGCCCCAGTCGGAGTAGGCGCATACCTCATAACCGATGACGGTAGTACATGGTGGCTGACTATAGACCTGGTATGGCTAAGTGGCGAAGTAACTATTGATCCTAACTACTGCGCCAACACAGTGGAGCGCTTGGCTTATATCGATTAGGAATATCATCCCCGGCACGCTGTGTTATAATCGCCGCAAAACTCAAGTGGAGCGGCAAAATTGCTACGTGTAACCCACGGCACTGTTGTGTACTACCACTTCAAGCAGTGGGCACAGTCAGACCGGATCGTGCACGGGGTGATGACCCGATTGGGCGGCTATAGCAAGCCGCCCTGGGCCTCTCTCAATCTGGGCAGCACCGTCGGCGATGACCCAAAGGCCGTCAGGCTGAACCACCGGCTCGTATTCCAGGCGCTCGGCCTCGACGGCGCCCAACCGGCCACAGTATGGCAGGTACACGGCTCCAAAGTCATCTACGCTACCGCCCCGCCTCAGGGGCGCCCCTGGCTGGATCACGCCGATGCCATGATCACCGACGTGCCGGGCCTCCCACTCATCATGCGATTCGCGGATTGCATCCCCATCCTGCTATACGACCCGGTGAAGAATGTCATCGGTATCGCGCACGCCGGATGGAAAGGGACTATAGCGGACGTTGCGGGCAGCACCGTGCGGGCAATGGCCGACAAGTTCGGCTCCAACCCGGGCGACATCGAGGCCGGGATCGGCCCCGGAATAGGGCCGGAATGCTACGAGGTCGGCGAGGAAGTCGTCGCGGCAGTGGAAAATGCCTTCGTCACTACTGACGGGCTGATCACCCGTGATGAGCGGGGTAAGGCCCATTTTGACCTGTGGGCGGCCAACCGACTGGCACTGGAACGGGCAGGCGTAGTCTCGATCGAGGTGGCGGGCATCTGCACCGCCTGCCATACCGACGAGTTCTACTCACACCGAGCCGAACATGGACGCACGGGCCGATTCGGCGCGGTCATAGCGCTGCGGGGGTGACGTTATGGCTGATGTGGACGTCGCCAAGCGAGTCGCACTTGTCAAGGCGACCATAGCAGAGGCATGTGCCCGTGTCGGTCGCGACCCGTCCGAAGTGACACTGGTCGCCGTCTGCAAGACCCATCCCCCAGAGGCAGTGGTCGCGGCGATGAGGGCCGGGGTAACCGATTTTGGCGAAAACCGGGTGGAAGAGGCACGCGGAAAGATTCCGGCAGTTGAGGCGCTGGCCGGCAGCAGGCCAACCTGGCATATGGTGGGCCACATTCAGCGGCGTAAAGCCCGCGATGTGGTCGCCCTCTTCGACTTCGTGCACTCGGTGGACAGGCTTAAATTGGCAGAAAGGCTTTCCAGGCTGGCTTCCGAGGCAGGCCGAGAAATCCCCATATTGCTCGAAATCAACGTCTCCGGCGAGGAGACCAAGTGGGGCTGGCGTGCCGACCATTGGAAAAACACCCCTTCCCAACGCAACACGCTATGGTCTGACGTAGAAGCCATCCTGAAGCTGCCCGGATTGCGCGTGGAGGGCCTGATGACGATGGCGCCCATCGTCGATGACCCCGAAACGGCCCGCCCGATATTCGTACGGCTACGCGAGCTTAGGGACGCTCTGGCTACAGACTTCCCGGAAGCGTCATGGCGGCATTTGAGCATGGGCATGACGGACGATTACCCCGTTGCCGTCGAGGAGGGGGCAACCATCGTGCGCATAGGGCGAGCCATCTTTGGCCCGCGCAGATCTGAATAGCCCTCCTCTAGCTGTACGCGGCAACACCGGACGACAGGCCCGATCTGAGCCGACCGCGATGACTCGGTGATCACGTACACCGAATCCAGGACTACACGAAATCAATGCCCCTCCACGGATGTGGTGGTAAAATACCCCCGTGAGATGGTGGTGCTGGAGATTGCGGAGATGGCTGCACGGAATGTGAGCAAGCTGCCAACAACGGATGCTCAGATGGTGACGCCCAGCCCCTGGGCATTGCGCATACCGATCCTCGTCAGCACATGGGTCATGCTGGTTGCTCTGGTGCTTGTCGCAAGCGTGGGGCTTTACGAGCTGCAACATCAGGGCCTGATCTATCCGGGAGTCTCGACTTTCGGGATCGACCTGAGCGGACATACGCAGGAGGAGGCGTACCGATGGCTCACCGCCGCGTTCGTATACCCGGACTCGGTGCGCTATACGTTCACCGATGGTCAGCAAACCTGGCAACTGACTGCTGCCGAGCTTGGATTGCGCCTGGACGCGGTACGCACCATCGGCATGGCTTACGAGGTGGGACACTCCGGCGACCTGTTCATCGACCTGGCAGATCAGCTCGACGCATGGCTAAACGGTAAGCCCATCCCGCCACAGGTCGTGTACGATCGGGGACAATCCCGCAGGTTCCTCGAGGTACTTGCCGCCCAGATCGATCAGCCGATGCGTAATGCCGCCGTGGTTATGGATGGGTTGCACGCTGTGGCAACTGCCAGCCAGATCGGGCGGGAGCTGGACATCAACGCCACGCTCGAGATCCTGCAGCCGATGGTACTATCGCTGCAAGGCGGTGAGGTCCCGCTGGTTATCCATGAGACCAGGCCACTGGTCTGGGATGCGACCGAGGCGGCGCAAACCATCAATACGATACTCTCCGGCCCAATCACGCTATTCATTGA
The DNA here is from genome assembly GCA_027069285.1 of Ardenticatenia bacterium. Taxonomy (GTDB): domain Bacteria; phylum Chloroflexota; class Anaerolineae; order Aggregatilineales; family JALXEW01; genus JALXEW01. Next base: position 3,131 of record JALXEW010000018.1, on the reverse strand, counting down.
AAACCCGTTGCCGGGCGATCCCGAACCGTGGGTGATAGACCCGGAAACTATCGCAAGGATGCTGGCGATCCGGCAGATGCCCAACCAGGACGGCACTGCCAGATATGAAGTTACCATTAACCTCGACGCCCTGCGATCCGCCCTGGAACCCCTGGCAGAGCAACTCACCGTCGAGCCGGTGAACGCCAGGTACGTGTTCGACGATGCGACCGGCCAGCTGATCACGATACAGCCCAGCATCGACGGGCGGCGATTGGATGTGGATGCCACTATCGCCCTGGTCGAGGAGCGGCTGACCGGCGCCAACCGCGAGATACCGATGGTCTTCGAAACCGTCACACCGGTGGCCCATACAGATGCGACGGCAGAGGAGTTGGGGATCACCGAGTTGATCTCCCAGGCCACAACGTATTTCACCGGCTCGTCCCAGGTACGAAGGCGCAACATCGAAGTGGCGGCGTCCAGGTTTCACGGGCTGGTGATCGCGCCCGGCGAGGAATTTTCGTTTAATCGCTATCTGGGCGATGTGAGCCTGGAATCCGGCTTCGAGCCTGCGCTGATCATTTACGGCGACCGCACGATAGAAGGCGTGGGCGGTGGCATCTGCCAGGTTTCAACTACTGCGTTTCAGGCGGCATTCTACGCCGGGTATCCGATCACCGAGCGATGGCCGCACGGGTACCGTGTGAGTTATTACGAAGTCGGCGAGGGACCGGGCATGGATGCTACCGTTTACTCACCTATCGTGGATTTCCGGTTCGTCAACGATACGCCGTATTTCCTGTTGATCGAGACTTATGTCAATCAGGCGAACTCATCACTGACATTCAAGTTCTACAGTACCAGTATGGGACGCGAGGTGATCAAAGAGGGGCCGTTCATCAGCAATATCGTCCCACATGGCCCCACAGTCTACGTGGAAGACCCATCACTGGCGCCCGGACAGACCCGCCAGGTAGAATGGGCCGTCGATGGGGCAGACGTCCGGGTTCGGCGAATAGTGTATCAGAACGGCGAGTTGCTCTACGATGACTTATTCGAAAGTCACTACCTGCCCTGGAACGCGGTGATACACGTGGCACCCGGCGAGATCCCGCCCGGAGCTGCCACGCCGGAACCGGGGCAGTAAACCCGGTCCCCGACCGAGAACGTGTGGCCCACGTAAAGCAGTATATAATTGAGCCATGCGATCGACATCTGCCCCTGACGGCATCAGGCCGTGATGGGAACGGAGCGCAGCGATGAATGATAACACTGTGAGGGCACAAGTGGTCGCAAAGGTAGGTGATGTATGCCGCCGATATACCCAGGCGCTGATGGGCAAGCGCAATGTGATCGGCTGCGGAGTCGGGTTCAAAATACGCGGCACCGAGCAAACCGATGAGATCAGCGTCACCGTCTCGGTGATTCGCAAGGAGCCGAAACACCGCCTGACGGAACGTGATATGGTTCCGCCGGAGATAGACGGAGTGGTCACCGATGTGATCGAAACGGGCGTGGTCAGAGCATTGGCGGTCAAATCCCCAAAGGAGGAATGGCGTCCGGCTCCACCCGGCGTCTCGATCGCACATTATAAGGGCACCGCCGGCACGTTGGGGTGTCTGGTACGGAGACGCGGCCAGCTTTACATACTCAGCAATAGCCACGTGCTGGCGGCCATGAACGAGGGCAAGATCGGCGACCCCATCCTGCAACCCGGACCGGCGGATAATGGCGATATGGACGATCAGATCGCCACCCTGGCCGATTATGTGCCGCTGCGCTTCAAACAG
>JALXEW010000018.1:0-1349 GCA_027069285.1 Ardenticatenia bacterium | reverse complement strand
GTCTCCGACCGGATGCCTCTCGCTGCTGCTCTATCTGTTCGATCCGCGCAGGAAGCCACCTGCAAGGCCCTCCCCGGAATTTAAGACGGTATACCCGGAAAATAAGGTGGATGCGGCGCTTGCCAAGCCGCTCTCACCCGATCTGGTCACCCCGGCAATACTGGACCTGGGCGCGCCAAAAGGGATCGGCGAAGTCCTGCTGGGCACCAGGATACGCAAGAGCGGGCGCACCACCGGCGTCACCGAAAGCATCATCACCCAGGTGGATGTAACTATGGAGGTCGATTTCCACGGAAAACCGGCTCGATTCACCGGCCAGATCGTATCCGGGCCGATAAGCAAGCCCGGCGACTCTGGCTCGCTCGTGCTGGACGATTCCGGGATGGCGGTCGGGCTGCTCTTTGCCGGCTCCGATATGATCGGGCTGATAAACCCGATCAAAGCCGTGCTGGATGCGCTCGATATAGAGCTGGTAACGGTCTGAATTAGAGATGAGCATTCGAGTCGCGCTGTTCACCGAGACGTTCCTGCCGAAGCTGGACGGCATCGTGACGGCGATCAGGCTGACGCTTGAGCACTTCCAAAGGCGAAATGTGCCGTCACTGCTTGTGGCCCCCAGGATGACACGGGACGATATAACCAGGTACGCCGATACGCCAATAGTGAGGGTGCCGGGCTTGAGGTTCCCGCTATATCCCGAGTTGCGGATATGCTGGCCGGGCAGAAATGTACGGCGGGCCATAGAGGAGTTCGAGCCGACGGTGATCCACGTGCTGGAGCCGGTGATGCTGGGCCTGGGCGGGTTGATGATGGCCCGCCGAATGGGTATCCCAACTGTCGCCTCGTTCCACATCGATTTTATGCAGGCGGCAAGGTACTACGGCCTGGGCTTCGTCAGTGGGTTCGGATGGGCGTTACACCGCGTGATTTACAATCGCGCCGATTATACGCTTGGGACTTCGATGTCCGTGGTCAACGAGATGAGGGCACACGGCATCAGGCATGTCGGCCTCTGGCGCAGGGGCGTGGACTCTGAGCGGTTTTCGCCCCAAAAGCGGAGCGCTAAATGGCGCGAACGCCTGACCAATGGACACCCAAACCGGGTGATACTGCTCTATGTGGGGCGCGTGGCAAATGAGAAGCGCATCAATCACCTGCACCCGGTCGTGACCGGTATTCCCGGCGTCCACCTGTCGATAGTGGGCAATGGCCCGGCCATGCCCGCGTTGCAAAAGCTGTTCGCCGGCACGCCGACTACGTTCGTCGGCTACCTGCGCGGCGAGGACCTGAGCGCGGCTTACGCTTCCGCCGATATATTTGTATTTCCCTCGGCCCTAGAGACGTTTGGC
>JALXEW010000017.1 GCA_027069285.1 Ardenticatenia bacterium | reverse complement strand
ATGTTTAGACCCCCTGCCGCAGGAAGCGTCCCTCGATCAGATCGGCCACCCCTTCCACATCGTCCAGGGCGAACCTGGGCACCCCATCCATTTCGAGATCGGTATCGGTGACCAGGGCTATCAACTCGTCCGGAGAGCAGATCGGCTCCGTGCTGCGTGCGGCCCGCACGATCTCGATTTTGGGTGCGTGGCCCCGTTTATAGCCCTCGGTGATGATTATGTCCACGCCGTGTATGCCCGATAACACGTCGCTCATTGGCAGCGGATGTTCCAATCGGCGGATGGTCGCCATTTTATCCGGCCCGGCGATCACAACCACATCTGCCCCCGCCTGGTAATGTCGCCAGGTATCCTTGCCCTCATGGTCTATATCCAGGCCGGGGTGTGAGTGGTGCTTGACGGTTGCCACCTTGTATCCACGCCCGCGCAGTATCGGGATCAGCCGCTCGATCAGGGTGGTTTTTCCGCTATCGGATTTGCCGACTATTGAAACGACCGGGATCATGGTAAAATCCGATTTGCTAACTGAAAGGACTATATGCAGATTGTACCAAATGGCCTCGGAAACGCCGCCGACCAAATCCCAACAGACGCTATCGAGCACCCAGATCATGATCGCGGTGATCCTGGCCATTGGCCTGATGTTGGCGATAAACTTTAGCAGCCGGATCGCAGAAAATCAACATCTCCGAGAGGCCAGGGAGCGACTGGAGCGTGAGATCGCCACTCTGGAAGCAGAGCAGGCCACGCTCCAGGCAGAGCTTGGGTACGTGCAGAGCGACGCATACGTGGAACGTTGGGCGCATGAAGAGGCCCGTATGGTCAGGCCGGGTGAGATATTGGTAGTGCCGATCCCGGCAGGAACTCCGGTTACCCCGATGCCCACACCGACCCCGGAAGCGACCGAGGAAGTCGAGCCGTGGCAGCTTTGGTGGGCGCTATTCTTCGACGAACCCCCGCCGATTGAGTGAGGCCGATTGTGCCTTTATAGCCTTACAAGGTACAATTATTACAATATATTTGAGAAGTTTCCTGGCCGGGAAAGGATACTGCCGTGAACAGGAAAAGCGTGACTTTAGCTTTGAAGGATTACATCGGGCCGGATTGCACATGTGTCATCGAAGACCGCATCGCAGGTATACACGGAGTGCTGGAAGTTGAGATCAATCCCGTCGCCGACGCCATCCACCTGGTATACGACGCGGATGTCATCGGGTTAGAGCATCTGAAGCACAGCCTGATGGGCGTTGGATGCCCGTGCGAGGGGGATGAGGAAGCCCCCCAGGCCGCGCATATGAAGCACGAGCACGAGAAGGCAGAAGGGCACGATCACCACGCGATGATGGAACGGGACTTCCGCCGCCGATTCTGGATCGTGCTTGCCATTTCGATCCCGGTTCTGCTGCTTTCGCCCACGATCCAGGGCTGGTTCGGCTACGAGCTGAGCTTCCCTGGCAGGGATTACCTGCTCTTCGCACTGGCGAGCGTGATCGCGATATTCGGGACGTGGCCGTTTTACAAAAACGCGCTCAAATCATTGCGAACCGGCATCCTGGATATGAACGTTTTAGTCAGCCTGGCGGTGACGGCGGGGTACCTCTTCAGCGTGGGGGCCACGTTCATCTTCGAGGCGCCGGACTTTTACTGGGAGATCAGCACGTTGGTGGCCGTCCTGTTACTGGGGCACTGGTTGGAGATGCGGGCGGTACGTGGGACGGCGGGTGCGCTGGGCGAGCTGGTCAAATTGATCCCGCCCACCGCCAACCGGGTCACCGATGGCGAACTCGAAGAGGTGCCGACCACCGAGATCAAGAAGGGGGACGTGTTGCTGGTGCGGCCTGGTGAGCGCGTGCCTATGGACGGACGTGTCATCGAAGGTCAGAGCAGCGTCAACGAGGCCATGATCACCGGGGAGAGTAAGCCGGTGAGCAAGAGCGTGGGCGATGAGGTCATCGGTGGCACGATCAACGGCGAGGGTGCGTTGCGGATCGTTGTGGAAAAGACCAGCGAGGAGATGGCCCTGGCCCAGATCATCAATATGGTTAAAGAGGCACAGTCATCCAAGCCGCCGGTGCAGCGCCTGGCCGACCGGGCGGCCCATTGGCTGACCATAATCGCGGTAGTGGTGGGGGTGAGCGCGTTCCTGTTCTGGTCGGTGATAGCCGGCGAGCCGGTAGTATTTGCACTGACCCTGGCGGTGACGGTGCTGGTGATCGCGTGCCCGCACGCGCTTGGATTGGCCGTGCCGGTTGTGACCACGATCTCCACGGCGCTGGGTGCCAGGAATGGGATGCTGATCAAGAATGCTCAAGCCACCGAGAAGGCACGTGAGATAGATACGGTTATCTTTGATAAGACCGGCACGCTCACGGCGGGTGAATTCGGCGTCACGGACGTGATCCCGTTGGGGGAGCTGAATGAGGACGAGCTATTGCGCCTGACGGCGGCGGTAGAAGTTAGCTCGGAGCACGTGATCGCGCGCGCAGTGGTGGATTCGGCGCGGGAGCGGGGGCTGGAGCTGCCGGATGTGGCGGACTTCAGCGCCTTGCCCGGACGTGGGGCACGGGCCTCGGTTGACGGGCGGGTGATCTACGCGGGGAACCGTGCCCTCCTGGCCGAGATCGGCCTGGATGCGCCTGACGACCCCCGTTTGGCCGAGTTGGAAAAGCAGGGGAAGACCGTGATATACATCGCCGGCGCTGACGGTGATGGAAAGGCCAACCTGCTCGGCGCTATAGCCC
>JALXEW010000016.1 GCA_027069285.1 Ardenticatenia bacterium | reverse complement strand
TGACCAATAACCACGTCCCGCTGGACATAACCCCGACCACCATAACCAATACAGCCACCGCCAGCCGCGCCGAAGTCCCGGGAACCGTCACCGCCTCGGTCACCGACATATTGGCCGGGGGCCTGGCCTTCACCCTGACGCCGGATAACAGCAGCACGGTTGAACCGGGGGCCACGGTCACGTACACCCACACCCTGACCAATACCGGCTCCCAGACCGATACATACGACATAACCGTTTCCAGCTCGCAGGGGTGGCCGGTCTCGACCGACATCACGCAGATCACCCTGGACCCGGGTGAGAGCGTCACGATCACGGTGACGATCCAGGTGCCCAATAACGTGCCGGATGGCACAGTGGACGTCACCACGATCACCGCCACATCTCAGGCCGATCCGACCCTGAGCCGCTCGAACACCGATACCACCAACGTAGTCTCCGGCTCGATAAGCGGTCACGTCTTCATGGATGACGATTCCGATGGCGTCATGGACGCCGGCGAGGCGATAATCAAAGGCGTCACCGTCAGACTCTACCTGGGTGCAGATTGCGGCACATTCATCGCCGAGACCGAGGAAGATTACTCATTCACCGGACTGCCGGCTGGCGAATACTGCGTGATCGTTGACGATACCGATCCCGACCTGCCGCCCGGCTCCGGCCTGACGACCCCGCGAATCATAAACGTCACCCTGCCGCAGGGCGGCAATAGCACCGACAACGACTTCGGATTCCACATCGTCAACATCTATGACCCGGCAATAACCAAGCGCGGCAGCCCGTCTGAGGCCTACCGGGGCGATCCGGTTACCTTCGTGCTCACCGTCAATAACAACAACTCCAACGCCCCAATCCACAACGTCATCATCACCGACCCGATCCCGGCGTACCTGACCATCACCAACGTCACCGCCACGCTCGCCACCAGCATAAGCTGGGATCCGGTCACCAACGTCGTCACCGTCAACATAGACACGCTGGACGTTGGGCAAAGCTCGGTCATCACCATCTACACCGTCGTCAACAATAGCGCCCCAGAACCAAGCGAATTCTACAACCAGGCCTCGATGGTCTTCCAGGAAGACCCGGCCCGTATAGTCGCGTCCAACCGGCTCACCATCCGCGTCTTGGCGCCACAGGTTGTAGCTCCTGCCCAGCCGTCTCCATCGCCCACACCCACACAGATCGCGTATAGGTACGCGCCGCCGGTGGTGGCGGGCGGACAGGTCAGCTCACTGCCGGCGACCGGTGCCCTGCCCAGGCCGAACCCCGACGTGGGCGAAATGACAATCGCGCTGATAATCGGCGCCCTGATGGGCCTGATCGCCCTGATCGCGATCACCGTTGGCCTGTGGCTGATGGGCTTCAGGCCGCGCCTGAAGGTGAGGGTGGGCGTGGGCATTGGCAAAGCCCTACGCATCGTACCGTACGCAGCGGCCATAGTCCTGATCCTGGCCGGAATGGCGCTTGCCATCGCCAGGCTACCGGTTGAACTCATAATCGTAGGAATGATCGCCATCGCGGCCACGGTCATGATCGGCTATGGCATAACCGCCTTCGGATTGGCGGACTGGCGACAACTGCTCAGGCTGGCCGTAGCCGCCCTGGCCCTGATCTCCGCGCTTGGCCTGATCGCGAACGCCGCCATACCGGTTGAGCGAACCGCCGAAACCGGCATTGGCGTGGAAGTCGCGGCCCCGCAAGGGCCTGAAATGGGCGTTGGCGAGAGCGCAGTCGCGCAACCCACCCCATTGCCTGTGCCGGAACCGCCGAGAGAACACATAGAACTCCCGGCTGCGCCGGAGGATGCCGTCGAGCCGCCGCCCGACCCGGCAACCCACATCCTGATCCCGGCGCTCGGCATCGATGCCGACCTGGTGGAGACCGATATAGTCGGTGGCACCTGGGACGTCACCTCGTTTACGCAGGAGATAGCGCACCTGCGCGGCACGAGCTACCCCGGCACCCCCGGTAACGCAGTCCTGGCCGGACACATCACCCTGGCATCCGGAGCCAACGGCCCATTCCGCTACCTGGATCAGCTGACCCCCGGCTCCCTGATCATCGCCAGGGCCGAATCGCACCACTACATCTACATAGTCGAAAGCGTCGAAATAGTGCCGGAAGATGCTCTGGAGGTCACCTACATCTCCGACGAGCCGACCATGACCCTGGTGACCTGTGCCGGGTGGGATAACGCCAACTGGCGATACTCACAGCGCCTGATCGTCAGGGCCAGAATGGTATCCGTCGTCACACTGGGGGCCGAAGACGGCGGCTTGGACACTTGATAGAGCGCCCGGTGTTGAAACTCCGGGCTGACGGAAGAGAAGCCCCACGGGGGCCTCTGGAGATCCCCACGTTCGGTGTTGGAACTCCAGTCTAAGGGAAGAACCCCCCGTGGGGCTACATTGCCAGCTCCCCACGCCCGGCGTTGAAACACCGGGCTAGTGGGCGAGAAGCCCCACAGGGGCTGCGTCTGGAGTCCCGCCGGGGACTTTACGGCGGTAGCCGGGTGCTTTAGCACGCGGCGGGCTTCCCGCGCCCGGCGTTGAAACACCGGGCTAATGGGCGAGAAGCCCCACGGGGGCTGCGTCTGGAGTCCCGCAGGGACTTTACGGCGGTAGCCGGGTGCTTCAGCACGCGGCGAGCTTCCCCCGCCCGGCGTTGAAACACCGGGCTAATGGGCGAGAAGCCCCACAGGGGCTGCGTCTGGAGTCCCGCCGGGGACTTTGCGGCGGGCGAGTCC
>JALXEW010000015.1 GCA_027069285.1 Ardenticatenia bacterium | reverse complement strand
TCACCGGGCGGGTGGGCGACGGGGAAGTGATAGTGAGCGTGCAAGACGAGGGAATCGGATTGCCACAAGACGAACTGGAGCGCGTATTCGAAAGATTTTACCGCGTGGAAAGCCCGCTCAAACGCCGCACCAAAGGCGCCGGCTTAGGGCTTTACCTGGCCAAATCGATCGTCGAAGCGCACGGGGGGCGGATATGGGCCGAAAGCACCCCCGGGCGAGGCTCGACCTTTAGCTTCGCCTTGCCGATAGAAGGCCCGATCATACCGGATACAGACCTTACGGAGAGAAAATGAACGATTTTGGCATCACAAAGCGTGTGATCCCATGCCCGAACTGCCGTCAACCGTTCACCGCCGAGCTATACCAGATCGTTGACGTGGGGCGAGAGCCTAGACTGAAGAACCTGCTGGTAAACGGGCGACTGAACCTGATACGATGTCCCCATTGCGGATTCCAGACACAGGCCGGAGTGCCATTACTTTACCATGACCCCGCAAAAGAGCTACTGATCGCCTTTGTGCCGATGGAACTCGGCATGTCGAAGGAACAGCAAGAAAAAGCAGTCGGCGAACTGTTGAAACGGCTGACCGATAGCCTGCCGCCCGAAATGCGCAAAGGGTACCTCTTTCAACCGCGCACGGCCCTGACCATGCAAGGCCTGGTCGAGCAGGTACTGGCTGCGGACGGGATCACAAAAGAAATGCTCAAAGCGCAGGAAGCCCGGATCAACCTGATCGACGAATTAATGCGGGCCGAACCGGAGCGACTGCCGGAACTGATCGCCAGGCACGACTCGGAACTGGATGAGGACTTCTTCAAACTACTTTCGGCCTCCGTGATGGCGACCGAACAGGAAGGCCACCGCGAAATGGCCAAAGCCCTATATGAACTTTACGACAAACTAATGGAGCTGAGCACCTACGGCAGACAACTAAAAGAGAAAATAGCCAGGCACGAAAGGGCCTTCCAGGAAGCCTTTGAAGACCTGAGAGCGGCTGGCGAACACATCACCAGGGAGCAAATTGCCGACATCGCGGCGAAAAAAGCGGATGATGACGCCTACCTGGAGGCATTGGTTGCACTCATACGTCCGGCGATGGACTACATCTTCTTCCAAAAGCTGACCGAACGTATGGAAGCCGCCCAGGGCGAGGAGCGGGAAAAACTCCGTACCCTGCGTGATAAACTGGTGAAACTGACCGAGGAAGCAGACGCCAGAGCCGAGGCGGAAGTAAAATCGGTGCTTGGAGCATTGCAGGAGATCGTCAACGCCGATGACCCGGACGAAGCGATCCGCAGACACCAGCACCTGATCGGCGACGCAATGCTAAGCGTATTGGCATCTAATATACAGCGGGCCGAGCAGGCCGGGGATAAAACCTCGGCGGCCAGATTCAGGGAAGTCTTCGACAAACTCATCGGCTTCCTGCGCTCGCAGGCGCCGCCCGATCTCAGGCTGATATACGAGATACTGGAAGCGCCATCGGACGAGGCCGCCGAGGAACTGCTGGAAAAACGGATCGGCGAAGTGGATGCCGGCCAACTGCTGGCATCACTTGACCGGGCGATAGCCGACTTGCGCGCAGAAGGCCGGGATAGCAACGCGGTGAAAAGGCTGGAGCGGCTGCGCACACGTATCGCCGGGGCCGCCCAGGGATAATAACACCGGAATCCGGGGGCTACGACTATGGAATCGGCAAAGCGAGCCGCAATTCAGATATGGTGGGCGGTCTTACGTGGGATCGGCCTGGGAGCATTGTTGAGCCTGGCCTTTGCCGGCGGATTCCTCTTGCGGGGCGAAGTCGATCCACGAACTGTATTGGGCGACTGTGACTACCCGCTTTTGAGCGAGGCGCAGGCGCTGCTGGATCGTTACTTCATCCGCCCGCTGCCGGAGCGCACACAGCTGGAATACGGCGCGATTCGCGGGATGCTGGAGACGTTAAACGACCCCTTCACCATCTTCATCGAGCCGGTGGTAGCCCAAAACGAATCGGACGTGTTGGCCGGCACCTACGGTGGGATCGGCGTGCAGGTGCAAAGAGACGGAGAGGGGAATTTCGTGCTCTACCCGTTCCCGGATTCCCCGGCCCTGGAAGCCGGCATTCGTGACGGCGACATCCTGGTAGCGGTGAACGGCGAGGAGATCACCCACGCGCACTCGATGGACGTGGTGGAGCGGATGTTGCGCGGCGAAGTCGGCGATACCGTCACGGTCACAGTGCGCCACATTGACGATCGCCAGGAGGAGACATTCGAGATCGAATTCGCGCAGATCGAGGTGCCGAGTGTGATCTGGGCGGTCAGGCCGGAAAATCCCGAACTGGGGTACGTGCACGTCTTAAGGTTCACCCACCGGACGCCGGATGAAATGCGCGAGGCACTAAGTGACTTGCGGGGACGTGGCATAAGCGCCCTGATCCTGGACCTGCGTGATAACCCCGGCGGTCTGCTCCAGGAAGCTGTGGACATAGCCGACGAATTCCTCGATAGCGGCGTGGTGCTATACGAGCTGCGCCGTGGGGAGGACGAGGTGACCTACGAGGCCGAACCCGGCGGCTCCGCCACCGACATCCCAATGGTAGTCCTGGTCAACAACGGTACCGCGAGCGGGGCCGAAGTAGTCGCCGGCGCCTTACAGGGCAACGGGAGGGCCATCCTGATAGGGCAGACTACCTATGGGAAAGGATCGGTCCAGCTGATCCTGCAACTTTCGGATGGCTCCTCGCTCCATGTGACCAACGCGGAGTGGTTCACACCGGATCATAGCACCCTCAACGGAGAAGGGTTGCAGCCAGACGTGCCCATGATCCCGGCTGCTGAGTTCGACGCGGAGCTAAACGAAGCGATCCGCTACCTGAGCGAATTGATCGAAGTACAGGCAGAGGCAGGCTGAAATGTCAGAAATTTACGCGGGCGGCACAACAGGGACTTCCGGCGGCAAAGGGACGAGCAAGGCGGCCATCGTACTGTTGCTCATGCTCGTGGTCGCGACATGCTCATTTGTGGGGGGCGTGCTTTTTGCGACGAACATGCAACGTAGCACCGCCCCCGTCGAAAGCCGGGAATTCAACGTCTTCTGGGAAGCCTGGCAGATACTGGAGCGCGAGTTTTATTACGAAATCCCCAGCGTCGAAGAACGCACCCACGGGGCGATACGGGGCCTGGCGGCCTCTTTTGGCGACCCATTCACGTTCTTCCTGCCGCCGGATATTGCCGAGATGGTGCGAGAGAACTCATCCGGAGTTTTCGGGGGGATCGGGGCATACCTGCAAATGAACGATTACGGGCAGGTAGTACTATCCCCGTTCCCGGATTCGCCGGCGGCTCAGGCCGGGATCGTACAAGGGGACATAGTATTGGCGGTTGATGGCGGGTCGGTTGAGGGGATGAGCCAGACCGAAGTGGCCTTACTGATCCGTGGCGACGTGGGCACGCCGGTAGTGCTCACGATATATCGCCCCTCCACGCGCGAGACCATAGACGTGGAGATAATTCGCCAACAGATCGAAGTGCCAACAGTCGAATCGGAGATGCTGGAAGGCGACATCGCCTACGTGCACCTCCTGGAATTCAACGCGCGGGCTGCCGAAAGACTCCGGGCGGAGCTTGAAGAGCTACTGGCCCAGGAACCCGGAGCGCTGATCTTCGACCTGCGTGGCAATCCCGGCGGCTACCTGGATCAGGCCGTCGAGGTGGCCGACCTGTTCCTGCCGGATGGTGTGGTCGTGATTCAGCGGGCGGTCAACGACGATGACGTGGTATATCGCAGCGAGGATGGCGACCTGGCCGAGGACATCCCGCTGGTAGTGCTGATAGATAACGCCAGTGCCAGTGCCTCGGAGATCGTGGCCGGGGCGATCCGAGATCGGGGGCGCGGCGTACTGATCGGGCAGACCTCATACGGTAAAGGGTCAATGCAGCGCGTCCACACCCTGCAGGATGGATCGGAACTGCGGGTGACTTACGGCGCGTGGTATACCCCAAACGACCAGGCGATCCAGGGCGTGGGCGTGGAGCCGGATATACCGGTGGAGATGCCGGAAGAGCCGGCAACGGACGAGGACCCGATCCTGGATGCCGCGCTGGAGTACTTAAACGAGGAGTTTGGAGAAAGTGAGTAAAAGTAAAAGCGGGGGCGAAGGCCGGAAGGTCATCGCCACGAATCGGAAAGCACTTTTCGAATATCACCTGGAAGAGCGATACGAAGCCGGTTTGGTGCTGACGGGAACCGAGATCAAGAGCATAAGGGAACATCGGGTCAGCCTTAACGAGGCATATATACAACCGCGTGACGGCGAGCTATGGCTGATCAACGCGCACATTGCCCCCTACGGGCCTGCGCATCGCCGGAATCACGACCCGCGCAGGCCCCGCAAGTTGCTCATGCATCGCAAGGAGATAAACCGGCTGATCGGGCGGGTTGAAGAGCGTGGCTACACGATCATCCCGGTGCAGCTATACCTGGTGCGGGGCCTGGCCAAACTGGAGATCGCGTTGGCACGCGGTAAGCGTAAGTACGATAAGCGCCGCGACATCGCAAAACGCGATTCCCAACGCGAGATCGAACGTGCACTCAAAGATCGGCGTCGCAAGTGGTGACCGGTGTGATGGCCGGCTTCGCCTACCTTGACAACCGCCTGCACTGCGACGGCGTGCCTCTGGACGAGATCGCCGAATCCGTTGGCACGCCGGTCTACATCTACAGCAGACCCCGCATAGAGGCCAACTACCGCCGCCTGGCGGATGCCTTTGCCCGGCTTTCGCCCAGGATATGCTACTCGGTCAAGGCCAACGGGAACCTGAGCATCCTGCGCCTGCTCCTGGAACTCGGCGCCGACTTCGATATAGTCTCCGGCGGCGAACTTTACCGTGCCTTGTGGGCCGGCGCCCACCCTGAGCAGATCGTATTCGCGGGCGTGGGGAAGACCGATGCCGAGCTGATCTACGCGCTGGAAAACCGGATCGGATGGATCAACGCCGAGTCCGTGGCGGAGCTTGAGCGGATCGAGCGACTATGTTCGCGAACCGGATATGAGCCGAGGGTAGCGTTGCGGCTGAATCCCGGCGTGATCCCGCCGACGCACTCCCACATCGCGACCGGTCAGATCGGCAGCAAATTCGGCATCTCGCCGGAAGAGGCCGACGAGATAATGGCATCCGCGCCGGAAAAGTACCCGCACCTACGGATCGAAGGAGTGCATATACATATAGGCTCGCAACTTACAAAGCCGGATGCGACCGTGGATGGGGTGGCAAAGGCGCTGGGGTTCATACGCAAGCATAGGGATCGCGGGCGTGCCATCACGACAATTGACATCGGCGGCGGGTTCCCCATCCCTTACGGGGACGAGGAAGTATCCGACGTGGCCGAATTCGCCGGGCGGATCGTGCCGATGTTAGAAGGCGAGGGCCTGGACGTTATCCTGGAGCCTGGGCGATACATCGTGGGCGACGCGGGAGTACTGGTGACGCGCGTGCTTTTGAGCAAGCCCGCCGGGCGGGAGAGATACGTGATTGTGGACGCCGGGATGAACGATTTCATCCGCCCGGCGCTCTACGGCGCCCGCCACAGGATTTTGCCGGTAATCGAGCCGGGTGACAGCTCTGAGCGGTTTAGCGTGGCGGGGCCGATATGTGAGTCGGCGGATATATTTGCCCGTGGGGTACCGCTCGGCCCGGTGCGCGAAGGTGATCTGCTGGCGATCATGGATGCAGGGGCGTATGGAGCATCGATGGCTTCCAATTATAACGGTCGGCCACGCCCGGCAGAAGTGCTGGTGGAAAATGGAACTTACCGGGTGATCAGGCGCCGGGAGAGCATGGAGGACATGATCGAGCCTGAGTGCCTCGACTGAACTAAGGGCGGCGTTGGAACTCGCTCTACCTCAAGCGGCCAATTCGGAAATCTCCCCAGGAGTTGGGAAATTACCCGATGGCTTCCCTTTCAGAACTCGATATACTTCTTCCAGGCTTCCGGGCCGCTCCCGATCTTTATGACCAGGTAGTTGGTACGTGGGGTTTTCGGCTCCCAACGGAGTTTCATCCCGGCTTCGGAAGGGAGCCGGTTGCCCTTGCGGTGATTACAACTATAACAGGCGCAGGCCGTATTCGTCCACCCGTCCACGCCGCCACGGGATTTGGGGATGATATGGTCTACGGTGAAATCACGTTTGGACACCACGCGCCCGCGTGATGTATCGCCTGGTCGGACCCCGCAATAGATGCAGGTATAATTATCGCGCATCAGGACGCCCTTACGGCTCCACTTGGCCTGGCGGCGCGGGACGTTGACGTAGTACCGGAGGGCGATCACAGAAGGGACGGGGAATCGGTCGTGGACGGTGCGCAGGAAGCGCCCGCTTTCCTCGACGACTATGGCCTTGCCGGACAGAACCAGGTTGATGGCGCGGGGGATCGAAATGACGTCCAGTGGCTCCCACGTACTACCGTTAAGCAATAAGACTCGCCCGTGTATCACGTCCCCTCCTCCTGGGACGTTTCCTAGCTTTACCTGCCGGCGTCTCCCCAGACTCCAGGCCGACCTGAGAAATATATCACATAAAAATTAGCACAATTTCCCCCCGCCCGCCACTTTTCAGGCCCGCCACGCGCCCAAACCCGGATGTGGGCAGATAAGGGAGCCTGCCCCACCGAGATGGGACACACCGGTTTTGGAGCACTCATTTTTGACACCGACGGGGCATAGGGATAAAATAAAAACCGACCTGGGCCCATAGCTCAGTTGGGAGAGCGCCACAATGGCATTGTGGAGGTCAAGGGTTCGAATCCCTTTGGGTCCACTGCGGAGGTGCGAGATGGCAACCATGCGCGTCGGGTCATCCGGCAGATTATGTAGCTTCGATTATATCTATGTTGTCCCCCGCCTACGGCTCGTTATCATGGACGAAGAGCCGCCGCTTAGCCTTTAGCCCCTCCGGGTTTTATCGTTGGTAGTTTCCCCAGACTTTCGTGTGACTTTATCCGGTATTCCGTTTTAGCGCATGAGAAAGGAATGATTCGACGATGACCGATGCATATAACCCTGCCGAAATCGAACCGCGTTGGCAAAAGAAGTGGGAGGCCGACGGGTTATACAGGGCCGTGATAGATAAGAGCAGGCCCAAATTCTACATGCTGACCATGTTCCCGTACCCATCGGGGGATTTGCATATGGGCCACTGGTATGCAATGGCACCGGCTGACGCATATGCCAGATGGCTGCGGATGCAGGGTTATAATGTGCTGTTCCCGATGGGGTTCGACGCATTCGGGCTGCCGGCAGAGAACGCTGCTAGGAAGCGTGGCATCCACCCGGCAACCTGGACATGGGATAACATAAAAAGGATGCGCAAACAGTTACGTAGCATGGGCGCATCCTTCGATTGGGAGCGCGAGGTAGTCACCTGCGACCCGGAGTACTATCGGTGGACGGAGTGGTTCTTCCTGAAATTTTACGAAAAGGGGCTGGCGTACAAGAAGCTGGCCCCGGTTGATTTCTGCCCCACCTGCAACACCACCCTGGCCCGCGAGCAAGTTTTGGAAGATAAAGATAATGGCAAACGGGTCTGCGAGCGATGCAAAACCCCCGTCATAAAAAAGAACCTGGAACAGTGGTTCTTCCGCATCACCGAGTATGCCGAAGAACTGCTGGACCATAGCCAGATAGAGTGGCCAGAGCGCGTCAAACTAATGCAGAAGAACTGGATCGGGCGTAGTGAAGGCGCCGAAGTGATCTTCAAGACCGAGCAGGGAGATGAACTCCCGGTCTTCACCACCAGGCCGGATACCCTGTGGGGAGCGACCTTCATGGTACTGGCGCCGGAGCACCCGTTGGTGGAGAAGCTGACCACGCCCGAACATAAGGCCGAAGTCGAGGAATACGTGATGGGAGTGGCCCAACGCCCCGATTATGAGCGCGAGGCCGCAGAACATGAGAAAACCGGCGTCTTCACCGGATCGTACGCCATCAACCCGGTCAACGGGGAAAGAATACCGATCTGGATCGCCGATTACGTACTCGTCACATACGGTTCCGGCGCGATCATGGCAGTTCCCGCGCACGACGAGCGTGACTTCGAATTCGCCAAGAAATATAACCTGCCGATCCCGGTCGTGATCGCCCCGCCCGGCTGGAACGGTGAGGAGCTGGAAGAGGCCTATACCGGCCCAGGTCGCATGGTCAACTCCGGCCCGTTCAACGGCACGGTCAGCCTGGCGAAATATAAGCCCGAGGAATGGACGCCGGAGCTGGCTGCGGAATACGACCTGCCGGTCGAGATAGCACCGGAGGATGAGGCCCGCAACAAAGTCACCAGGTGGCTGGAAGAGAAAGGGATCGGCAAATTCGCGGTCAGCTACAGACTCCGGGACTGGTTGATCAGTCGCCAGCGCTACTGGGGTGCCCCGATCCCGATCGTCTACTGCGATAAATGCGGGATCGTGCCGGTGCCGGAAGAGGACCTGCCGGTACTGCTGCCGGAGGATGCGGTGATACCCGAGACCGGTGAAAATGCCCTGCTTTTCCACGAGGGATTTTTGAATACCACCTGTCCCAAGTGCGGTGGCCCTGCCAGGCGTGAGACCGACACAATGGACACCTTCATGTGCTCCTCGTGGTACCAGTACCGATACCTGAGTCCGCACTATGACAAAGGGCCGTTTGACCCGGAGGAGGCGGCGTACTGGTTGCCGGTTGACCAGTACACCGGCGGAGTCGAGCACGCGACCATGCACCTGCTGTATACCCGATTCTTCACAAAGGCGATGCGCGATTGTGGCATGTTTGACGGGATCGAGCCGGTAGACCCGGAAAGACAACCGCCCTCCATGTTCAGCGAGCCGATGACCCGACTCTTCAACCAGGGGATCATCCTGGGTGAGGACGGGGAGAAAATGTCCAAGAGCCGGGGTAATGTGGTGGCACCGGACGATATAGTGGGTAAATACGGCGCCGATTCGGTTCGCGCGTACCTGATGTTCGCCTTCAAATGGGATCAGGGTGGGCCGTGGGATAGCAAGGGCATCATGGGCGTGGTGCGGTGGCTGAACGACGTGTGGACGCTGGTGCTGGAGCCGGCGCCGGAATCCGATGGCGAGGCGAGTGAAGAAGATATAGCGGCGCTACGCCGCAAAGTACATCAGACGATTAAGCGCGTCACCGATGGGTTGGCGTCGTTCAGCTTTAACACGGCCATCGCATCGCTGATGGAGCTGAGAAATACCATGTCGGCGGCCAAGAAGACGCCGGTTGCCCATACCCAGGCATGGGACGAAGCGGTCGAGACAATGTTACTGCTGATGGCGCCCTTCGTGCCGCATATAGCCGAGGAACTATGGGTGCGCACCGGGCATGAATACAGCATCCACCAGCAATCATGGCCGGTCTACGATGAGCAGATCGCCGCCGAAGAGACGATCACCCTGGTCATCCAGGTCAACGGCAAAGTACGCGACCGCATTCAGGTGCCTGCCGATATTTCCGAGGACGAAGCCAAGAGCCTGGCACTACAAAGCCCGGCGGTGCAGAAACGGCTGAACGGTGGCGAACCCCGGCGGGTGCTATATGTGCCGGGCAAACTGGTTAACGTAGTGGTCTGATCGTGAAGAGGGGCGGATACAGCCGCCCCTCAACGGTATCCGGGCCGTTCAAACAGGTGGAAAGCTCATGGAGGATTCGCCCCCTCTTGACGGGCGCCAGTGTCCTTACATCAACGATTGCCCGATGTTCAGACGGATTATGACGGACGCCCTGCGCAAAGTCTTCATAGACCTCTTTTGTAAAGGGGACTTCGAACTTTGCGAGCGCAAGAAACTGCGGGACGCTGGGGAACCGGTGCCGGACGATTTACTACCGCACGGCGGGAGGCTGTCAAGGCCGATATAACCTGAGAACATCGTGCCGGGATGCCCATAGCCCCCACCACCTCTCACGCGGCGGTGGCCAGTACCTTCGTGAGCGCCTCCAACAAATCCCGATCCTGCTCCGGCAGCACAGTACGTGGGTCGAGCACAACCCTATCGCCCTCGATCCTGGCTATGACCGGTGGGTCGCAGGCCCGTAGACGCGCTGCCAGGGCATCTGGTGACGACGTGTTAATGGCCAGTAGCCTGGTCGGCAGAGTCGCCCCCGGAAGACTTCCCCCGCCGACCGTCGATTCCCCTGCGATCACCTCTGCCATGCCGTCGGGTAGAGAAGCGGCCCACCTCTCGGCCCGTCCGGATATTTCGGCGATGGGCATCGCGATCATGCGCCAGACCGGGATCTTCTCCACCGCCTCGCCGCGCAGATAATGGCCCAGCGTAGCCGAAAGGGCCGCCAGACAAAGCTTATCCGGCCTGACCGCTCGCGTGAACGGATGGCGCTTCAGCCGTTCCACCAGCTCCCCTCGCCCGATTATGATCCCCGCCTGTGGGCCGCCCAAAAGCTTATCGCCGCTGAACGAGACGACATCCACCCCGGCGGCGATACTTTCCTGGGCCATCGGCTCGTGATCCAGGCCATAGTCGGCGGTATCCAGCAGCGCTCCGCTACCCAGGTCCTCGGCGACGATCAGGCCGTGCTCATGGCCCAACTCGACCAACTCCCCTATTGGCGGTTCAGAAGTGAAGCCGACGATCTTGAAGTTGGAATGGTGGGCGCGCAAGATCATGGCGGTTTCCTCCGAGATCGCATCCCGGTAGTCGCGCAAGTGGGTGCGGTTGGTGGTGCCCACCTCGACAAGTTTTGCGCCGCTCTGACGCATCACATCCGGGATGCGGAATCCCCCCCCGATCTCGACCAACTGCCCGCGAGAGATGATCACCTCGCGCCCGCGTGCCAGCCCGGCCAGGATCAGCATGACGGCTGCGGCGTTATTATTGACCACCATCGCGGCCTCGGCGCCGGTGATTCTGCTCAAAAGCTTCTCCGCGTGGACGAATCTGGAACCACGCCTGCCGGGTTCCAGGTCATATTCCAGCGTGCTATACCCGGCGGCCACCTGCAACATGGCATCCCTGGCCTCTTCCGAGAGCAACGCCCTGCCCAGATTCGTGTGGATTATGACCCCGGTGGCATTTATGACCGGGCGCAGAGTGGGCGTTTCCCGCTCGACGAGTTCGGCCTCGACCCTTTCGAGGATGGATTCCCAATCCGGAGGCTCCTCGCCGCCCATCACTCCCAGGCGGATCTCGTCCAGGACGTGGCGTATCGCCTCGACCGTGGGGCCATGTCCATATCCGGCCCTGAGCGCAGCCCCCCTGGATGTTTGCAACAAAGCGTCTACGGACGGAAGTCGTCGCAGCGGATTATCGTTCACGGCTGAAATCTACTCCGTTCCCTCACTCTCAGGAACACCTCTATAGCGATCAAGCTGGCGGCGAGCAGCAGAGCTATTGCCCAGTTTAACACGCGCGGGATTCGCAGCCAGGCGCACGTGGTGACGAACATGCCGACCCATATACCCTGGCGGAGTATGGCGCCCGGAGGGGCCATCTCATGGCCGGGCCTGGTGAACCGCAGGTTAAGATAATAGGCGATGGGCACCGAAGTGCCGGTGACGGCTATATAGACCAGTACGAAGAAGAGCCACTGTTGAAACGGCCAGGGCCACGAAGTCATCACCAGGAGCGCCAACCCTATCCACCCGATGACCCCCATCAAAGCCCCGCCGATCAGGACGCCTGTATGTTCTGGCTTATGGATTACCCTGTCCATATCGGTGGGCAACCTGCCGTTCCCTTCTCAATCTGATTTCCGTTCACAGTATTTTATCCCGCAATTCACGCTTATCAATAACGTATGATAATGACGCCGGGATCACATCTTGCACGGGCAACGGGATAGGTATCGTGCGGGCATTGCCAGGAAGCCGATTGCAGGGAGTCGAGATTCGTTGACGGCGGGTTGGAAGAAGGTATGTTGTCCGAGACTCGCCGTTTGTCTATAATGAACAAGACATGAACGGGCGCCAGATTGAGGCGCTGGGGCAAAGAATGGGAAATGTGGAGTCGCTCGGTAGATGATCCGGCGGATTGGACAGAATCAGCCGCGCCGCAGTGGAAGCCCTGTGCCCCGTCACTTTGTCTTTGTAATGGAAGACGGCACTTACGCCGTCCAATGGGACGTGGACGTGGTTCAGGATCTCTACACCGGTGAGAGCCGAGACTTCCACGATCTCGACTATGGGCATCCGATCACGGACTTCGAGCTGGAGCAGCTCAAAAGCGCCGGATTAGTCGAGCATTACGATCGTCATTATGTATGGCTCTACGCGCTGCCCGAACGGGATCGATTTGAAGCCCTGCCGGTCAGGGAGCGCAAGACCGGGCGGGTCAAATACTATTACCTGAACACCGCACTGCCCCCGTATGCCCTGGCAGCCGTTCGTAAGGGCCTTGCGAGAGTCGGCCTGGACGACCGATATTCCGCAGAAAAGCGCATGGGACTGGTCGCCATTATGAACAAGAACGGGGAGCCGTTCGAGAAACTGGCCGACGCCGAGACGGCCCAAACACTCCTGAAGCGGGCGCTCCCCGAACTGATGAAGGACGTGGCCGTAGCGTTTGTGGAAGTTGACGTTTCGGGCAAGCCATCGGGTGAGAGCCTGGACGATGTGGACGTGTTGGACCTGGATACTTTGATAATGGCGCAAACCCAAAGGATCAGTGAGCCGAAGACCGTAGTCTGCGTGGAAGATGACGAGGATTTTCTCGAAATAGTAGGCCAGGTACTGCAAGACCTTAACGTGGAATTCGTGCCCGTGACCACCGGGCGGGACGCCGTGAACGTGATCGAAGACCTGGTGCCCGACGTAGTAGTGCTGGACCTGATGATGCCGGATATGCACGGCTGGGAAGTGATCGCCAGAATGCGTTCCAACGAGGAACTGGCCGGCATACCGGTGATCATCGTGACGGCCCTATCTTCAGAGCAGGATAAAGTCTTCGCACTGAGGGTGGCGAAAGTGCACGACTACCTGACCAAACCGATCTCCCCAGCTCGCTTGAGACAAAGCGTCTGGACCGCGATCAACGGGCGTCAGCTTGGAATCGGATGAGCCGGAAATGAGCGTTCCCCCACAAACACCAAAGCGAGAGCGTTTGATAAGGCCCGCCATGCCCGGCAGGGCACGCTCCCCATCGGCGATCTCATGGGTTGCCCTATTCGCATCCGGAGTGGCACTAGCGGCTGCACTGGTGGCCGGCCTGGTAGCCGGATGGTACGCCTACACGCTGGCCGGGCAGGTATCGGCCCTGGCGACGCAGGTGGCCTACTATTCGACGCCGGTCGTGATCCAGGCGCCGACCGTGCCGCCGACCCCGGTTCCCACACAGGCCGAAGCACCGCCCACCGCCGCCCCGAATCCTCAGATCATCGCGATCATGCCCTCGCCGATCACTGCCAGAGCCGGCGATCCGAACCCCATCACAATACAAGCGGTAGTCTTTGACCCGTCGGGCGGCGGTACCGAGGGACTAGAAGTGAGCTTCAACACCGGCGGCGCCGGAGAAGTAAACCCGGCCACGGCCATCGTCAGCGGCGGGGTGGCGACGGCCACATTCACCCCCGGAAGTGCCCCCGGAAACTATACCCTGACGGCCACCCTGGAGACCGAAGCCGGAGAATCCAGTTTGAGGGCGCCGATCACATTGGCCGAAGTCCTTTCCGAGATCAGGATCGAGCCGGAGATAGTGGTGGCCCAGGGCCAGCAAGACCGCCCCATAGAAGCGACCGTGTTGACGATAACCGGCGCCCCGGCAGTAATGGATTCATACCGGGTGGCGTTTCAGCTATGGCCGGCGCAGGACGGGGCAGAAGTGATCGGGAGCCTCTCGTCCGACGAAGCGTTCACCGAGGATGGGGTCGCGCGGGTTTACTATTCGGTTCCGGACGAGGCCGGGATCGGTGAGAACATCCTGCGGGTTTGGCTGCCGGACTATGAGGAAGTGCCATCGGTAGACGTGCGTATGAGGATATTGCCGAGGGCCGGAGAGGTCTCACTTAGCGGGCAGACGCCGCTTTACCTGGGCATGGAAGGTGAAAATACGGCCACCGCCGAGATCACACTGGATGTGGAAACTCGCGACGAGGCGGGGAACCTGGCCTCGTTGCCGGTTTACCTCTCATACAGCATCGAGGGGACGCCGGACGGGCTGATGGAACCGATGTTGGCGATAGTAGACCGCGAGGGGATCGCTACGG
Source organism: Ardenticatenia bacterium (assembly GCA_027069285.1). Lineage (GTDB taxonomy): Bacteria > Chloroflexota > Anaerolineae > Aggregatilineales > JALXEW01 > JALXEW01. The sequence continues at coordinate 16,467 of JALXEW010000015.1, read as the reverse complement.
CCATCCCGCCGGACTCGCCCTACCTGGTGGAGACAACTGACGGCAGATTACAGGTACGATTGCGCTCAACCGGGCGGGCCGGGGTGGTACTGTTACGTGCGGATGCGGCCACAAGTGATGCCACGGCCCTATGGCGGCTCATCATCGCATATGGCGAGGCGGCAGTCGATGGGACTGCGCGGCTGCAACTGGGGCCGGCTCGCGGCACATTACTGACCCTGGCATCCGAGGATGTCTCGTACTACGTGGAGCTGCTCAGCCCGTTCCATCCGGATGGGGATACCGACGTGGTGGCGCATCTATGGGTACCGGTTGAGTCTTACGATCCGGTCGGAATGTCATTCAGCGTGGACGAGACCGGCAGCGTGGGGGCATTCGGCTATCAACCGGCGGAAGGCGATGAGCCAGACCTGGTATTACTGCCGCTTGGCGAGCTACCGGCCATAGTAGTGGACGAAGCGGATGGATTTTACGAGCTATTGGTACTGGGAGTAGCCCCGGCGGGGTCTCTGGCACCGTGAAGGCGCCCGCTCAGTGGATACCACGTCCGGGTTTGACCAAATCCTTTGGGCGGGCGAAAATCATCCGGCCAGCCGACGTTTGCAGAACCTTAGTGACCACCACTTCGATATTGCGGTCGATATACCGTTTCCCCTCTTCGACGACGACCATTGTGCCATCGTCCAGGTACCCGACGCCCTGATTGATCTCGCGCCCCTCCTGGATTATATGCAAAGTCATAGTCTCGCCGGGCAGAAAAACCGCCTTGACGGCATTGGCCAGGTCATTGAGATTGAGCACCTGTACGCCCTGGAGTTCGGCCACGCGATTGAGATTATAGTCATTAGTCATAATCGGCACATGCATCTGGCGGGCCAGCTGGATTAACTTATCATCCACCTCACGGGTGCCTTCCACATCCGCATCCAGTATTTGGACCGGTGAGAGGGGGTTACGCTTCAAGCGCTCCAGCACCTCCAGTCCGCGTCTACCACGGTTTCTGCGGATGGTATCGGCGGAATCCGCTATATGTTGGAGTTCGGCCAGCACGAATCGCGGCACCAGGAGCGTGCCCCCGATGAAACCCGTCTCGTGAATATCGGCGATCCTGCCGTCTATGATCACACTGGTATCCAGCAGGACGCGCCTGCCGCCATCGGGTGAAGATTGAGAACCTCCCGGCCCCAGCGAGATGCGCAGCAGGTTGATAATATCGCCTGCGCGGCCCGAAAATATGACCGTGGAGAGATACGCCAGCACCAGCGCGGATGCCGATGGCAATACCTGATTAAAGGGGACAGGCAACAGGGAAAGCGGCACCGATAGCAATGCCGCCAGGATCAGGCCGAACGTGAGGCCCATCACCGAGCCGAGCAGATTCTCAGCCGGCATCATGGTAATACGTTCGCGGGCAGCCCTTAGCGGGCGTATTGTGAGCCACGGCGTGACCACCAACCCGGTGAGCGCGCCTACCATTGAAAATATCATGCCGGTCATCTCCGGCGGCACGTCCATCTCCAGCCATTGTGAGAGGCTCACGCCCAAACGCGCCCCGAGTATCGCCAATACCACCATCCCCACAAGGCGCGATGTGAAATCCGCACTCATTCGGCCTTACTCCAAAATAAAAGCTTAATTGTAAAGTGATGGGCCATCGGGCCTTATCACCGTGGTGAAGTGTATCATGTTTAGACGGGAATAGCTACCGCCGAAAGCCCATCGTCCGGTGGATTTTTGACAATTGGCTGCTTGCGTGGTATCTCCCCTCGCCGTGGGACGACCGATGAACCTACGGATCGCAGGAGAGGAAAACCCATGAGCGAGAGCGAACCCGGTGAGCCGACCGTGGACTCCCTCATTGAGGGAAGCAACCGATACCCGGATTCGGATCGGGAATTAGCCGCTCATTACGCCCCCGTCATAAAATTCGACTCGCGGGAGCCATTCCTCCCCCTGGTCGCAGGCTACACCGTATTCCGGGAAGATGCCGATTCCCCATCATTCCCCAGGCGCATCCGCCTGGATGGCTCAGGGAGGCCGGCATCCCTTGCCATCGAATACGCGATCTGGTGGGACTGGGACATAGTGCACCTTTACGAGCTGGAGCACGTCTGGGTCTACGCGGATCGGGGCGGACAGGTAGTGCGGGCCGAGGCCAGCTGGCATGGTAGCCTGAACGACATGTCGGTGAACGGCTCCCTGCCGCTTACAGGCGACAGACTGACGCTACTCTCGGAACCCGGTAAGCACGCCTTCGCGCCCGTTCGGGACTGGTTTGACGCCAGGGCCTCGGAGATACGGTCACTTTGCACCGAACACGCAGGTAGAGGGGGAGTGCTGGTCACCCCCCTATTCGATGGCATCATAAAATCCAAAAGCCGCCGAACCGACGAACTCGCGCGCAAATACCTGCGGGAGCACGCCTTCGAACCCAGCATGGATTTCGGCCTGGTATATCCCTCGCTATCGGAGAAACTCGTTCCCTGGCCCAAACTATTTGAGTGGATACCACGTCGGGTAGATTGGTTACTTGCCGGGCTGGAAAGGGCGCAAGAGAGCGGTTACTGAGGCGATCCCCGGCTACCTGCCATCCTCCACAGCCACCGGGAGCGTGAAAGCGAACACCGTCCCCCCTCCGGGTCGGTCCTCCAGCCATATCCTCCCGCCGTGGGCTTCCACCGCCATCTTACAATAAGTCAGCCCCAGGCCGGTACCACGTCGCCTGCCGCGTCTACCGCGCACCTGCACAAATCGGTCGAATATACGTGGCTTATACTCATCCGGGATGCCCGGCCCGGTATCCCACACATCCACCCGCACATAACCCGGTGGGGCGCCGTTTTCACCGGGCATATAAGCCCGCACCCCCACCTTGCCACCCTCTGGTGCGTACTTCAGCGCGTTATCGAGCAGATTACCCAGCACCCGCTCCACCTTATAATCGTCGACATCAACCGGCGGCAGATCAGGTGGCACATCCAGCACCATCTCGACCCCCAACTCATTTGCCAGCGGTTCCAGCGTATCCCATGCCTCCCTGATGATCGCCTCCAGCGAGTGAATATCGCGGGTCAGTTCCATAGAGCCGCTTTCCATCTTACTAATGTCCAGCAGCGACTCGACCAGATTCAGCAACTTCCTCACCGCCCGGATCGAAGTATCGGTCACCCTGGCGATCACATCCCTGAGATCACTCTCCGGCGGGATCAACTCGTTTATCAACTTCAGGCTGCTCATAACCGCCGTGAGGGGGCTACGCAGATCATGCACGATCATACTGGTCAACGCCTCGCGGGTTTGCGCTAACTCCTCCTGCTCCGTCACATCCCTCAGCACCATCAGCACCCCGATCAGGCGCATCTCCTCGTCCAGGACAGGTGTCACCGAGCGTTCCAGATACCTCTCGCCCTCGAGCGGGTAAGTAAACGTCCTCAAATCCGGCAGCTCGCGGTTCCGCAGCCCGTCCAACAAGTCGAGCATCTCCTGTGGCTCGAATCCGAACCTCTGTGGCACCCTCAGCGCCGGCTCCGCAAGCAGCCTGACCAGCTTGGTATGCACCCATCCATCCACATCCATCCCGATCAACTCGCCCAGGCGGGAGTTCACCATCAATATCTCGCCCTCCCGGTCTATCATCAACATGCCCTCGCGGGTGGAATTCAGGATAGCCCGGAGCCGCTCATTAGTTTCGGTGATCTGGGCGAAAAGCCTGGCGTTGTGGATCGCCAGGGCCGCCTGTATGGCCAGCTGCGTGACGAAATCCACCTTATCGGGGTCGTATGCCGAAGGGACATCACTTTCCAGCGTGATCACCCCTTCCGGGCGCCCCTCGTGTATGATCGGCACGCTCATCTGAGACCTGACATCCGGCGAAAACGGCACATATTCAGGCTCCTCGCGCACCTCATCCAGCACGGCCACCTGGCCGTTTTGGAGCACCCGCCCGGTCACATTATCAAGGGGCATCACCTCGCCCGCCCTGGGGGTCGAATCGTAACCCCTGGCCGCCACCACCTGCATGAACCCCGGCTTTTCGGGATGGCGGATCATCAGCGCCCCGTACCTGGACTCCGTGGCCTCCATTGCCCTATCCAGCACCATCTGGAACAAATGCTCCAGGTCGAGAGTGGCGCTCAACTCCCGGTTCACCTCGGTCAGGGCCGATAACTGCTCGACGCGCAGGGCCAACGCCTTATCCGTCATCTCGTACAGCCGCGCGTTACTGAGCGACAGCGCGACCTGATTGGCGAAAGCCTGCAAAAGCTCCAACTCATCGCCGGCGAGGTGAAACGGGCGTCTGTAAAGCCCCACCAGCGCCCCGATAGTCCCGCCCGGTGCGTGTAGCGGCAACTGTATCAGCGCCCTGAACCCGGCGGAAGTGAACTCGGCGGCGTGGAGCACATCCGATGCCTTGCGCAGGTCGGCCCTGAAGATCGGGCCGGCGTGATCATCCGGGTGGCATGGCAGCCCGGGCAACTCATCGGCACTCACCGCCAGAGTATAGGCCGGCTTAACCTCATCCTCACCGTCCTTCAGGAAGATCGCCGCAGCGTCGCAATGCGCCAGCTTCAACATCGCATCGGCGGCCAGCTCCTGCACACGTTCCCTTTGCAGCGACGAACTCATCCGCGCCGCCAGCTCGTTGAGCGTCACCATTTGTGCTGCCCGATCTCGCATCTGCCCGTAGAGCAGCGCGTTCTCGACCGCCATACTCGCGTGCGGCGCGATAGTTGTCAGCATATGCAAATGGTGCCTATCCAATGGCCGGTCCGGCCTGTAAGACGAGACCACAATACAGCCCAGCGCCCTATCCGGTGCCAGCAATGGCACCCCCAGCCATGAATAGGGTGCCACCTCCGGCGGTTCCAGCCCCATACCCTTAGCAGTCCGGATCACATCACTTTCTATGAGCAGCGGAGCCCTGTTTTCGATCACATACTCCACAAGCCCGTGGCCCATAGGCCTGGGCGGGCGTGATTCATGGCGCCCTTCGCGCACCGCCAGCGGGAAGCGGAGCGAATTCGTCGTCGGGTCTACCAGTGCCACCTCGAAACTATCCACCCCCAGCAAGTGGGCCACCTGCAGATAGAGCGTCTCCAGCAGCGTATCCATATCAAGGCTGGTGCGCATCGCCCTGCCGACCGAGTTTATCGAAGCGGCCTCCCGCAACCGTTGGCGGTACCGGGCCTGTACCCGGCTCATCAGGTGCACCCCAGCCGCCACCGCCGCCATCCCACAGCCGAGCGTCACGAACATAATCGCCGGGAGGCGGTTATAGACCACGGCCCCCAGCACCACAAACGGCAGCGGAACCACCTCCATAAGTGCCATCACCCTACCATTTGCGCGGAATAACACCCCCGGCTCCTCACCATCCAGTGCCCATCTCAGCCCGATCTGCGCGTTAAAAGCCGCCAGGAACACGAGTGCGAACGCAGCCAGGGCCGGTGAATTCCCCACCGAGGGGTCCGTCAGCGGCAGCTCGCCCCCCAGTGGCACATAAACCAAGTCCCCGGCGATCAACAAACTCAGCGTCACATCGGCGGTCTCCATCAAAGCGCCGGGTACCGCCTTCCGTAGCCCGCCATCGCCCCAATCTCGTGCCAGCACGCCGAGCAACGTCCCCGTCACCGTTGCCCAGAGCGCCCATGCCGTGCCCTCGTCACCGCCCATCGCCAGGTAGGCCAGCATGACAAATGCGTGGGCGCCGGTGATCTGGCCGTACGTGAGCGCGATCCCGAAGTTACAGGCCAGGCCTATCAAACCTGCCACGAACGGCCATAGGGGAGGCATCGTTTCGAGGGATGGAATGGGGTGGAAAACCAGCAACCAGGCCAGCGTCAGCAGGCCCAGCGCCCAGGTTATCATATTAGCATAGCGGGCAAGTGACCTCATACAACAACCATCTCTTGGATCGCCCCATACCGGTCAGATTATAAACGCGGCGGCGGGTATAGCCATCACAAAAGAGGCCCCACCTTCCGGGCCTTCCTCCACCCATATCCTGCCGCCGTGTGCCTCCACTGCCAGCTTACAGAACGCGAGTCCCAGCCCGGAACCCCTATGGCCTCGCACCGGCTTCTTGGAAAGCTGCACGAACTTATCGAAAACCCGTTCCCTATCAGCCGGCGCGATCCCAGGCCCGGTATCGGTGACGCTGACGAGAACCTCCCCATCCGACTGCCTTGCGGCTATCCTTACCTCGCCCCCGGTCGGGGTATGTCGGAGGGCGTTATCCAGCAAATTCACCAAGACCCGGTGCATCTTATCGGGATCGACCTTTATTGCCGGGATACCATCCGGGATGTCCACCTTGACCTCGATTCCCCCCTGTTGTGCCAGAGGCTCCAGCGTCGCGACCACATCCGCGACCAGCTCATGGAGCGAAGTAGACTCCACCTGCAGTGGCATCTTACCGGCTTCCAGCTTACTGATGTCCAGCAGCGATTCGACCAGGTTCAGCAATGCCTCGGCGCTATTTAGCGATATATCCACCACCTGTTCCAGCAGAGCGGTAGCCTCTGGCTCCTCCTGGAGCAACTCCTGTGCCATTCGCAGTCCCTCGATGATCGACGAGAGCGGGCTGCGCAGATCGTGGACGATCATATTGGTGAACTCTTCCTTATACTTTTCCAGCTCCTTTAACTCGGTGATGTCCCGCCAGACGATCAACCGTCCGATCACATCTCCATGTCCGTCCAGCACCGGGGAGACTATCTCCTCAATGAAGCGTTGCCCCTCCGGGAGCGTCTGTGTGAACTGGCGGCGGGCCACCTTATCCGGCTCCCGCTTCAACTCGCGGACGATTTCCACCACATCCTCACCGGTATAGCCCAGGCGGCTCAGGAGACCCCTATCCAGCATCTCCTCCAGCAGCTCGGCGAATGAGCGGCCCACAAAAGGCTCCACCTCCAGTCCCAATATCCTTTCGGCAGCCGGATTCGCACGAGTGAGTATGCCCTGCGTATCGAAGACCAAAACCCCATCCCTGGTGGAATTCAGGATGGCCTCGATATGCTCGTGGCTGGCCTTCAACTCCTCGAAGAGTCGTGCGTTCTCTATGGCTATTGCCGTGTGATCGGCGAGATTTTCCAAAAAGCGGAGGTGCATCTGGGTAAAAGCCGCCCGTCGTCTACTTTCCAGATTGATCGCCCCGATGATCGCGCCATCGCGCAGCCGTACCGGGACACAAAGCTCGGATCGGGTTAGCTCGGAAAACTCATAATAATCCGGATCCTCGCTCACATCATCCACCAGCGCCGGCTTCCCGGTTCGCAGCACCCTGCCGATTACCCCTCGCTCCATTGGCCATCGGACGGGCACCTCTATGTGTGGGGAATCCGGGCGGCCCTTATAAGCGATGAACGTATAGACATCGGGGCCGGAGATCAGCGAAAACGACCCGCTATCTGCCCCTATAGTCTCGACCGCCGCGTCCAGCACCTCCCTGATAATAGTATCCAGGTCCAGCGAGGCCGAGACCTGCCTGGAGATAGCCTCTATTGCCGAAAGCTCCGCCAGCCTGGCCGCCAGTGCCTCATCTGCCTGCTCGTACAACCTGGCGTTGACCAGGGCCGTGGCCGCCTGATTCGCCAGCGTATTCAAAACCTCTATCTCCAGCCCGGAAAAATAATGTGGCTCATCGTAGTACACCGTCAGGTGGCCCACGCATTCATCCTGGAAGAGCATCGGCACATCCGCAAACGAGCGGAAACCCTCACCCAGCACCACCTCGTCCAGATCGCCCAGCCTGGGGTCATTAACTATATCGGGTACCACCAGCACCTTCTTCTCCCGCATCACCATTGTACGTGGACCGTGATCTATTGGCAGGCGTTGTGAAGCCTCCACGTACCTATCGCTAAGGCCGATACTCTTGACCAGCCTGACATACCCATCCTCTTCCAGGAATATCCCCACCTTTTGGCAGCCGCTGACGCGCATTGCCGCCTCCAGGACGGCATCCAGCACCGCTTCCGGGTCGAGGCTGGCATTGATCAGTGCCGAGACCGCCCCCACCTCCTTGAGGTATTCCTCTCGTGCGCGATTTTCCTGGAAAAGCTGCAAATTTCGGACCGAGATCGCCGCCAGCGCCCCTATAGCGTCCAACAATCGCAACTCATGCTCGCCGAAAGCGTGTGGCATGGGATGTCCCACCGCCATCGCTCCCACCTCATGTTCCCCCACCATTAGCGGAACCACCATAAGGCTTTTGACCGGGGGCATCTTCTGGGGATGTACGCCATTTGCCGTCAGCCTTGCAGAAGCGCCTTCCGGGATCAGCAAAGGCTTACCCTCGGCCAGCACCTCCGAAAGCAGTGGGCATTCCTTCGTAGAGCATGGCTCGATCTCCGTCCTTTTCCCTTCGGTCATCGCCAGCGGGAAGGTGAACATCCCGACCGGGCGATCCACCAGCGCCACCAGGAAGATCGGCACCTCCATGAGCCTGGTGATCTGTTGGTAGATCGCCTCCAGCAGTGCCTCTCGGTATGGGGCAGACTTCAAAGCCTCACCCAGGGCATTTATAGCCGTCAGCTCAGTATCGTAGCGATGCGGGAGAGAGCGGGTGTTAATCCCTCTTCTCAGCAGCCAGGCGGCTCCGATGATGATAGTTACCGCGACGCCCAAAACCGGCAGAAGCCTCACATCCATTTCCCAGACCCCGGGTGAGTGGGACTGTTTAGATGAGTATAATTCACTATAATCGTGCGGGCAACGCCGTTCCCGTCCCATGCGAGTGAGGGAGCATGGCGGAGTTGGCATCCGGGAATTTTGAGGATCAGCGCTGGTAAAACAATTGCCGTGCCCTTTATTGCCGAGTCGTTCGCCACTACAACTGGGCTTGGATGTTGTGTCGTGGTAGAAACGTAGTGGCGCATGGCTTGCGCTCAGATGTATACCGGTGTTCTAGCTATGAGTGCGTTGGGGCTAAGCCTCTATGGCTTAATCAATCTACTCGAAAGACGCTTTTGCTGTTGGGTAAGAGGGTAAACCCGGCCCTGTGGCAAAGTAAAAGACGGAAACAACCTAACGCCGCTTGCAGCCGACCCCGACCAGCTCAGTTGCTTCGCGGGGCGGCTAACGTAAGGCATAGGCAAGCCTGAAAGAGGATGTATTTGATGAGCACGCAGATTCAACAACAATTAGACGAGATGTTTTCGCCCAAAAATGCGGGTGGAATGCGTGTCTTTCTGTTTGCCAAGATTTACGAGGGTTTATTGAGGGAGTACTTCAGACACAGTGGTTATCAGGTGCTCGCGGGTAAGCCGAGAATTTTCTGGAGGAGAATACCCATTCCATCCGATATACGTGGTGATAAACACAAAAGGCTTGTGAGCAGACTGAAGGACCTTCAAGCGAACGCTGTTTACTGTATACCCGATGGGTTGTTTGTTAAGAATGATAATTATTTTGTATGGGAGGCCAAGAATTGGGTTCAGGAGTTGTATCCATCGCCATTTGCAGACCGCGTTTGGGATTTTGCTTGGCTTCTTTCCAGGCAAATTGAATACAAAGGCCAGTCCTACGATTTGTCTGGATTTATTATCTCCTGGTGGGAACGCGAAGAGGGAATGGATGAGGCCTTGGCGGAATTGCAGGAGTATGTGCACCCGATAACTGTGGATTTAGTCATAACTAAAGAAGTGCTACAAGAATGCATTGCTGCTCAATATGACTGGTATCTCGATCTAGTTCGAGATAAGCAGAAAAATATCAACCAGTTCTTTGACATTCTGCTTGGAAGCAGCCATCGGGAAAGTTGAAGCGTAGCTTATGGCCTCCCACCAAGCGCTTGCACCTGACGCCTAGAAAGGGAGGCGTGAGGGGGAAACGGAAGAGCAAACAAGGGCGGGATGGTCCGGCCTGGAGCGAAAGGTGGCTCTGGTTTCAGGCCGCAAAACCCGCGTTCTCCCTCGCCGATGACACACTCGCAACCACAGAGAGCGCAACGCACCCCTCCCTGGGTACGGGGTGGCCTCTCCGGCAGATCGAACAGGCGGCGAGACCTCACATGTGCGGCCTCGGCCAACCATTGCCCCTTACCGGTGCGGGCGCAGTCCGGGCATATACCCAGACTCTCGGCCATCAGCGGATATTGCCTGCCGCAGGCGCCGCATACCTTCACCTCTTCCATGCCGTCATTTTGCCCTCGCCCATGCGATCTCGCAACGTCACTCCCCCTGGGTGATGCCTGTTAGGCCGAAAAGTGACAGGTCTCACTCCCGGCCCGGACGCATGGTGGGTATCCTCAAATGGGTGAAAGTGCACCGCAAAGCGAACGAATCGAACTCTGGAGGAAGATAATGGCCGACGACAAAAACGAGGCCCTCACATTACCGCGCATTGATAGCGCCACTCGCAAGCACAAAATGTCGCTGGAGCCGGTCCTGCCGAAGGAACGCCCGCCCGAAGAACGGATCGGCGACTTTGACGAGATCATGATCCCCTTCACGCCGGAAGAAGCGATGGCCGAGGCCGAACGATGCATCCTCTGTCCCGGCGCCCAATGTCAGAAAGCCTGTCCGCTGAGCAACTACATCCCGATGGCGATGTGGCTGATAACCCAGGGCAGGTTCGAGGAGGCAGCCGAGGTATACCGTCAGACCAGCCCGATGCCGGAGATATGCGGTCGGGTATGCCCGCAGGAGAGACTTTGCGAAGGCGCCTGCGTCCTGGGCAAGAAGGGTACCCCGGTGGCTTTAGGCCGTCTGGAAGCATTCGTCGCCGATTACCACCGCCAGAAGCACGGTGGCAAATTCCCCGTTCGGCAGCCCGGCCCGGATACCGGCAAAAAAGTGGCCGTGATTGGCGCCGGGCCTGCCGGGTTGACCGTTGCCGAACTGATGCGTGAGGCCGGCCATGCCGTCACCGTATACGAAAAGTGGCCGGAAGGTGGCGGCCTGCTGGTATACGGCATCCCCTCGTTCAAACTGGATAAGGAATTAGTTCATAGCAAACTGGAATCCCTTGAGGAGATCGGAGTCGAATTCGTATACGGCGTCAAGATCGGCCAGGACATCCCACTTGCCGAGATAATCGAAAAATACGATGCCGTATTCCTGGGCACCGGCGCCAACGTGGATGCCAAAGTTCGGGTCGAAGGCCTTGACCTCGATGGCGTCTACGAGGCATCCGAATTCCTGGCGCGGGCCAACGTCCCGCCGGAAATGCTGCCGGAAGACCTGCGGGCGAAAGGAGTCCCGGAGATCGGCGACAAAGTATTCGTCATCGGCGGCGGCGATACCGCCATGGACTGCGTGCGCACCTCGATCCGGCTCCAAAAGAAAGCCGGCAAAGACGTCAACGTCGTCTGTGCCTACCGCCGCACCGAGGAACAGATGCCGTGCTGTGTTCGCGAGCGTGAACATGCGCGAGAGGAAGGCGCCGTATTTGAATGGCTCACCGCCCCGGTGCGCTTCATCGGCGAAAACGGCAAACTCAAAGCCATCGAATTCATCCGCATGGAACTCGGAGAGCCTGACGAGAGCGGGCGGGCACGACCGGTCAAGATCGAAGGCTCCGAATACACCGTCGAAGCCGATACCGTCATCCTGGCGATCGGCTACTGGCCCGACCCACTCCTGGGCGAGACCACCGAAGGCCTGGAGACCCACAAATGGGGCCTGATCAAAGCGGATGAGAACGGAGTCACCAGCATCCCAGGCGTGTTCGCAGGTGGCGATAACGTCCACGGCCCAGACCTGGTCAGCACGGCAGTTGCGGCTGCCCGCAGGGCTGCCCGTTCGATGCTGGAATACCTGGCCAAATAGCGGCTCCGAGGGTACCTGGAAGCGGAAGGGGCGCCCGATAGGGCGCCCCTACGGCCAGCATACCCCGTCCGAGCCGGCGCCTATTCCGAATTCAACTCCTCCCATATCGGCAGATACACCTCGAAAACACTTCCCTTGCCGAACGTGCTTTTCATCTCCACCCGTCCGTTGTGTACCTCCGCTATCCGCTTAACCAGGGCCAATCCGAGGCCGGTTCCAGGCACATTCATCTGGTACGCCGCCTCGCCACGGAAAAACCTATCGAACACATAAGGTTGCTCCCCCAGGGGCACCCCGACGCCGGTATCCTCCACCGACACCTTAACCTCGTGGCCGTGGCGTGAGGCACGCATGATGACGCTACCGCCCTCGTGGGTATAATTCAGCGCGTTTTCCACCAGGTGAGAGATCGCCTGGGCCACCATTGCCACATCCCCCCTCACCGGTGGCAGCTCCTCCTCCACACTCACCTCCAGCTTGATATTCTTCCTTTCGGCGCGGGGTGCATGTCTGATCAGCAAATCCCTCAAAACCTGCTCGATCCGAACCGGCCTGGCTTCCAGGTTATCGTAGAGCGCGTCCAATCTCGAAAAATCCAGCAGCCCCATGACGATGGCATCCAGGCGGGCCACCTCACGTTCCAACCTATCCAGATAATGCTCCCACTTCTCCTGCTTCCCCTGTCGCAGCAACTGGGTATACAGCCGTATACTGGAAAGCGGCGTTCGCAACTCGTGTGACACATTCTCGATAAACGCCGTTTGCATACGCTGAGTTTCCTTGATATGGGTTATGTCCCTCATAATGCCGACGAAGTTAACCGGATTCCCGCTCTCGTCCGTGATGGGAGCTATAGTCATATCGGCGTAGTATCTGGTGCCGTCGGCCCGCTTGAGTTCCATCTCCCCGCGCCAGACCTGTCCACTCTTGAGGACATCGAACATCTCGGCCAGCTCGCGCTTTGTCATATCGTAGCCCAGCACCTCGCGGATGGGGTGGCCGAGCGTCTCGGTCACCGGGTAGCCGGTTTGCAGTTCCCAGGCCGGGTTGACGTACTCTATCTTCGAATCCAGATTCATCAGGATGATAGCATCAGCCGCGTGGTGCAAAATAGTCTCCATGCGCTCGCGCTCTCTGCGTATCTCCTCGGTACGCAGCATCACCTCAGCTTCCAGCGCCTCGGCATAAAGCCGTACCTCCTGGAACAGGCGGGAATTCTCCAGGGCGATTGCCGCGTGGGTGGCGAAGATCTCCAAGAGCCGTGCGTGCTCCTCGGTATAGAATCCGGGCGTGGCGCTATCCAGCGAGAAGAACCCCATGACCTCGCCGCGCAACACGATTGGCGCTCCCACCCAGGAGCGCAGCCAGTTCGTTTCCGGTATCCTCCTCCAGCCGGGGTAATCGAGCACATCTCGAATCAGATATGCCCTTTTAGTCTTGGCCATCTTGCGCAGATTCGGCGTCTTAGATAGCGAAAACGTCAGCCCGGAGACGAACTTCTTATTCCCGAACCGCTCGTATCCTACCAGGTGCTTGATGCGGATCGTATCCCCGTCCTCGTCTATCATCATAACATTGGCGGCGTCATAAGGCACCACCCTCCTGACCTGTTCGAGCAGCCGGATCATCATCTCCGATGGATCGAGCGTAGCTGCCAGCGCCATGCCCGCCTCGCGGATAATATCCGAGACCTGGCGTTGTTGTCGTTCCGCCTCGTAGAGCATAGCGTTGCCTATCGCCATTGCCGCCCGATCGGCCAGCGTCTGGGCCAGATTGACATCCTCTTCGGAGTAGAACCTCACATCGGAGTGATAAAGCGTCAGCCCGCCGATCACCTTACCGCGGTGTTTCATAGGGAACACGCATAGAGAGCGGTAACCTTCCTTTTTCGCCAGCTCGCGGAGTACCTCAGTACGCGGGTCGCTCAGCACATCTGGTGCCAGGAACGGCTCCTCGGTGAAAGTGACCGCCCGGCCTGGCAGTTGCCAATACAGCTCATTGATCTTCGTCAGATACCATTCCGAAAGCCCCCTGGCATGTGCGGCCCGGATCGAGCCGTGGATCTCATCCGCCAGGTATATGCCCACCTTATCGGCTCCCAGCAACTCGATAGCTCCGTCTGCCGTCGCCTCCAGCACCTTATTCATATCCAGGTGGGAACTCATCCTCTGGGAGATGAGGGCCAGCACCTCTATACGGCGTAGGCGTTCGGCGGTACTTTCGTAGAGCCATGCCCGCTCGATCATATACGAGACTTGCTTGGCGAATTCCTCCAAACTGTCCACCACATCCGATTTAGTTTCATTCCCATAAAAGACGACCAACGCCCCTCTCATTCGTCCCTGGAACGAGAGCGGCGTCAGCGAGACGTTCTCCAAGCTGGCCATATTCATCAGGTTGGATACAGCCCTCTCCAGCTCATCTGGGAACCCCGTCTCCCTGACCATGTTACCTAAGACACTGGTCAGCATTCGGAGCGGCACCCTATCCGGTTCCAGCCGGCGGTAGTAACTATCCCAGAACCCATTTTCCCTGACCGGGAACTTATAGCCGGGCTTCAGGGTTTTGCCTATGCAACTTGTGCGATCGACGGTGCCCGGACGGACTGCCAGGCCCTTGATCATCACATACCTTGTTGCCTCGCTGGCCGATAGCATCGCGCAAACCGGCACCCCGAAAGTCTCCACGATGCCATCGGCCACAAGCTGCATCACATCATCGGCCCTTGCGGAGTTATTCAGCGCCGAATTGATCTCCCTTATCAGGCGGTTCTCGGCATCTTTACGCTTACGTTTGGAAATATCACGGATCACCACCACAGCGTGCAGGCCATCGGCCAACTCCAGCGGCGATATACTGACCTCGACCGGGATGTGGGCGCCATCCTTTCGGATATTTTCCGCCTCGACGTACACCCTTTCGCCCCTCAGCAAGTGATCAAGCGATGAGCCTAACGAATCTGAGACCTCGGGGGGCACCAACATACTCACATTTGAGCCGACCAGTTCCTCGCGCGTATAGCCCAACATCTCGCAGCCCACCCGGTTCACGTCCTCTATCACCCCATCCAGCCGCTCGATGAACACCGCATCCCCTGCCGCCTCGAACACCCCCCTGAACCTTGCCTCGGCTGCCTCCCTTCTGGCTATAGAGCCGGCCAGGTGCCATACCAGATAGACGACCCCTATCACCAGCAGGGTGAACGTCGCCATCAGGAACCTTATAGTATCCACCTGTTGACTGGCGCCTGATACCTCCAATATCTCGTTCAGGGGGGTAGAAAGCCCGATCACCCACACCTGATCGCCGACCTGCACAGGAGCCCAGGCGGCCACCTCGACGCCCCTTTCCGGTGACCAGATGTACCATCCGGTTCCCTCGCGGGCCTCCAGCACTGCCTCGAGCATCTCCTCATAATGAGAAGCGCCGAGCTGAGATTGCAATTCGAATACCTCTACCAGGTCTTTATCGCGGTACTCCTGGGGGAAATCAGGTCCGAGGCCGAAGATCACACCATCTGCCGTGTAGACCCACGCAGTGCCCTGCTCCAGCAGCTGGATCGGCTTAACGAAGAGATCGATCACATCCCGTTCGATCTCTGGCAGGGCATCCTCTCCCCGGCGGGCCAGCTCCCGCTCCACGTACACTTGCACGCCCCGTGCTGCCTCGCGTGCTATCTCCAGCTCGGTTTGCTGGAACGTGACAGTTGCCATCAACTCCAGGCGACCGTGGTACCACTTGACGAGCCACCACCCACCTATGGCCGCCGATACCAATAACACGGAAAGGCCGTATAGCAGCAGGGATATATTTTTCTTGAAAGGCGGCAAACGCTTTATAAACCACATAGCACGTGCGCGTACTCGGCGCCTCAACCCGACCTTATTTTACAACGGAATGGGAATCGGCACATCCGGCCTGCCGGTGGACGCACCTACGGGGAGCAAGGCGGACTAAAAACCCATCTCCTCCGGCGAGATCGGCCTGGATAGGTCGTAAAACACATGATAAGGCCCGATCTGGCGCTCATTAAAACTGACCCCAGCCTCGCGCATCCGCTCCGCGATGAGCGCATCCAGGCGTGGGTGGTTACTGGTTATATACACGACCTCGTCCGCCTCGGCCACAGCCTCCTGGTATGGTGGGTAGCGGTTATCCGCCGGATTGTAGCTCAGATCGGCCTTATAGGGCAGAGACGCCGAAAGTATGATCTCCTCACCCGAAAGAAAAGCCAGTCGGAATGCCACCCAGTAGTTGGAATACCCGCGTGTCAGCCCGCGTTCGCGGAGGAAAGCCATCAACTCATCATCATAGTCGTGGGAGATATGGCTTATCGGGTCGAATTGCGTGGTCAGCCCGGTGGGACTCAGCGCAGCGGACACATTCCCGGCCAGATTAAATACCAGCAAATAGACCAGAATAGCCACTCCCATCCAGCTCGGCGCCCGGATTCCCATGCCCGGCCCCTCGCGAATCACCCTGGAGATCGCGGCGCCGGACAAGATCGAAAGCGAAGTCGCCAGGGGCAGGAAATATCGCCCGGTCGGATCCGTTCCGAACGGAGTCGCCGCGAAGAGCGTCACAAAAGTCGCGATCAGGCCGAGCAGGAGAGGCCTGGCGCCGGTTGCCATCCCGTTCTCATGGCGCCGCCATGCCCTCACGTGGTACCACATCATACCCATAGTGAACACAACGA
>JALXEW010000014.1 GCA_027069285.1 Ardenticatenia bacterium | reverse complement strand
GATCACGTGGCCGACCTCACCGGCAAGCCCCCTGGCACCGGTTATCAGCCGCCCGTGGCTGATTATCCCCCCGCCGATTCCGGTGCTGACGGTGATGTAAATGACGTGATCGTACCCACGCGCGGCACCAAGCTCCCGCTCGGCCAAAGCCGCGACGTTAGCATCATTGTTCAGCCGCACCGGACAGCCGAAATGCTCACGGAACTCGTCGGCAAGCGGGACGTTATGCCATCCCGGAAGATTCGGCGGCGCGACGATCACGCCGGCATCCGGGTTGACCGGGCCGGGCGCCGAGATCCCGATCACTACATCCTCTGCGCCGGGGTACACCCGCTCGGCCAGCGCCAGCATACGCCGGATCACCGAGTCGGGGCCTTCGTCGGCACGGGTCAACTCCTCGGCACGTTCCACGATCCTCAAATCCTCGTCAAAAAGGGCGACACGCATCCGCGTCCCGCCCAGGTCTACGCCAACGATGCTCCTGCTCATCTCCCCTCCGAAAAGGTCAAGCGGCAGTGATCTTCGCGTGGCGAATGATCGGCCAACGAGTCACATCATCAAAGCGCAGCTTGGACATCAGACCGGCTACGAGCGAGGCCAGACGTTCCCTATACGCGGCATCAAGTGGCTGAGCGGTCATCAGCAAAGCGTCCTCCATGTTATCCCGATAGTACCCCGGCCTGCGCCCCACGAACTCGAACCCGTACCGCCGGTACAACTCCTGGGCAGTAACGTTGCTTTCCCGCACCTCCAAAGTCACCAGCGATGCCTTCATGCCCAGTGCGTGGCTCATCACGCCCGCCATCATCAGCGAGCCAAGCCCAATCCCGCGCCAATCGCGATGCACCGCTATCACGCTTATGTGCACCTCGCCTGCGATATGCCAAAATCCGCAAAATCCCACCGGCAACGGCTCATCACGTCGGCGGCCCAGGATACTTTCCCACAAACGGCGACGTGGTCCCTTTGGCGCAACCACCAATAACGTCGAATTATCGTTTTGTAGCTCGAACAGATACGTCCGTCTGCTCCAGGGCAACGCAAACGACATCCGATCGATCTCCATCACCCGATCTATATCGGAATACCTCATATAGCGCAGAACGAAAACATTCCCTTCCGTAACCATCTCTCACTTTCCGGGTACCCCAGGCTGATGGAGATAAACCGGCGTGACGGTAACCGGGTCGTCATCCAGGCCGGCGCGGAGCCGCTCCCACGCCAACTCCGCCAGATACCCCGCCCGCCGCAGGCCGATTGCAGATGGCGCCAACGCAACCGGTTGCTTCCCAGGTGGGTGCGCCTCGATCTGATCGTGAGGTATCTCGCCGCAGATCAAAGTCGGCCTCTCGATCCGCTCCAGCAACTGTGGCCAGGTCATTATCATCGGCTCGCCGGACGCGATCCATCGCCCACCACGCCACCGGTACGTGCCCACGCACAACTTCCCACGCCCGGCTTCCAAAACGGCCATCAGTGTACCACGGAAGTACGATTGCGCCGCTGCCACCACATCCAGGGCCGGGATGGCCACGAATTTGAGGCCACGCGCCAATGCCAGCCCTTTGGCAAAGCCCATCCCGATCCGCAGGCCGGTAAACGATCCGGGGCCTTTGGAAACGGCCACGGCGGTCAGGTCCGTCACGTTCACACCGGTGCGTTCCAACACCTCGGCCACAGATGGCGTCAATTCGACCGTGTGATGGTTAGCGCTGCGCCACGACCATTCGGCCAGCAGCCCATGACCGTCATGCAACGCCAGGCTTATCACCCTGGTTGCGGTATCCAATGCCAGTAGCAATCGTCCCCTCCGAATCGGTACTCACCTGCCCCCGGCAAGACTATGCCGGAACGCCTCCAGCAATTCCCTGTATCGGTCGCCGGTCGCCTCGAACCAAAGCAGGCGCCGGGTGGCCTCGATCACCTCGATTCTGATCCAAAGGCGCTCACCGGGCAAAGCCTCTGCGATCCGCTCCGGCCACTCGATCACCACTATGTCCCTGCCGGATATTATGTCATCGAACCCGATCGTCCAAAGTTCATCCACCCCGCTCAAGCGGTAGCAGTCAACGTGATGCAACCTGGTCGAATCGGATAGACGAGTGTGTTCGTGCACCAGCACAAAAGTCGGGCTGCTGACCGGCTCGACGGCGCCCCATCCGCGGGCGATCCCGGCAGCCATCGCCGTCTTCCCCGCGCCGAGACCACCTTCCAGGCAGATCAGGTCGCCTGGACGTAGCAACTCACCCAGCCTGGTACCGAGTCTGGTGGTCTGCTCGGCGCTGTGGCTGATGAAATCCAGGGAGCTATCGGTCAGAATCGGCGACATATCGCAAAACCTCAAAGCGCCAGCGGCCACATCGGGCGCACATCCATATCCCACCCGTCACGCTGTCCCGCCTCGAAGCGGAAGCAAGCCGCAGCAGCGATCATAGCGGCGTTATCGGTGCAAAGCTCGATGGGCGGGAAGTGAACCGGCACATCACAAGCCTCGGTCATGGCGCGGCGGAGCGCCTTATTAGCGCTGACCCCGCCGGCCACAATGACGGATTTGGCGCCAAAGACTCTCGCAGCCCGTACCGTTCGCTCCACCAGGGCGACCACTACCGCGTCCTGGAACGCGGCGGCCACATCGGCGATCACGATGTCATCTCGGAGCGGGTTGCCGGGCTTTCCATCCCTGCAAACGGCCCTCAAAACCGCCGTCTTCAGGCCGGAGAAGCTGAAATTATACTCGCCCTGCGGACGGCCTTG
>JALXEW010000013.1 GCA_027069285.1 Ardenticatenia bacterium | reverse complement strand
CACCATCACCACGCTTACCCTTACCGTCCCCCCCACTTTGTACACTATGGAGTCGTCCACGGCATGGTCGCCTACCAGAACCGGACGTGCCACCCAAGACCCACCCGGCACACCTCCCCCTTTGATGACATCCGCATTCATCCCGACGCCGTTGCCGTTGACGGGGGAGAACCTGCTGATCAACGGTAGCTTCGAGGATGGCTCGCACGAACAGGGGGCACCCGAACTCTCGGTGCCCGATGGCTGGACGGCGTGGTGGTTTGAAGGCCCGGCCTTGCACGATCCCCGAAACGACGTGGGGTATGGCAGGCCGGAGATGAGGGTGATCGCCAGAGTCCCGCCGTTCCTCGATCCGCCGCGCATCTTTTCGGGCCAACAGGCGTTCCAGGCATTCGGAATGTATCGTGTAGTGGATTGTGGCCTGTATCAGACCGTGGACGTGGAGCCGGGCCGCCAGGTGGAGCTGGTGGCATATGCACATGCCTGGTCCAGCCAGCAGGACGACCCGCATCAGTCCGATCTGGTCACCCAGGATGATATGGATAACATCGTCTTCTGGGTCGGCATAGACCCCACCGGTGGCCAGGATTGGTCGAGCGCGAGCGTGGTCTGGAGTCAGCCGTACCAGCGTTATGACATTTACGGCCCGGTAGGCCCCATAGTGGTATCTACCAGTGGCCCCCAGGTCACAGTCTTCCTGCGCGGGCGTGCCCTGTGGCCGTTCAAGCACAACGATATGTACTGGGACGACGCACGCCTGATCTACGTACAGTAGATCGGAAGGCAGGGTTTACCTTCCGGGAAAGGGCGTGAGATGAAGACCCGCGTATACACACTGTTCATCTTGATCGTGGTGCTGGTGGCCTCATGCGGCGGCGGGGCGGCCCCGACCCCACCTTACGGGCCGGACGAGCTGTTAGAGGTAGCCTCTGGAAACGTCACCTCTGCCGGATCGTTCCGAATGGTCATAGAACACGAGGGCGCCCCGGCCTATATAGACGATGCCGGTATGATGGGATTCCGCCGGGCCGAGGGCATATACGTGGCTCCTGACCGCATACGCGCGTCGGTTCGCATCCTGCTGGCAACTGCGGTTGCCGATGCCGAGATGATCATAGTGGGCCGGGATCAATACCTCTATGCCCCGCTGATCACCGGCTCACAATGGGTGCACTATACGTTCCTGCCGGGCTTCGATCCGGTTCGCATGTTCACCGAGGGGGCGGGCCTGGAACGGGCGATGAGATCGGTGCGAGACCTGGAGTTTGTGGGAGTTGACGACCTGGATGGCACGCTTTGCTACCATCTGGCCGGCGTGGCCGACGGTGAAGATGTGGCCGATCTGACCCTCGGTTTGATCGGTGGCGGCGATGTGGAAGCCGAGATATGGATCGAGGTGGATACCTTGCGGATCGCGCGTATAGTTCTGACGGAGCCGGAACGTGCCACGCCGGATGAAGGCCCGCCGGTGTGGCACATCGAGATATACGATTACGGAGTGCCCGCCACAATTGAACCCCCTATCACGGAAGAGCCTGTATGATCAAACCGATACGTCTACCGGAGCGTACCCCATGGCTGATCGTGGCCCTGATCGGAGTTCCGGTTTTCATCGGAGCACTCGATCTGACCATTATCTCAGCCGTTTTGCCCGCCGTCGTGCTCGATCTGGAAGTGCCGCTGCAAACCGGCCTGGACGATGCCGCCTGGGCCGTCAGCGGCTACCTGTTGGCCTATACCATCAGCATGACCTTCATGGGCCGTGTATCCGACTTGATCGGGCGCCGACGGGTATACCTCATATGCCTGGTGATATTCATGCTCGGTTCATGGTTCGTGGCCGTGGCCGATTACGGCCCAACCGATCTGGTCATCAGGATCGCCAGGCGCTGGTTCGCGGCCAGGCCGGATCGATCCGGAGTGGCGCTTGCCCTGCTGATAGCCGGCAGGGCAGTTCAGGCACTCGGAGCCGGGGCGATGGTTCCGGTCTCGATGGCGCTGGTGGGAGACATATTCCCGCCGGGCAGGCGGGCGCAGCCCTTAGGCGTCATCGGTGCGGTCGACACCGCCGGTTGGGTGATCGGGCACCTTTACGGCGGGCTGATGGTACAAATTGTGAGCTGGCGGGTTCTCTTCTGGCTCAATATCCCGATCTGCTTACTGGCGTTGGGGCTGATCGCGTGGGCGTTGGGCGCCGTTCGGGACTCCAGGCCGGGGGTGCGATTCGACTTTGCCGGGGCGTTGGCGATCACTCTATCCCTTGTGGCGCTTAACGTCGGGCTTGGGGCCAATACCGAGGTGCCGGTTGGCACCCCTGTCTCGTTTGAGGAGCTTGCTGCCCTGCCGGATTATGCCGTTCCGATGTTGATCGTATCGGCGGTTTTACTGGGCCTTTTCGTACTGGTGGAGGGCCGTACCGACCATCCGTTGCTGAATCTGGCGCTCTTCCGGGATCGGAACTTCTCATCGGCCTCGTTTGCCAACCTGTTTGTCGGCTTCTGCCTGATGATCGGACTGGTCAGCGTGCCGATTCTGGTCAACGGCCTGCGTGCCGAGACGATAGAGCAGGGCGCGTTGGAGACCGGACTTTTACTTTCGGCGCTCACCCTGCCGATGGCGGCGGCGGCGGTGCCTGGGGGGTGGCTTAGCTCGCGGTTCGGGTTCCGGGTGCCTGCGGTCTTAGGGCTTGGGATTGCCTCGGTGGGATTCGCGCTGGTGGGCATCACCTGGACGGTTGATGTGCCGTACTATTTGGT
>JALXEW010000012.1 GCA_027069285.1 Ardenticatenia bacterium | reverse complement strand
GCGACCGAAATCCGGCCCCGCGATAGACAGAAGCCGGGTTCAGAGCCGGCGCCGAGGGTGCCACGCGGAAAAGGCAAAGTCCAACGGAAAACCGGGCCGCCGGCCCGGAAACCGCCAGGCCGGAAAGTTGAAGTGCCAACACAGCCCATGCAGCCCGTATCCGAACGCGGTCTGGAAGCGGCGGATGCAGATGTGGGCGTGCCGCCTGTCGAAGTCACACGAGGGGCCGTGCCCCTGGCCGAGGATACCGGTACAGAAATGCCTACGGGCGAGGAATCGCATGTCCCACTGCCGACCTATCACGAAGAGGACTTGTACACCGCCCTGACCCGCGCGTCAGAGGCCGAAGAAAGGCCGCAGGCTGCGGATATACCACGTGATGTGCCGGCCTGGGAGCCACCGCCGCGAGTCCCCGATCGGGTGGCGGTACCGTCGGTCGAACCGGAGACATCGGAGCCGGTCGCCGCCGAGCCGCCGGATAAGCCGCCTGCCATGAGTGAGGCACCTGTACCATCGGAAGTCCATCGTGATAACCTGCCGCCCAGGCCGGAGATCAGGCGAGCGCCCGGCCCGGAGTTGCCCACGACGCCGGAGCTGACAGAGCAGGCCGGCATGGTAGACGAGGATATGGGGGAAAGTGAGTATGCGCCGGAGGCCAGGCTTACGGGCCAGATTCAGAAGCCGCGTGTAAAGGCGGAACCCCGGCGGCCTGCCACCGAAATGGCCGCCAGGCCGGTCGGCGCAGAAGCCGAGTCCCCCGGAGAATACAGCAAAGGGGATACGCCAGCACCCGCAACGCCACCTGTCCACACGCACACGCCGGAAGTGACGCCGACGGCTGGGGAACAGACGCCCGAAGACGCCGCCCTGTTGGAATTGCTCGATCTGCCGCCGGATACACCGATTCGGCGGAGCGGGCCGCCGATGGTGCAAATGGCTCCCGGTGCCGAGGAGCGCCCGATAGAGCAACCCGCCGGGGAATCCGGTACCGTCAGGCGGGAGAAGGCGACCGAGGAATCCACCCAGGTGACATCCGGGATCGAACCGGGTACACTTTCAATTGAGAGGCTGGCCCGCCAGGTTTATAGGCTGGTGCGGGAACGATTGCGGATCGAAAGGGAACGGCGGACTTGATGGAGGGTGAAGTATGGCGCTGAATACCACTCGCGGCGGGCTGCAACCCGCCGTCCTGGTCAATCTTTCCACCCAGGAAGAAGTTCGCTGCATGTTCAACCCCCACGAGTATACGCTGACTAAGGCCAACCAGTGGGAACGTAAGCCCAGCAAGGGCCGTAATATCCCGGTGACCCGCTTCAGGCAGGGCGGACCCCAGGTATTGCGCCTGAAGCTGCACTTCGATACATACGCCGAGGGCGCGGATGTGCGCCAATTCACCGATCCGATCTGGCGGATGATGATGGTTGACCCGGAACGTCGCGATCCGCGCACCGGCAAGAGCGAGCCGCCAACGGTAGCCTTCAGATGGGGCAAGCTGGATTTCAGAGCGGTGATCACCGATCTAAACCAGAAGTTCACGCTCTTCCTGGAGGATGGGACACCGGTACGGGCTGTGGTGGACATAACCCTGGAGCAGGTAGTTGATGAGGAGGAGGTTGAGCCGCAGACGCCAACCTTGCTTGAGCGTGTGATCCGTGGGGTGAGGCGTGTGGTCGCGGGGGAGCGACTGGATACGGTCGCGGCAGAGGAATTCGGCGATCCTTCGGCATGGCGCCAGATCGCCGAGGCCAGCGGCATCGACAACCCGATGGACATGCGGTCGGGTGCCGATCTGGTCATCCCGTCACGCGACTAGGGGGTGCGTATGGCCGGGAGGTTCAACGAAAACCGTCTGGAACACATAGCCATCAAAGTCAACGGCGCCGACCTGGAACGCGAGTTGATGGACGCCCTGGCGGAGGTGGTGGTTGACCTCTCACTGCATCTGCCGGATATGTTCATCATCCGCGTTCACGATGATTCCCTGCATTGGCTGGATGAAGGGCCGTTCGATCCCGGAGCATCCATCGAGATCGCAATGGCGAGGCCGGGCATGGAACGCCGGAAGGTGTTCAGCGGGGAGGTGACTGCCATCGAGCCGGACTTTGACGATGGCAACCTGGCAACCCTTACCGTGCGCGGATATGACCGTTCGCACAGACTGCACCGGGGTACCAAGACCCGCGTGTTCGTCCAGGCCACCGACTCCGACATTGTAAGCCAGATCGCAGCCGAGGCAGGCCTGCAGGCCGATTGTGAGCGCACCACCGAGATATATCAGCACGTCTTCCAGCATAATCAAACCGATATGGACTTCCTGCGCAGTCGCGCCGAGCGGCTGGGCTTTGAAGTCTACGTTGACGGGCAGAAGTTGGTCTTCAAACCGCCCAGGGTACAGGCCGGGACGGTCAGGCTGGAATGGGGCCGCGAGTTGCGCAGCTTCCACCCGCGCCTGTCACTTACCGAGCAGGTGGATGAGGTAGTCGTCAAGGGCTGGGACCCGGAGTCTAAACGGGAGATCGTCGGCACCGCCACCCGTAGCGATACCACGCCTCGGATCGGGATAGAGGGCTACGGCGGCCAGATCGCGGCCAGGGTGTTCCAATCGGCCAGGCAGGTCATAGTGCGGCAGCCGGTCGCCTCGCAGACCGAGGCGGACATCCGCGCCCAGGCGATCCTCGACGAGATCAACGCCGGGTTCATAGAGGCCGAGGGCCATGCCGCAGGCACGCCGGAATTGCGCCCAGGCGTCACAGTTGAGCT
>JALXEW010000011.1 GCA_027069285.1 Ardenticatenia bacterium | reverse complement strand
GGGGTGACGGGGTTACCGTCGGCAGGACCAGTGGGATCGGCGTGGGTGAGGCTTCCTGGGCCTGCGGTGCGGAGCCTACGGGCGGTGTTGCGGCCCAGATTGTGGATAACGCCACTCCGATGAGAAGCAGCCCTGGTATCCAGGCTGGGCGTCGCCTCATCCCATCCCCTCCGTGAAGATGTTTGCCCTGAATAGGTAGCCCTCGCCGCGCTCGGTCAGGATATAGCGTGGCTTCTTGGGATTTTCCTCGAGCTTCTTGCGCAGCCTATGCATATGCACTCTCAGGGTCTCCTCGTACGCCTGACCTTCCGGCCATACCCGTCTGAGCAGTGCATCGGAGCTTACCACGGTTCCGGCGTGGCGCAAAAGCACGGATAAGATCGACACCTCGATGGGGGTTAACTGTACCTGCTTGCCGTTGACGAATGCCCTCCCGTTTGCCAGGTCTATCACCAGTCGCTCGTCCACCCTCACCATCGGCGCTGCCGTGTAGCTGAAGTCCAGGATGCGGCTCAGAACCCTCTTGACGCGGGCTACCACCTCTTTAGCGTCGAACGGCTTGCGCACGTAATCATCCGCGTACTTGGTCAATCCCTCCACGGCGGTTTTGGAATCTTTATCTGCGGTGATGAATATTATCGGCACACTCCTATGCTTCTGCTTGATCAGGCCCGCCAGCTCAAATCCTTGCAGCTTTCCCGGCAGGCGCAGGTCTATCAGCGCCAGGTGTGGCAATCCGCGATTGGCGATCATGTTGAGTGCCTCCTCGGCGCTATAGGCGCTCCATACCGTATAGCCGTGGAGCTTCAGCCACTTGTTGAGTACCTGGTGGAGGGCTACATCATCCTCTACAATGAGAATCCTCTGCTCTTGGTCGTGCATGAGCCTATCATCTCCATCCCGCAAATCCGGCCTAAATAAGGAACACCGCCTATGCCTGTGATCGGGCACTCCCGTTGGCATGGCCGGTGACCCTGTGCTATCATCCGCTCAGGCGAACATCCCGAAGAGTTTTTTAGATTATAAAGGATCGCATCGGTGAGTACCACAACGGCCATCGTCCGCAGGAGGGCTGCCCGTAGGGCCAAGCGCCGCCCATACCTGCGGCTGTTGACCATCGTGGGACTGGTGTTGGCGATTATCATCTCGGCGTCACTTGTCGGCACGGTCATCCTTGCCGTCGGCGTGTACTCGTACTTCGCCCGCGATTTACCCGATCCCGAAGCGCTTCGTGCCATGATCCTGGAAGCCGAATTTGAAACCACCGTCCTCTACGACTCCACCGGCCAGAACGTGCTTTACGAAGTGATCGACCCGCTCGGCGGTGACCGCCAATGGGTTCCGCTTTCCGATCTACCGCCGTATGTCATCCACGCGACCATTGCGATAGAAGATCAGACGTTTTACGAGAACCCGGGATACGACCTTTGGGGCATATTACGGGCGCTCTGGAGTAACATACGGGGATATGGCATTCAAGGTGGCAGTACCATCACCCAGCAGCTGATTAAAAACACCCTGATCTCCCCGGAATTACGGTCTGCGCCCAGGCTCGAACGTAAAATAGCCGAGATCATATTGGCCGCCGAGATCTCCCGTCGCTACACCAAAGACGAAATACTGGAATGGTACCTTAACACCAACTTCTACGGTAACCTGGCATACGGGATCGAGGCGGCGGCCCGGGTTTACTTCGGCAAGCACGCATCTGAGCTGACCCTGGCCGAGGCTGCCATGTTGGCGGCGATACCCCAATCGCCTACTCTCAACCCGCTGGATAACCCTGATGAAGCCAGGGTGCGTCAGGCGGCTGTGCTCCGTGCTATGGTCGAGCAGGGGTACATCACCCAGGAAGAGGCCGACCGTGCCATGACCGAGCCTATCATCGTCAGACCGGTCACACAGCGCTATAACATCAGAGCGCCGCACTTCTCGATCTACGCGCGCCATGAGGCCGAGGCTATCCTGAACAGCCTGGGATATGAAGGCGAGAGACTGGTATCCCGTGGCGGCCTGCGCATATACACCACCCTCGATCTGGACTTGCAATATCAGGCCGAATGCGTCGCCAGGACACATCTGCTACGCCTTTCGGGCGAAGACCCCACGATCATTGTCCCGGCGTCCAACGGCGAACCATGCCACGCGGCGGCTTACCTGCCGCCATTGGCGCCTGAGGATGTGGGGATCGATCATAACGCGAATAACGTCGCCGTGGTCGTGCTCAACGCCAGGACGGGGGAGATATTGGCGATGGTCGGCAGCCGGGATTATTGGGATGAAGAGATTGATGGGAACTTCAACGCCGCATTGGGCCTGCGGCAACCCGGCTCGGCCTTCAAGCCACTGGTATACGTGACCGCCTTTGCCCAGGGCTACACCCCCGCCACCATGACGCTGGACGTGCGGACTCCGTTCTCACTTGGCGGCGGCCCGCCGTATGTCCCGGAAAACTTCGACGGTCGCTACCACGGAGTCGGCACGATCAGGTGGGCACTTGGCAACTCATATAACGTCCCGGCGGTTCAGGTGCTGAGCTGGGTCGGCATTGACGAGACTTTGCGTACTGCCCACCGCATGGGCATCAACAGCCTGAATATGGACCCAAGCCAGTATGGGCTATCGCTGGCATTGGGGAGCGGTGAGGTATCGCTGATCGACCTCACATATGCGTACTCGGTATTCGCCAATATGGGCGTGATGGCCGGCAGGCCCATCCCACCGGGCGAGAGACGGGCCGGCTACCGCCTGCTCGACCCGGTTTCGATCAAGCGCATTGAGGTTGACGATCCGAACGGCGGCCCCCCGATCATACTCTGGCAACTCGACGAAAATGAGGGCACATTCGCACAGGATATGGTGCTTAACCCCAGCCTGGCCTACCTGATGAACGACGTGCTTTCAGATCGAGAGGCAAGGTGGGAGGCGATGGGGCGTGGGAACGCACTTGAGCTTTCCCGCCCGGCGGCGGCCAAAACCGGCACCACGAATGACTTCCGGGATAGCTGGACTATAGGCTATACCCCTCAGATCGTGACCGGCGTCTGGGTTGGCAATACCGACGGCTCGCCTATGGTGAACGTCTCCGGCCTGGTTGGCGCCGCGCCGATATGGCACGCCGTCATGGAGTACGCCCATCGCGACCTGCCGGTGGAGGAATGGCCGCGCCCAGACGATATAGTGGAGCGTTGGGTGTGTGAAGTCTCCGGCTTGCTGCCCAACGAATACTGCCCGCAATATCTGGAGATATTCATCTCCGGCACCGAACCAACCGAATACGACCGTATGTGGCAGATGTTCCAGATAAACCGCGAGACCGGACGCCTTGCCACGGTCTGCACGCCGCCGGAGTTGCTGGAAGAACGAGTCTACGTCGTGTACCCGCCAGAGGCCGCAGATTGGGTTCGCGAAACCGGCCAGCCGCAACCCCCCACCGAAAGCGACCCGATTGACTGTCAGATGGAAACCCGTGGCCCGGTTGCCATCACGGAGCCGGAGCCGTTCTCCTACGTCCACGGACAGGTGGAAGTGCGGGGCAATGCCGGCGGTTCCGGGTTCTCGTACTACCGCCTCTCGTATGGCGCGGGTCTTAACCCGACCGAATGGTTCCAGATCGGGCAGGATCGTTACAGGCCGGTTGAGGACGACCTGCTGGGTGTTTGGGATACTTCGACCCTGGACGGGCTTTACACCTTGCGGCTGAGCGTGGTGCGGACTGGAGGCAGAGTCGAGAACTTCTACCTGCTGCTGACGGTGGATAATCAATCACCGGTTGTGGCGCTTTTGCACCCTACGGACGGTCAGGTATTTGTCCCGCCGCGTGATGAGGTGGTAATACTCGACGTGCAGGTCGCGGACAACATCTCGATGGATCGCGTAGAATATTACATGGATGGGGAGCTGGTGGCTGTGAGCGCGGTGCCACCTTATAGCGCCAGATGGGTCATCTCGGCCTACGGCGAGCATACATTCTGGGCCGTGGCTTACGACGCAGCGGGCAACCAAGTCTCCAGCAACCGCGCCACGGTTGAGGTGCGACGGGAGGAGTGACGGACGATGACTATGCGGAACGGAACCGGCTTGAAACTGGCCGCCTGTCTGGTGGCCCTTGCTCTCATCCTGCTCCCGACTGTGGGGACGGCGTTTGGCGCCCCAGGTCGCCAGGGGCCGGAACGTATCTCATACGGACAGACCGTGCAGGGGGCCATCACCCAGGATCAGTACTACCACGTGTACATTTTTAGTGGCTCGGCGGGTGATGTGGTCACCATCACCATGCAGGCCGTCTCCGGCGACCTGGATTGCTTCCTGATCCTGATGGATTCTGATCAGAACGAGATCGCATCCAATGACGATGACCCGGCAGGCGGCACGTTAAATTCGCGGATCGCACGTCAGCCCCTGCCTTATGATGGTGAGTACCTGATAGTTGCAACCAGATTCGGGGGCGAGGGAGCGACCACGACCGGTAACTTTGAACTTTCCCTGATCCTGGAAGGACGCGAAAGCCCGGGCAATAACAGCGTGACCGTGACCCTGACATGGGATACCCCTGCCGACCTCGATCTGGCCCTGACCGAGCCGGGCGGCGAAATGATCTTCTACGCCCGCCCAGAGTCGCTTGGCGGCGCGGTTTGGGAGGGCGATGGCAACGATAACTGCGAGGTCATCTCGGCATCACCGTGGGAAAGGGTCTCATGGCCTCGCGGCAACGCCCCTGCGGGGGTATACCAGGTGCTGGTCAACTACGCCGTCTCGTGCGATGATGCCGGCCCTACGAACCTGACGGTGCGGGTCGAAGTCAACGGGCAAGTCGTCGCCGTCGAGCAGGCCACGCTCAACGCCAGCGGCGAGACTTATACCCTCAGTTTCACCGTTCAAGAGGCTGCACCGGTCGGCCCAGGTGCCGAAAATATATTCTGGCGCGTCTTGATGCCGGAAGGAGTCGACGAGGGGAACTTCGCCGCTTTGGGCGGGCTGGACGTGGCGCCGGATGGGACGGTTTACGTGGCGGATAACGCCCACGGCATATGGGCCATCGCCCCCGGTGGGAACGTGATAGGGGCAATGCGTCCGGATGGGATGCAGAGTCCGGGTGATGTGGCCGTCGGGCCGGGTGACTACCTTTTCGTGGCCGATTGGGGCGCCCAGCGGGTGCTGGTACTTGACCGGGCCGGGAATCTGGTGGGCGCGTTGGGGGAGCCGGGTGATGCGGTTGGCCAATTCCCGCCCCTTTCGCCGCAGAGTCTGGCCGTTGCGCCGGATGGTACCGTCTACGCCGGTGCCGAGTACGCTGCCCCGGATGGCGGGCGGATGGATTACGTGTTAGTCTTCGCGCCGACCGGCGAATTGATCGCCACGTGGTACCTCAATGAGATGACCGACTACTTCGGCGGCATCCCACGCCTGACATTGGGGCCGGACGGTAACCTATACCTCTTGAATCCGGGCAGGGGGATCATCGTCATATCTCCGGGCGGCGTTCTGTTGAACCAGGACCTGGCACGTGGCGAGCTCCTGGCCGAGCAAACCGGTGACATAGCCGTGGCGCCGAACGGAGTGGTATATGTCACATCGTGGAGCCGGGGCGTCCTGGCCTTCGGGCCGGATGGGACGCTTTTGGGCAGGTTCGGCGAGATATACGAAGGCTCCGGCGAGATACCGCCCGGCATGTTCGCCTCACCTGCCGGGGTGACCGTGGGCAACGCGGGCGAGGTGATAGTCACCGACTGGAACGCCGAGTACGGCCAGGTAGTCGCCTTCGGGTTCGAGCTGACCGGTGTTGCCGCTGCCCCGACCGAGCGGGCGGATGTGATCCGCATCTCATACGGCGATACCGTCCGGGGCCAGATCACGGATGAGCGATTCGCCTGGCACTATATCTTCGATGGCGACGCCGGGGACGTCATCTCGATCAGAATGCGGGCAATATCCGGGCCGCTGGATAGCTACCTGATACTGCGTGACTCGGCGGGCAACGAACTCATCTCCAACGACGACGACCCTGCCGGTGGGACTTTTGACGCTTACATAGATGCATTCGCCCTCCCGGCGGATGATACCTACACAATAGTTGCCACGCGGTACGGTGAGGAAAACGGGGGCACTACCGGGGAATTCGAGCTGACGCTGACGCGGCTGTGATGGCAGGCGCGTATGGCGCAAAGTCGGCGACCTGGCCGGATATAGTTGGCGTTTGGGGCGTTGTACTGAGGGATGTCCTTCCTTAACACATGGGCGCTGGCGTTAAGTGCGCTGGCGCTTCCGATTCTGGTACTTTATATGATGCGGCTGCGCCGCCATCCGGTCACAGTTTCCAGCCTCATGCTCTGGAGGCGGGTGCTGCGGGACCGCGAGGCCAACGTCCCCTGGCAAAAGCTCCGGCGTAACTTGCTGATGCTATTGCAGCTCACCGTTCTGGCGATGCTGATAATCGCCCTGGCCAGGCCATACGTTAGCGTCCCGACCGTGGTATCGGGTGCCATCGTGATCCTGCTGGACGCATCCGCCAGCATGAACGCGACCGACTTGCTCCCAAGCCGTTTCGACGCGGCGCGAGAGGCTGCCGAGCAGATCGTGATGGGCATCGGGCCGGACGAGACCGTCACGATTATAACCGCCGGCCCATCTCCCGAAGTCATCATCGGCGCCACGGATGACCGTGATGCACTTCTGGCCGCGCTCCGGCGTGCCACCCCGACTGGCGGAGAGGCCGATTGGCATTCCGCGCTCGCATTGGCAGCCGCCGGTGCCAGGGGCGCCGAACGTTTCACATTAGTCGTCATAAGCGATGGCGGCCTGCCGGACGATCTGCCGGTCATGCCGGGTCGTGTGCACTACGTCCCGATCGGCTCACAGGGCTACAA
This sequence comes from Ardenticatenia bacterium, assembly GCA_027069285.1. Classification (GTDB taxonomy): domain Bacteria; phylum Chloroflexota; class Anaerolineae; order Aggregatilineales; family JALXEW01; genus JALXEW01. The sequence goes on along the minus strand of JALXEW010000011.1, from coordinate 2,355 downwards.
TTGGGGTGTGACCGCCCTTTCGGCCAGGCCAGGCCCCGATGGAAGGCCACAACTTTTCACCAGGGTCACCAACTTCGGCCCGGAGGCCGATTCCGCCATCCTCTCACTGGAGGTGGACGGGGTACTCATCGGCGCCAGGCGTTTGGAGCTACCGCCCGGTGGCTCGCACGAGATGATCACCCGGCTACCGGAGGATGCCCACATCATCCGCGCGTATCTCACGCGCCCTTCGGATTCGCGGCTGCCGGACTTGCTCCCCCTGGATGACGAGGCCTGGACGGTATATGAGCCTCCCGCCGGGGGACGGGTGCTGATAGTATCCGAGGGGAATCTGTTTTTGGAGCGGGCTTTTGCCTCGCAACCCGGAGTGCGTGCATTTCGGGCCTCTCCTGAGGGGGGGATGCCGCAGGAGCGATTCGACCTCTACGTGCTGGATTCCTGGCTGCCGCCGGATGGCATCTGGCCTCCGGGTGACTTGTTCATAATCAACCCGCCGGGGAGCACGGATATGTTCACCGTGGCCGGTCAGAGTTACGAAGTCGCCGAGATCGAAGTGGCGGATGATCCCCGTACCGCCTACCTGGACCTGGGCGACCTTAGCCTGCTCCGATTCACCATCGTAGAGGGCCTGGAGTGGGCCGACGTGCTGATCCGCGCGGGCGATATGCCCCTGCTGGTGGCCGGCGAGAGGGATGGGCGTAAGGTGGCGATCCTGACGTTCGCCCTGAGTGACTCCGACCTGCCGTTACGTGTGGCCTGGCCTGTCCTGATCTCGAATTTGCTTGCCTGGTATGCCCCGGCGCGTATGTTCTCACTGCCGGATGGCATTCGCCCCGGAGAAACCCTGCTCATCAGGCTGCCGCCGGAAGATGTGGCCGAGCTACACATCGGAAAGCCGGATGGATCAACCATCGTGCTCGTGCCCGACGGCCCGGAAGCCATCTTCACCGAGACCGATCTACCGGGGCTTTACCATGTTGAGGCGCTGGCATCGGATGGTGAGATCGTGGCCGAGCAATATGTGGCCGTCAACCTGTTTTCCGGCGCCGAAAGCTCAGTATCCCCGGCAGCCCAGATCGAGTTGCTCGGCTCCGAAACCGGCGGCCCGGAGGATGGATTGACTGCCCGCCGCGAGTTCTGGCACATCCCGGTGGCCGTCGCGTTGATTTTGATGGCCGTGGAGTGGTGGGTGTATCATCGCGGGGCCGAGATACCGTTCAGGGCGCCCAGGAGGGCGTGATGCGATTTTCCACGCCGTTGGTGCTACTGGCGTTCCCGCTTTTGGCGGTCTACATCGTATTAGTTTCCAGGCCGCCGGACGGGCGCTTCAGGCCCAGGGAACTTTTTAGCCTGGTTTTGCGGCTGGCGATCGCTTTGCTGGTGACCATGGGGCTTGCCGGTGCCAGGATCGTATGGGAATCGGGCCAACTGGCCGTAGTCTTCCTGATTGATGCGTCCGATAGCATGGGATATGCCGCCAATCGGGCTGTGGGATTCGTTGAAGACGCGATAGCCGCGATGGGGCCGGATGATCGGGCCGCCATCGTCCTATTCGGTGCAGATGCCGTGGTCGAGCGGCGGATGTCACCGTCCCCAGAGATGGCACCTGTGACGTCGGTCGTATCGCCCGTACAGACCGATCTGGCCGCCGCGATCAGATTGGGGATGGCATTGTTCCCTGCGCAGGCGGCTCACCGAATGGTCATCCTGAGCGACGGCATCCCTACCATGGGGGATGCCGAATCCGCTGCGAGACTGGCCGCTGCCTCTGGAGTGCGGGTTGATTACGTTGCCTTTCCGCATGACGTCGGGCCGGAGGTACTGGTTACCGACGTGGAAATCCCGCCCGTGGTATATTCCGGCGAGGATTTTGACCTCGCCTTTACCCTCCAGAGCAGGTTTGGCACCACCGTCCGGGTACGGGTACTCCGTGGGGATGATGCGATATACGGCGAGACCGTCGAACTGCAGCCGGGGGATAATCACTTTGCCCTGCCCTTAGAAGCTGGCGATCCTGGATTCGTCCCCTTCACCGTTATGGTGGAACCGGAAGGGGATGACGGATTCTACCAAAACAATCGCCTTGCGGCATTCACTCAGGTATTGGGGGCGCCCAACGTGCTATTGGTGGCCGAAAATGAGGAAGGTTCCGGCCCGCTGACCCCCGCTCTGGAAGCCGCTGGGCTTGGCGTGGATGTGGTCACCCCGGATGCGCTGCCCGACGATCTGGCCGCGCTTGGTGATTATGGCGCCGTGATCCTGGTCAACGTCTCCGCGCCCAGGCTGGGGGGGCGTTTTATGGAGATGTTGGAGCTATACGTGCGCGATCTGGGGGGGGGATTGGTTTGCGTGGGC
>JALXEW010000010.1 GCA_027069285.1 Ardenticatenia bacterium | reverse complement strand
CCAGATCGAGGGTGCCGTGGGTGATGGTCAGCGCGTGGCCTGCCGGGACAATTCGGGCGAGCGCGGCGAAGACGTCCGGGTGCCGGCGGGCGGTCGCGCGCAGATGGGCCACGGCGTGGTCAGCGGCGTTGCCGAGTCCGTGGATTTCCAGGGGCTCGTTGAGAATCTGCGCCACCGTACGCTTGGGCGGCAGTGCAGCGTATGCGTCCTGCAGGATCAGCTGCAGGGGCCCGATCTCAACCGATCGGATCCGGGCAACGCCAGGGACAGCCTGCGGCCCGACACCCCGACCACCAAGCGCCAGGCCTTAGCGCGCCACCGTCGGAACCTGCGGCTGATGGATCGCATCATCCAGTCGGGCCTGTCGGTCCAGCCCGATCCGACCCAGGGCTTCAACTCGCGCCCGAACCTGCTGCATAACTCCGCGGAGTGGATCGATCAGGGCCAGGCGAGGCTGATCGTCTTGACCCCGGTCCACGACTCCCACAAGCGCCCCAGCGTGGCCAGCGATCAGATCGCATACTTTGACACCCGGGTGGACTACAAAGGCAGCGGCCACGACTACGACGCCACCCTCGACGCCGGCGGCCACGCCACCAACGACGCGGGGCTCAAGATCGACTTTGCCGGGGTCCTCGGCTCGATGTCGGTCGACGGCACCACGATGACCATCGGAGATCCGATCTCCCAGGGCGAAAACTCGGTGGTCGAGACCCTGATCCACGAGGTCCAGCACGACGCAGATCAGCACAAGGCCGGGGATCCCTGGGCGGTCTCTGCACCCGCCGCCGCTGATCCCGCGGCGGTCGATGTCGCCCCGAGCTGGGCATACAACAACTTCCAGTCCGAGTTCCGGGCCTACTGGATGGAGAACCCCGAGGGCTCTAGCCGGGACAACTTCGACGACTCCAGCGACACCGCAGTCACCAACATCACGATCACCGCGGTGGATCAGGGCGCCGATCAGGCCACCGGAGGCGGCGATGACACCACAAGCACGGCGACCACGGCGTTCGTCAACAAGCGCCAGGAGTCCATCTTCAACCACATGTTCGACGCCCGCAGCGACAACCTGTACTGGGACTGGACCCGCAACGGAGGCTCGGGCGACTGGACGGTCACCTACGGCTATCTACCGCACTACTACGTCTTCGATCCCAACTTCAAGCGCATGGTCGATGGCTACCAGATCCCCGCGGCGGGCAACCTGGTCAACTCAGTCCGGATCCAGGCCCTGTCCGACGCGCTGGGCACCGGCGATCTGTCCTTGGTCCAGACCGCAGTGGACGATCTCGATCTCCTGGATCACGCCTACCTGTCGGATCGCGCCCAGTCCCAGCCCCTATGGGACCAGGCCCGCAGCGCGCTATCCACCGCTGACTTCACGGCCTTCGAGGCGATGATCTCGGCCCCGACGGGCGCGCCCCGGGGGGAGCAGGTCACGGTCCAGCGCGGCGACACCCTGTCGGCCCTGGCCGACCGCTACCTCGGGGAGGCGAGGCGCTGGCGCGAGATCTACACCCTCAACCGCGACGTGATCGGCTCCGATCCGGATCGGATCGAGATCGGCCAGATCCTGTCGCTGCCGATGGTGTCCCGGGTTTTGGATGCCTTTAGCCAGTAATACAGACGAACTCCGCTCAGCCTGGTGCACAGGGACGGCGCCAACAATGTCATCGCTGACTATGCATGGTCATTCGACGCCGGCAACCGCCTGACGAGCGAGACCCGCAACTCCACTACCAGAACCTACCAGTACGACTGGAAATCGGCGCGTAGAAGGGACCCACCTCCGGGTGGCAAAAATCGGCGCGGAGAAGGGACCCACCGCAGCAGACTCCGCAAACTGAGACTACAACGGGAGTTTCTCAGTGGAGGAGTCAAGGATGCTTACGGTGGACGATTATTCACGTATTCGGCGTGCTCATCGCGATGGGATGAGCATCCGGGAGATTGCTCGCCGGTTTCGCCGGTCGCGGCGTAAGCTTCGGGAAGTGTTGAGGACGCCCGAGCCGAAGCCGTTCCGGCGACCGTCCGGTTGGCCGGCGCCCAAGCTGGGACCGTTTCACGACATCATTCAATCCATTCTTGCCCAAGACGAGCACGAGCCGCCCAAGCAGCGGCACACGGCGATGCGTATCTTCGAACGTTTGCGTGACGAGCACGGCTACCAGGGCGGCTATGATGCGGTGCGACGCTACGTCAGCAAGGTTCGGCGTCGGCGTCAGGAGACGTACATTCCGTTGTCACGTGATCCGGGCCAGCGTCTGGAAGCGGACTTCGGTCACATCTACGTCGATTTTCCCGAAGGCCGCAAGCAAGTGGCGGTGCTGACCTTGGTGTGGTCGCATTCGGATTGCCCGTTCGTCATGGCGTTGCCGACGGAGCGAACAGAAGCCATCCTGGAAGGGATGGTGCAAGGCTTCGAGTTCTTCGGGTGTGTTCCACATGAGGTGTGGTGGGACAATCCAAAGACGGTAGCCAGAGCCATCTTGGTCGGCCGTCAGCGTGATTTGCATCCACGCTACGCCGCCTTGGTCAGCCATTATGTTTTCGATCCACTCTTCTGCATGCCGGCCAAGGGCAACGAAAAGCCGTACGTCGAAAACCGCGTCAAGATCTTGCAACGGCGTTGGGCCACGCCGGTTCATACCCGCCGTAACTTGCCGACAAATGCGACAATGCGTCCGGATCTCGCAACGGCGTTGGGCCACGCCGGTTCCCCAGGCCAAAGATCTGGCCGACTTGAATGCTTACTTCCGCGG
>JALXEW010000009.1 GCA_027069285.1 Ardenticatenia bacterium | reverse complement strand
AGATGTGTATGAGGGGCAGGTTCACGACTACGCGCACCCTGCGGTCTGCGCGGCGCCCGACGTTATCTATGACCAGCAGCCGCAGTGTGTATTCCCCGTTTGGCACGGTGCGGGTATCCCATCGGCCCAGGACGTCGTTGCCGGCCTGGTGCTGCTGGGTATAGGGGCCGTCGGCCAGCCAGAAGTCGGTTTCGGTTGGGGCGGTTCCGGCGGCGACTTCGATCTGGTAGCGGTTGAATCCGGCGACGGCTACTGCTCCTCGTATTTCGATCGCGCCTTGTAGTACCTGGCCTTCTGGCGGCCAGGAGATGACCATGTATGGGCGTGGGGTATCGGGTGTGCATTCCTGCGTCGGCAGTGGCTCCAGCGGGAGCCTGATGTTACGTTCTGCGGCCCAGGCGCGGCCTTCCTCGGTGCCTTCGATCCAGGCGCGGGCTGCCGGGTCGTCTATGGCGATGTAGAGCCTGGATTCGACGAAATCCGGGCAGTACTGGTTGGCGATCAGGCCGGTATATGTATCGATGTTCAGCCGCCGGTATATATCCTGTTCCGGGCCGGGCGGGAGTTGGGCGTCGAAGAATATCTCGGTGCGGCGGAAGGGGCAATCTTCTGATGGTTGGGTGCCGGAATCGGAGCAGACGGTCATTTCGACGATTCGGTCTGGGCGGGGGAACGGTTCCGGTGGGGTGCCGGCCAGTGCGCCGCTCATGACCTCGTTCCAGATGGGGCCTGCGCCGGTGATGCCGCTGACGCCCACCATTGGGGTGTTATCCGCGTTGCCCACCCACACGCCCACGACCAGTTGGGGGGTATAGCCTATTGTCCAGTTATCGCGGTAGTCGTTGGTGGTGCCGGTTTTGACGGCTGCGGGGCGGCCATCGGGAAGCACCAGCACGCTACTGGGGCCGAAGGCTGCTGTGCGTGCCTCGTTATCGGCCAGGATGTCGGTGATCAGGTAGGCGTGCTGGGGTTGCAGCACCGGCAGTCTGGTGACCGGTTGAGCGGCGCGGTTGAAGACTTCGTTGCCATGATTATCCACGATCCGTTCGATGGCGTATGGCTGTACGCGCACGCCTTGATTTGCCAGGACGGCGTAGGCGGATGTCATATCCAGCAGTGTTACCTCGACGGCGCCGAGTGTGGTGGCAAGCCCGGCTTCCTCCGGTTGGGTCAGCGGGAAGCGGAGTCCGACCCTTTCGGCCACATCTCGGAACGCATCGATCCCCACAAAGTCCAATGTCCTGACGGCAGGGACGTTATACGAGTTGCCCAGCGCGAATCGGACAGGTTGGGGGCCGTGGAAGCGGTTATCGTAGTTGGTGGGCGAGTAGGGCGGCGGGCCGGGGAAGGTGATCGGCACGTCCCAGATCACGGTTGCCGGTGTCCAGCCGTGTTCGAATGCGGCGATGTAGGTGAACGGCTTGATGGACGAGCCGGGTTGGCGGGGGCTTATGGCGATGTTGACCTGGCCGTCTATATCCTCGTTGTAGAAGTCGGCGCTGCCGACCATTGCCAGGATCGCGCCATCTTCCGGGCGGAGGGCGACGACGGCTGCGTTGGTGACGTGGTAGGCTGCCAGTGCGGAGATCTGTCGTTCGACGGCTGCCTGGGCCAGGTCCTGGATGCGTGGGTCGATGGTGGTGTAGACGTTGAAGCCGGCCCCGTATATGGCTCCGGCGCCGTATTCTTCCTCGAGTTGTTGCCACACGTAGTTGACGAAGTGTGGGTATATTGCCTGGGTGACCGGGCGCTGGAATTCGTGGATGGCGACGGCGGCGAATTCGAGGACGGCGGCGTCAAAATCGCCCTGGGTGACGCAGAACGGCATTCTATCGTATGGTGGGTGCTGCATTTGGATGCAGCCTCGTTCCAGCATCAGGCGCTGGACGTCTTGCCAGCGGTCGAGTGCGGCCTGGCGGTGCGTGATCGGGTCGTATGCGGCGGGTGCCTGTGGCAATCCTGCCAGGAACGAGGCCTGTGCCAGGTTCAGTTCGGATGCGTGGACGCCGAAGTATGTTTGGGCTGCTGCCTCGGCCCCGTAGGCCAGGTTGCCGTAGTATATCTCGTTGAGGTATAGCTCCAATATCTCGTTTTTGGAATATCGGCGGCTGATCTCGGTTGCCAGGATTATTTCGGTGATTTTGCGTTCCAGCGAGAGTGCGAACCTTTGTTCCGGGGGGAGCAGTACTGCTCGTGCCAGTTGTTGGGTGATTGTGCTGGCCCCGGAGACGGTTGCACCGGCGGTTATATTTTGCCACAGTGCCCTTAGCATGGCGAAGACGTCGAATCCGGGGTTTTCGTAGAAATATGCGTCCTCGGTGGATATGGTGGCGTGGATCAGGTAGGGTGAGATCTCGGAAAGCGGCACGTATATACGGCGTCCGCCGTGCGGATCGTCGAATTGGTTCAGCAATCGCCCCTGGGCATCGTATATACGTGTGGTTTGGAATGAGGCGGCATGTGCCGGCAGGTCTGCCAGGGCGTCGCCGTAGCGGCTGACCACGATCACGTACATGCTGGCGAGCGCCACCGATCCCAGGAGCAGCAGTGCCAATCCGCCGGCCAGTGCCAATGCTGCCACGCGCCACATAAGTCCCAGGATGCGCCCTCGTGTCCATCTCCTGCGGGAGAGTGCTTCCTGGGCTTCTCGGCGGGCCACCCATCTGGCGGCTGCGGCTGCCGGACCCCCGGTTCTGGGTGGCGGGGGTGACATGCCCGGCGGGTGGTATCGCGG
>JALXEW010000008.1 GCA_027069285.1 Ardenticatenia bacterium | reverse complement strand
CGGTGGCGAAGTACTCGATGATCACCGCCCCGGTGGGCCTGGCCGTGGGGGTGGCCGGGGGCGGTGATCATCGAGTACTTCGCCACCGACGTGGAATCGGCAGTGCCAGGAGAAGTGATCACGCTCAGATGGTCGGTCACCGGTGCGGGGCGTGCGTACATATACCGCGTGGAACCCGACGGATCGCGGCAGCGCTACTGGGTGGTGAACGCGGATGGGGCCTTATCCGTCAGGGTGCGCGTCACCGATAGGGAATTCGCCAGGTTTGTACTGGTGGCCGGAGAGGGCGACGACAGAGTTGAGCGGCCATTGAACATCCCGCTGACCTGTCCCGCCGAGTGGTTCTTCTCGCCGGCACCGGACGTGTGTCCGGCGGGGCCTTCGGAGACTACCATCAGCACCGAGCAGCTCTTCCAGCACGGCAGGATGATCTGGCTGGAGGCTACCGGCCTGATCTACGCCTTATACGCCGATGGCAACATGCCGGCCTGGGAAACCTTCCGGGATGAGTACGTGCCCGGCCAGACGCCAGAACAGGATGAGGGCATCATCCCGCCGCCCGGCATGTTCCAACCGGTGAGGGGCTTTGGGCTGGTGTGGCGCGATAACGAGGACGTGCGTGACAGGTTAGGTTGGGCAGTCGAGCCGGAGATAACGTTCGAGGGGGCGGTGCAAAGCGCCTCGGAGCCGACCCCCACACTCTACATGCGGGCAGCAGATGGCGCGATCCTGGTGCTGGAGCCAAACGGGGCCGCCTGGCTCACCCTCCCGCAGTGACGGCACACCGACTAAACCCGGCCTATGACCGAGCGCACGTCCGCAGCCAACATCCCGAACTCCGCCGAGTGCACCATATCCAGTGAGCGCGGCCTGGGGAACGGCACCACGAATTCGCGCGATATAGTGCCGGGTCGCGGACTCATCATCAGCACCCGATCTCCCAGGAAGATGGCCTCCTGAATGCTATGGGTGACCATTAATACAGTAGTCCTCTGGGCCGCCCAGATGCGCAAAAGCTCCTGGGCCATCTCCTCGCGCGTCAGCGCGTCCAGGGCACCGAAAGGCTCGTCCAGGAGCAGCACTTCCGGCTCGTAGATGAGCGCCCGGCCTATGGCAACCCGTTGCGCCATGCCGCCGGAAAGCTCCGCAGGGTACGAATCCTCGAATCCGGCCAGGCCAACCAATCGGATAGCATCGGAAACCCGCCTTTCCCGCTCCCGGCATGGCACTCCGGCCAGCTCCAGTGGCAGCGCCAGGTTATCGTACACCGTGCGCCAGGGCATCAAGTTAGCGTTCTGAAACACCACGCCGATCCTGCGTTGCGGCCCGGTTATCGGCTCCCCGTCCAGGTAGGCATGGCCACTGGTAGGGGGCATAAGCCCGGCCAGGATCCTCAGCAGGGTGCTCTTTCCGCAACCGCTGGGGCCGACCAGGCAGACGAACTCCCCTCGCCGAACCCGGCATGTCACATCGCGCAACGCCTCGACCGCGCCACGGTCGCTATAGTACACGTGGCCGATCCCCTCGGCCACCAACACAGCATCTCCGTCCGGGATCACTCCTCGCTCCGGTAGAAAGCCGCAGCCCCGTACCCCACCACCTGGGAGTAGTCGCCGGTCACATCGCCGGACGTGGCATAGCGGACGACCTCGGCCCTATCTGCCCCCAGCTCTTTGGATGCCCACATCACAGCCGCGACCGCCCCCAATCCGCAAGCGAAACCCCTGCCACGCCGCTCGATCTCGAACAGGCCGTCTGGGTCAAAGGCGGCCACTCCTTCCAGGAAGGCCTTATCAAGGACGTTAGCGGTTGCCTGGTTGTAATAGTGGGAAAGGTCAGTACTGGCCACGAGCACCGCCCGCTGCCCACGTAGTACCTCGGCCAGCGCATGGCCCAGTTCGCGGGCGGTTTCGGGCGACTGATCACGCAGCATGATCGGGATCAAAGTGAAATCACCGGCCAGAACCCGCTGCAGGAACGGCAGCTCTATCTCCAGCGAGTGCTCTTGATCCATGCGCACCGGTTCCATTTTGACGCGCTTTGCCAGAGCACTCAGCAGATCGCGGTTCACCGGCACGACCCCCAGGGGGGTTCTATAGGCCTGGTGGCCCGTGGTGAGCACAGGCGAGAGGTATGGGTGATGCATAGGCGATACCACGGCAACCACATCCGCATCCATGCCCTCCAGCAGTTTGAAGGCGTAGGCTGCCACCGGCCCGGAGTAACGGTATCCGGCGTGTGGGGCCATCACGCCTATGACCTGTCCCCTGGGCGGCTCAACGTCTGCCGAGCGCAAGTATTCATCCACCAGGGCACGGAGATCGGGTGCGCTGCCTGGGTACCAAAGCCCGGCTATCGGAGATGGCCGTATATCGGTTACCGTAGCCATGATAATGCCTCGACTTTCCCCCCTTACTATATTCAAATTTTACCACGCCGGTCGGACGGCACACAATGGGCAAAGTCGCTGGACGAGGTGGGCCGGGCGTGATAAATTCCAACCGCACCGGTCATATCACCCGGAGATCGCCCGATGGACGAGATCATCTTAGAAACCCATAAACTCCGCAAAGAATTCGGTGGTCTGGTAGCCGTAAACGACGTTGACCTGCGGGTGAAGCGCGGCTCGCTTCATTCGATTATCGGACCCAACGGCGCCGGCAAGACCACGTTGTTTAACCTCATCGGCGGCAACCTCAAGCCCACAAGTGGCATCATCAGGCTGCGCGGCGAGGACATCACCGATGTGCCGCTCCACAGACGCGCCCACCTGGGGATCGGGCGCTCGTTCCAGATAACGAATATCTTCCCGAATCTCACCGTGCTGGAAAACGTCCGTCTGGCCGCGCAGGCCATGGGGTCGGATACCTTCAACCTCTGGACTCACTATCGCCGATTCCGGCAGTACGAGGAAAAAGCGATGGCCGCGCTGGAAGAAGTTGGGCTAAGTGGCAAGGAGCAATTCCCCGCCAACATGCTCCCACACGGCGATAAGCGCAAGCTCGAGCTGGCGATCTTGCTGGCAACCGACCCGGAGATATTGCTGCTGGACGAGCCATCCGCCGGCATGGCATCGGAGCAGGTGCCGGAGCTGATGGATGTCATCATGCGCATACACCGGGATGGTGGCAAGACTATCCTGCTCGTCGAGCACAACATGAACGTGGTGATGAACATCTCCGAGTGGATCACCGTGATGCATCAGGGCGCCATCCTGGCCGAGGGAACCCCTCAGGAGATCGCGGCCAACGAGACCGTTCAACAGGCGTATCTGGGCGAGCTTTATAAGCTATAGCTCATCCAGGTCCTCGTCCTCTATGAGGCGCGGCTCCTCATCCGACTCGGCTTCACGTTCTGGGGGCGTCTCGTCAGATGGGGCAGGCTCGCGGGCGGGCGACTCCACCTCATCTGCAGGAGTGGTCTCCGGCTCCACAGGCACCGGTTCGGACGTGTCCACGGGGGATTCTTCCGGCCCACCCATTTCCGATTCCGGTTCCGGCCCGATCTGGGCCTCTTCCACAGGCAAAGGCTCCGACGTCTCCCACGGCGGCTGTGCCGGCGGAGGTGGCGCAGGCGGCAAGTCCACTAACTCGCGTTCCGAGACCACATGGCCGTTGTACCTGCGGAACAGCTCCCGATTGTGAACCACGTCAACCGCGTACCGCCACTGTCTGCGACCGACCTGACGCAGGATCGAGCGGCACCTACGGCATCTCACAGTTCGCCTGACCCTGCGTATGCCCAGGAACGAGTATGGGCGCTCTTCCATCACCAGTTCGCCGCCGCAGACCGGGCAATCGCTCCTGACGAAACCGCCCTTATAGGCCGCCGCGTCCCGCCACCCCCTGATCACCATCGTTATGTAGCCGATCAGCAACAGCGACAACCCGGTTCCCGCCAGGACGCGCATTCCGGTTTCATCGTCGCCCCAGTACATCGCCAGCAGGCTACCTGCAGGGGTTGGGGAAAGAGCGATCGGCACAACGGGCGTCACAGTGGATGTGGGGGTAGCGGTAGGCGTCGCAGTTGGGACGTGCGTGGCCGAAGGTTGCCGCGTTGGAGATGGGGACTCGGTTGGGGTAGGGGTTGCGCTTGGGGATGCAGTTGGCGTCTCGGAAGCCAGCAGCGCGATCGCGTCGGACGTTTCGCCCGGTGTATCGCCGGGAGCCGGCGTAGTTGGGGAAGGGAGCGCCGTTTCGGAAGGCGTGATCGTGAGGGTAAAGGTAAGGGTAAGGGTGGGTGACGGGGTGGATGTGGCCGTGAGGGTATATGTGGGGGTATGGGTATAGGTGTGTGTCGCGGTCGCCGAGGGAGTTCGCGTGGCCGTTGGAACAGGTGTATGGGTATCGGTAGGCAACGGGGTCTGGGTATAGGTATAACTGGGCGTAGGCGTTTCGGATGCCAGCAGGTCGAATGGGCTTATCGTCCTGGTGGGCGTCACACTTGGGAGCAGCGTCAGGCGTGTGGCGGTTGGGGACGGCGAGGGAATGACAGTGGGCGTCCCGGTTGGCAGCTCCTCGGTTGGCGTAAGGGCGCGGTCGGGGATCACGGGCAGGGAGAAAACATCCACATCCCACTCTACCAACGCCCTACTGATCCAGGCATAGCCATCCTGGTAGCGGATCAAGACCCAATCGGCGGTATCATTGCGAGAAAGCGGCTCGACGATGGCGCCTGCCGGCAGCCATCCCAACCTGGGAAATCCAACCCCAGGGCCGGCCCGAACGTTAACCCTCCAGTATCCGGATGGGTTCACCCAGCTACCTTCCGGGGTTGGGGTCGGCAACGTGATTTGCCCGGCCTGGGTTGGAGCGGCAGGGAAAGTCTGCGTCGAAACCGGCAGGGCATCCACATCCACGTTCCAGCTGACCAGGTCGCGGCTCACCCATCCATACCCGCCGTAGCCGAAGACGATCATCACCCATGTCCCATCTGGGTTGCGCGCAACCGGCGTCAGATGGTCACCGAACCCACGACCGCCGAGGGGTGGGTATTCGGTACCAGGCCCGCTGCGCACTCTTATGGACGGCGCCGTGACCCAGGACGCATCCGGTGTCGGCGTTGGGGATGGATTTTGGGCGTCCACACGTCCCGTGTTCGGGTTCCCCGGCAAGACCCCCAACATCACCATCCCCGCCATCGCCAGGGCGCATATGACCAATCCCAACCGCCGGTAAAGCCCTTTGAACAAAAGCCCTCCTCGAAGATGACATTTTACGGGGCTAATGGTATCACGGCAGCGAACTCAGTTCAAGCGACCGGATCAACGGACACGGGGGCCTTACCCGTGCCCGGACTGTGGCCGGGCGAGCCGGCGCATAAAAACAGGGCGCCATCCCGGCGCCCCACCCTCTGAGAAAATGCGAGGGATAAGAGTCGTCAACGGCACCCAACGGCCTTCCACCTCAGAAGGGCGGCTCGATATTAAAGCTGCCGTTGTGATCGGAATATTCGATAGAGTAGTGGAGTGAGAATTCCTCCTCTTCCTCGGAATTCGTATCCGGCATCTCCCCGCTCGACAGTGCGTCTAAGAACACCGCATTCATAGTCCCCTCAGAGCGAAACTCGAATGCGTACAGGTAGTTATCCTGCAGCCCGACTTTGATCTGCCCGACGGTATCGACTTCCCTCAGGAGCATCGCCAGCAGCATGACGATCTGCCTGGAAGACATCGGCATCCCCTGGCCGGTCATAGCGCCGGCCATCATCACCCCGCGCAGGAACCCGCCCAGGACATCGGGGGCTTCAGGATCGGTGAGCAGACGAGGGACATCAACGCTGTAATCGAAGACCGCCAGGCCATCCTCATCCTCCCCACGCTCAATGGAGAGGAAGCTTTCGACGTCAAAATCGGCAAATGGCTCCAGGCTACTGGAGACGTTCGCCACGTCAAACGGGGTAAAGACCAGCTCCGGCAAGAACAAGATGTTATTTTCGAGCATGGTCATCGTCACGGCAGCCGGTGTGTTCAGAACCCAATCCGTCCAGCCCCAATCAGCAGTCCTGGTGCGGAAGTAAGTTGAGCCATGTATGATGTAGTACTCCAGATCGACGCTTGTCCCATCCACCGCATGGGTCGATACCATGACGTGGATCGAACCGGCTCTCCATTCGCCACTCCCTTCAAAGCCGGTGGATGCCTGGTCCCCCGTGGCCGGATCGGAGATTTCCAGAGCTCCATCAAAGGTAAACGCCGCAGAGAACACATAACTCATGGCCTCTGGTACGCCACTCAGCAACTCCCAATCCTCAGCCGAAAGGCCAAAAGTCGGCCCTTCCTGCGCAAGCGCCGGCGGGGCACTCAAGGTGAGGATGAGAACCGCCAGCAAGAGAGTGCGAATTCGCCCGGTCATAGTCCATCCCTCCTTGAAACGCGCTAGGCTTATACTACCCAAATTATAGTCGAGCCTGTGGCAGCATTGGGTTCATAATTCACGAAAACTTCATAATGGCGGTCGGTTGTAATTAAAGAAAGCGGGGGCGCCGTTTGCAGGCGCCCCCGCGTTTGCTCGCGGTGCTCAGGGCATTAGATGGGGGGTTGGATGTCGAACTGGGCGTTGAAGTCCGAATACTGCACCGTGAAGTCGACCCCAAAAGTCACCGGCCCCGCCTGGGCCGCGCCCCCACCACCCATGCCGCCCATCATACTGCCGAGATCGAGTGACCCGGCCAGGCTCAGCGAGAAGAGGTACATGTAGTTATCGTCAACCCCAACGCCGACCTGCCCGCTGATGGTGGTATCGGCGAATATAAAGCCCAACATCATCAGCATCTGCTCCGGGGTCATCCCCGCTTCCTCTTCCATCGCGGCGGCATCGGTGCCGGATAGCTCCATTATCCTCGAGAAGAGGGGGGGCAAAGCCGGATCGCTGAAGAGGCTCATCAAGTTCACATCGTAGTTAAAGACGGCCACAGTCTGTCCGTCCACGGCAATATCATCGCCGCGCTGTATGGTGAAGATACTCTCCAGGTCCAGCTCGGAAGACAGCGCGGAGAACTCCTCCTCCAGCGCCTGCATCTCCTCTGGACTGGGCATATCCTCAGGGTTAAACGGCACCATGGGGACAGCCCCTTCCTGTGGTGCGCCGGCCTGTTGCATCATGGTCATATCTGTCAGTGTCTCCCAGTCCGACCACTCGCCGGTTTCCGGATTCTGGGAACGGACATAGATGTCCTGGCCGATCATGACCGATTCGAACCCGACCGAAGTCCCATCCGGCAGAGAGGCAACACCGGACACGCGCACAGCATACTCGCCGAACTCCTCGCCTTTCATCCAGGCGCCGTCGCCGGTGATGGACATCTCGCCGCTTTCGCCACCGCTTGGATCGTTGAAGCTCAAGTTAATGTCGAAGGTGAAGGCAGCGGAATTAACATTCTTCATAGCCTCCGACATACCCATAAGCAGCGCAAGATCCTCTGGTGAAAGGCCGAAAGTTGGCCCCTCCTGGGCCAGAACCGGCGAGATGCCCAGCGCCAGGATCAACGCCGCCATGAGAAAGACGTAAAACCGCCTAAGCATAGTAACCTCCTTACCTGCCAAACAATGTAGCGACACTAGGGCCGGTCAGCAATTTGCTTCTCCCTTGACCCGGTAGCCCGATAGATTCACCGGAAGCCCATACTCAAGTATCAGGCTTCCCCGTGGGGTTGTCAAGTCTCCCCTATAGATAATATACGCCAAAAACAGGCGCTGGTTTCACCCTTTCACCGCCGTAAAAGCACCAGGAGCACCGCTGGTGGGGGGAAACCGGCGGCGCTCCCGACAACAGAGGAGGAGAAGAAGGCGTCCACGCTCATAATCTACCACTTCTCAACCCCAGGGTCTGTACGCAAAGGCGCCGCTAGGCCTACGCCACCTCGACGTTATTCACATTTCCCCCGCCAGTGGGAGCAGCTCCTCGATTCTGGCCGAGAACTCCTGATGAAGTGCCCGGAAGTTGGCCGCTCTGGCGCCGAACAGATTCATATCCCGGTAGCGCATATACTCCGTGGCAGCCATAATGGCCTCGTCCCCCATCGCACCGGCCAGATAGTAGACCTGGAACGCGCACTCCGGAACCGGCAGTTGCATCAGCTCGCCGAACAGACCTTCGAGATCGGTCAGATATACCGCCATCTGCTCCATATCGGTAACGGCTGCCGCCTGGCTTAGCATCTCATCCGCGTCGCTCAGGGCCAGGTCCGCTTCCTCTATCCAGTCCGCCAGCACGTCCGGTGGGCACCCGGCCACCGGATTCAGCACCTCTCGCGGTGCGACGCTGATCGGCCCCTGTGGGGTCAGGGGCGGCAAGGTCGGAGGCGACGTCGGGGTTGGCGGCGGCCCGCCGCAGCCGGTCGCCAATAGCGCCACCGCGATCACCATCGCAAAGCCCAACTCAACCTGATATATCCTGCGCATCACCAGTCCCCCTGGGTTTCCCGGCGTCCCAAACCAACGGTGTCAGGGTAGCATGGCCCACCCTTTATGTCAAAGCCGGAAGAACAAGGGCGGCCCTTTCGAGCCGCCCGACCGTCACCTCAAGCTCGCGCCCTCACGCACCGTACTTATCCAGCCGATCGGCGTGAGCCAGTGCCAGCGGCATCAAATCCGTGGCCTGGAAGTGGCCCAATCCGCCGTTTGCACATGCCCGCTCGCCGAACCGTTCGACCCGATCCGGCAGGTGAGTAGCCGGCGCCCACAGTATGAGCGGCACCGGGTGCCAGCTATGCGATTTATAGGATGCCGGCGTGGAATGGTCGCCGGTGACGATCAGCACATCCGGCTTTAGCTCCAGCAAGATCGGCAGCGCTTTATCAACGTCCTCGATCACGCGGCGCTTCGCCTCGAAATCCCCATCCTCCCCACGGCTATCGGTGCCCTTGACGTGGCAGAACACAAAATCATACCCGTCCTCGAATGCCTTTGCCACGCGCCTGAACTCATCGGCGGGAGTATCATGGGCATCGGTCTCCAGCACATCCATGCCCACCAACCGGCTGACGCCCTTATACATCGGATATACGGCCACGCAGGCAGCCTTGAGCTTATATATATCGTCGAACTTCGGCAGGTTCGGGTCGGTGGCAAAGCCCCGCAGGAGCACCATATTGGCCGGATGCTCATCCTTAAGCACCTGACGCACTTTGGAGACGAATTCGTTGACTATTTCGGCGGTACGTTCGGCCTCCGGCTTTAGTGCCCTGGCCTCAAGCGGCGGCTTGCCGGTGACCTGCGGGTCGGTATCGCTGACCGAGTAATCCAACCCATCGCCGCGCAAGACCAGTACGAAGCGGTGTTCCTTCTCGGTGGCCAGGACGATCTCAACGCCGGGTATCTCTATCGAGCGCATCTTCTCGATCAGCCTGGCGTTCAGCTCGGTTGGGATTCGTCCGGCCCGGCGGTCGGTGACGATGCCGTTTTCGTCCACCGTGCAGAAGTTGCCTCGTGCGGCCACATCGCCCACGTCAACGTGCAGCCCGACCCCAAACGCCGACAGGATGCCCCGTCCGATGTCATATCGGAGCGGATCGTAGCCGAATAGCGCCAGATGTGCCGGGCCGCTGCCGGGCGTGATGCCACGCGCAATCGGGATAGTCAGCCCGGTGGTACCTTCCACCGCCAGCTTATCCAGGTTCGGGGTTTCGGCGGCCTCCAGCGCGGTCTGGCCGCCCGGCTCTATGGGCAACCCACCGAGTCCGTCCATGACCAAGAGGATTATCCGCCCCCCTTCTGGGCGGGTCAATCGTCGCATCAAATCGAAGTTTGCCATATCGTCCTACCTCCTTGATCTGCGGGGGATGTTTTAGCACACCACAGGCGATCACGCGAGCGATTCAACGCCCAAAAGCACGCAATCCGCGCCGGTGATATAATACCCCCAGGGGGTGAGACGTGATCGAACAGGCCGTGATACTTGCCGCCGGTAGAGGAGTCCGCCTGGGGCCGCTGACCGAGGATCGGCCAAAGGCAATGTTGCCCGTGCTGGGCAAGCCGATCGTCGCCCGCGTCATGGATCGCATACGGGACGCCGGCATCAAGAGATTCGTAGTGGTAGTAGGCGAGCACGAGGGCGCCATAGCCGCATACCTCAACAGCTCCTGGCATCCAGAAGTCGAAATCAAATTCGTATTGCAAACCGAGGCCACCGGCACCGCCGACGCAATCGCCGCAGCCGAACGGTGCCTCGACGGGCCGTTCCTGCTCTCATCGTGCGACAACCTGACCCCGCCCGGCTTCACATCCGCGCTGATCGAGCGATTCGGGGAGTGGGACGGCGACATGGTGATCGGCCTGGTTCGCGCCCCGGCGGATGAGATCCGGCACAGCGCAGCCGTCACCATCGACGGAGACCGGGTGATCGGCATCACCGAGAAACCCGACGAACCCCAGGATGGCTTCGCAGGAATCCTGGTATATGCGTGCGGCCTGCGGGTGTTGGACTATCTCAAACGTGTCCCGGTCTCGCTGCGAGGCGAGCGAGAGGCGTCACAGGCGGTGCAAATGCTGATCGAGGACGGCGGCAAGGTAGGCTACTGCATCGCCGACTGGCGGCTTCACATGACCACAGACCTCGATCTATTGCACATCAACCGCCAGCTCCTCAGGGAAGGCGTCGACGCCCATATCCTCAGCGAGATACCCATGTCAGTTGAAATCGTGCCGCCGGTCAGAGTCGACCCAGGCGTGAGCGTGGGGCAGGGCGCCAGGTTAGGGCCGGGCGTGTACCTGGAAACCGGCTCGGTGGTAGGTCAGAACGCGGTTGTGGAAGATTCCGTGATCTTAAGCGGCGGAATCGTCAGAGCCGGTGAGCAAATTCGCGGCCAGATCATATCGGCCAGACACCGTGCGTCCGGCTAGACCCCCACTGGCAATACATAGAAAGCCAGCGCCAATATGAGATAGACCGCCAACAACATCGCCCCTTCCAGCCAATTCGACTCCCCATCCAGCGACACCAGCGCTATCACCATTGACGCCGATGAGACGGCGATCAACTCATACTGATTGAACACCAAAAGCAACTTCTGTGGGAAAAACAGGCTGGCAAAGACCAGAACCGGCGCCACGAAAAGGGCGATCTGCAAACTGGAGCCGAGCGAAACCGCCAGACTCAGCTCCATCTTATCATCCGCTGCCACCTGCACCGCCACCAGATGCTCGGCCACATTGCCGATTATCGGCACTATGATCACGCCCACGAAAAACTCAGTCCATCCAAGCTCCTCGATCACCGGCTCGACCGAGCCAACCAACAGCTCGCTTGCGATCACGATCCCCACAGTAGCGGCAGTCAAAACCCCAACCGTTGCCGCAAGTGGTCGCCCGACCGGCTCATGATCAGGCTCCGGTTTCGAGTGGGGCAGCCCCATGGTATAGGCCAGGCTCAGGCCGTAGAGCACCAGCATGATCGCAGCAGTTCCCTCACTCAGCAGCAGCTCGGAATGCGCGTGCTCCACCAACTCGATGTCAAACAGCGAGGGAACCCCGATAGCGATAAACGACAGGATAACCAACGTGGCGTTAGTCGACGCGACCCTTCTATCGAACTGCTGAATCCCATTCCTAAGCCCGCCCACCAGGATACTCAATCCGGTTACGAGCAATAAATTACCCAAGATCGAGCCGACTATGGACGCCTTAACCAATTCAACCAGCCCCTCCTTCAGGGCCAGGATCGCGATGATCAACTCGGCGGCATTGCCGAGCGTGGCGTTAAGCAACCCACCCAGCCGTGGCCCTATCCGCTCCGCCAGCGTCTCGGTGGCCTCGCCGATGATCTCCGCCAACGGCACAATGCTCAGCCCGGCGAAAGCGAACGTCACAATGGGACTCCATCCGAACAGGCGGCCCAATACGGCAAACGGAAGAAAAATAAGCAGCAATCGGATATACTTCATGGCCGTCTCCTCAGAACGGATAACATATCCTCAATCGAAATCGGCCCTTCCCGGATAACCCGTAACCTATCGCCCTCCATCGTCACCACGGTGGACGCCAGGCCACCCGGACAGATGCCGCCATCGAGTATCAACTCGACCGAATCCCCGATCTGGCGGGCCACCTCCTCGGCATTGATCGGCGCCGGACGCCCGGAGAGATTAGCGCTGGTAGCCGCGAGAGCGCCGCCTGCTGCCCGGAGCAGGGCAAGCGCCCCCTCGTGATCCGGCATACGCACCCCGACCCCCGGCCCGGATGATACCTCCGGCGGGAGATCGGCCCTGCGAGGGACAACGATCGTCAGCGGACCCGGCCAGAAGGCATCTGCCAGCCTGCAAGCCCATTCCGGCATCTCCTGGGCCACCCTGGATACATCGTCGCGTGAAGCCACCAGCACAGGGATCGGCCTGTCGGTCGGGCGTCTCTTGGCGCGGTACAACCTTTCCACCGCGCGGGGCATAAAAGGGTGAGCGCCGACGCCGTAAACAGTATCCGTCGGGAAGGCGACCAGCCCACCGGTGCGGATCACATCCGCCGCCCGCGCCACAGATTCCTCGCTCATCGGCAGGATCGGCACCCGGCTCATGGCAACTCCACCTTCACCACCCGGTCATTTCCTGAGTAGTCCTGCAGCACCTCTACCACGGCCCCTGGGAACGCCCTCTCGGCCAGCCCGCGCGCAGCCACACCCTGATCGGCGCCGATCTCCAACATCAGCGCACCGCCCGGCGCCATATACTCAGTGGCCTGGGCGAGCAACTCCCGGATCACCGATAACCCGTCAGGCCCGCCATCAAGCGCGACCCTCGGCTCGAATCGCGCCACCTGCAACTCACCAAGCCTGGCCGTGGGTATATACGGGAGATTGGCCACCAGCAGGTCAACCCGCTCGGTGATCGGTTCCAGCAAGTGGCCTTCCAGCAGGAGTACCCGGTCGGCCAACCCGTGGGCAACGACATTCGGCAGCGCCACCTTAAACAGCGCGTCGGGAGATATATCGGTGGCCAATACACGGGCCTCCGGCAAACTCAGGGCCAGCGAGATCGCGATGGCACCGCATCCAGTGCCCACATCCACAACCGTCAGCTGCCCACGGCGGGCGATCGCCCACTTCAGCGCCGCTTCGACCAGATGCTCGGTCTCCGGACGGGGTATCAGCGCAAATGGGGAGACCCTGAACTCACGTCCGAAGAAGTGGCATACGCCGGTCAGGTACTGAACCGGCTCCCCGGTCGCGCGCCGCTCTATCATTGCCCGGAATCGCCCGGATTCGATGGAGGATAATGTCGCCTCCGGGTGTGCGATCAAGTAAGCCCTATCCCGCCCGACGACATGCGCCAACAGCACCTCGGCGTCCAGCGCAGGAGTATCGGCATCGGCCTCCGCCAACCGGCGCAGCCCCCAGGCAAGTGCCTCGCCGTAAGTATTCAGAGTTGCTACCGTCATTATCGCGAATCGGGGATCACGCGCCGACGGCCCGTAACTTCTCCGCCTGTTCGCGCGTGGCAAGCTCATCGATAAACGGATCGAGATCCCCCTCCAGCACGGCGTCCAGATTATGCACAGTCATGCCGATCCGATGGTCGGTGACGCGGTTTTGCGGGAAGTTATAAGTGCGTATCTTCTCACTACGCTCCCCGTGGCCCACCTGTGAACGACGGGCCTCATCCCGTTCGGCCCAACGGCGCTGCATCTCCATCTCGTACAACTTGGCCCTCAGGATACTCAGCGCACGGGCACGATTTTGGAGCTGGCTGCGTTCGTCCCTGCACGTGACCACGATCCCGGTCGGTATATGGGTGATGCGCACCGCAGAGTCCGTGGTATTCACACTCTGTCCGCCCGGCCCACGCGACCTGAACACATCTATCCGCAGGTCACTCTCCTTGATCTCCACCTCCACGTCGTCTATTTCGGCCAGCACGGCCACAGTTGCCGTCGAAGTGTGGATACGTCCCTGGCTCTCCGTCACCGGCACGCGCTGGACACGGTGGACGCCGCTTTCGTACTTCAAACGGGAATACGCCCCCTTGCCCCTGACCTCGAACACGATTTCCTTATACCCGCCGACACCGGTCTCATGCGTATTGAGCACCTCCACCTTCCAACCGTGTGATTCGGCATACTTGACGTACATCCTGAACAAATCCGCCGCAAAGAGCGCGGCCTCCTCGCCACCCGCACCTGCCCTGATCTCCATGATGACGTTTTTCTCATCGCGGGGGTCCCTCGGCAACAGCATAACCTGTAGATGTCGTTCCAGCTCCTCGCGTCGGCGTTCCAGGGATTCCAACTCCTCCTGGGCCAGCTCGGCCAACTCATCCCCGTCCTCGGATAACAACTCACGGGTATCCTCTATCTCCTTCAGCACGCCCTGATATTCGCGGAACGCGGTGACGATCGGCTCCAATTTCGCCCGCTCCTGGGCATATTCCGCCATTTTGACGTGATCCGAGATCACATCCGGATCGGCCATCAGCCGCTCAAGCTCCTCATAGCGGGCTTCTATGCCGGATAACTTCTCAACCAGCTCCATAACCTATCACCTCCTGCAAGGCCGATTATATCAGCCGAGGTACTCTCCCGCAGATTTTCGGTAGCTTGCAACCGCCCCCCCGCGCCCGTATACTAACCATCGGAGACGGGCTATGAGCATCCTCAAGCGCCTGCAGGGAGATACAAACGGCGGCGGCAACGGTAAAAAAAGGGACGATGAGCCACTGCTGCTCTATCGTCGTCCCGGACGCAGGCGATTTTCGTGGGCCGGCCTGCGGGAGCGAATCGAACGCCAGTTCGAGCTGGAAACCTACAACCGCCCCGACATTTTATGCGCCCCGGAAGATGAACGCCGTCTGGTGCTTCTGGAGACGCTCAACCACGTGTTGGCGGTTGAAGGGATAGCACTTGCCCGCCGCGACAAACACCTTTTGCTCGACGAAGTTTACGCGGCGCTGTTCGGATTCGGCCCCCTGGAGCCTTTCATACGGGATGAGAGCGTCACCGAGATATTAGTTGACGGGCCGGATGCGGTATCCATCAGATACGGCGCGGGGCCTTTGCGTCAGGTTGACGCCCGCTTTGAAGGCCCGCCACACCTTGAAGGCCTGATCAGGCGAGCGCTCAACACGCAGGGAGTGCTTTTCGACGAGGAGACGCCGTTCATCGAGATCGGGTTGGAGATGCTGGGCCGCCCGATGCGGCTCAGCCTGATAGGCCCCCCGGTCAGCCCTCGTCTGCACCTGGAAATACGCCTCCACCCACCCGAACCGATCCCCCTGGAAGCGATGCTGCCGGGACGTGGGGGAGAAGACGCCGTAGCCCTGCTTGGCAAAGCACTGAAATCCGGGCGGGGCCTCCTGATCGCCGGCGAGGCCGGCAGCGGCAAGACCACCCTATTAGCCTCCCTGGCGCGGCTACTGCCGGACCTGCGGGAGAGCATCGCAGTCGAGCGGGCGCGTGAGATGCGCTTACCCGATCACATCGGGCGACTGGTTGCCGGCCCGCCCGGCGCGGAAGGCGGCGCAGTCCCATTCGAGGAGAGGATACGTCAGGCACTGGCGAATGGGCCGGATGTACTTCTCCTGGACGAAGTGCGTGGAGGTGATGAAGCAAGAGTGCTATGGCCGGTGCTGAAAGCGGATGCGCCTCAACTACTCTGTGCCTTCAGATGTGCCCCCGGCGCAGAGAGAATCCGCACCGTACTTGGGATGTGGATACGACGCGCCGAACCATCTGTGGCCCAAGCCGAGATCGGCGCCAGGTTAGCCAGGCGGCTTCCCATAGTGGCCTGCGTCGGAATTCGTGCCGGGCGTCCAACATTGGTGAGCATATCAGAGCTGGTTGCCTCGGACGAGCAGTTAGAATTAAAGCCTTTGTGGGATAGCTAGGGATGTCTTCTTGGCGGTCTTGGCGACACTGCGGAGTCTCCTCACGGCCAGCTCGTAAAAGTCTCGGCGTACTTCCGATGCCACACATCGCCGGCCTATCCGATAGGCCGCTATGGATGCGGAGCATAGCCCTCCAAACGGCTCCCACACCATGTCACCCTCATCGGCTGTGCCATCGGTGATCTCCGGCAACGCTTTTTAAGAAGCTGGCATTGCCATTATAAGGGGGCCGGGAACTCGGCGTCAACCGGCGTCCGGCGCCTCCAGGAGTCTTCCCTCGTATATCTTGCGCACCAGGTCCTCAATATCGGCCTCGCGCACCGACAGGTCGCGAATCCGATGCCGGGCGGAGATACGCCCGATCAACTCCGACGCGGTGATCTCATGCCCGTCGAATCTGTACGTCACCCGTTTACCGTTCCGCGAGACCACCTCCGCCCCATCCACCGCCACCTCATCGTACTCCTGGTCGAAATAGACCACCATCTCCCGTTCGCCGCCGAACCGATTCCGCAACTCGCTCAACTCCCCGTCGAAAAGCAGCCGCCCGTGGTCTATGATCATCACCCGCTCGCAGAGCTTCTCCACATCCGACAGATCGTGCGTGGTCAATATGATCGTAGTGCCCCGTTCCCGATTTATCCGCCGGATAAACTGCCGTATACGCTCCTTGGCCACCACGTCCAGGCCGATAGTCGGCTCATCCAGGAACAACAGCATCGGGTCATGCAGCATAGCCGCGCAAAGGTCGGCCCTCATCCGCTGGCCCAGGGATAGCGACCTGACCGGTGTCTCCAGGAATTGGTCCAGCTCCAGCATCTCGCGGAACTCGGCCAGATTTCGGCGGAAACGTTCCGGCGGCACATCATACACATACTGCAAAAGCTCCAGCGACTCGATCACCGGCAGGTCCCACCAGAGCGTGGTACGTTGGCCAAAGACGGCCCCTATAGTCGCCACATGTGACTTACGCTCGCGCCAGGGGACGCGCCCGTTAACGATCACCGTACCGCCGGTAGGCACGAGCAATCCGGCCAGTATCTTGATCGTGGTGGACTTCCCGGCCCCATTTGGGCCGATATAGCCGACCAACTCGCCGCGCCCTATCTCGAAGCTGATACCGTCAACCGCCCGAACCGTCTCGTATTCACGCGATACCAGGCCTCTGAACGCGCCCAGGAAGCCACGGCGGTGCCTAGCGACCTTGAAATGCTTATGCAGGTTCTCGACCTTTATAATAGGCGCCATGATCCCCCCGTTAAGTGGCGGTACTCTGGTAATGTCTGATGCCGTAACTCCAGAACGCGAAGGACGCAACCAGCATCCCGACCCCGACGACCGGGGCCAGGAACGGCGCGAAATCCGGCATCCCAAAGGGATCGGGTTTTTCCAAAAAGTATAAGGCAGGATAGTAATTCAAGAATATGGCCGGAACAATATAAGTGAAGAAATCGCGCATCCACCTCTCGTAGATATGCATAGGGTACGCGATCATCTCACGCCCGCCGTAAGTGAAAATATTGACAACTTCTATCGGCTGCACCGTCCAAAACGTCAAAGTCGAGCCGATGACGAAAAACCCGCCGAAAAAACACATCAGCCCAAAAAAGACAAGCGGCAGATACGCCACCTTCGCCGGAGTCCAATGCACGTCCAGCATCGCAACCGAGATAACGAAGATCAGCGCCCCCTGTGAGATACGGCTGAGGCGCTTCATTATAAAACTGGAGCCGAGCACCTGTAACGTCACGCTCAACGGCCTGAGCAGGATCTGATCCAGCGTCCCCATGCGTATCAGGCGGCTGAAGATATGCGGGTTAAAACCGCTGAAGAACAGGTCCATCGTCCCAAACGCCGCCTCGACCATCCCGTACAGGAAACCGACCTCCCAGAGCGTCCACCCGCCGATGTTATCGAACCGCCAGAAGACCATCGCGAGCGACCCGAAACCCAGGAACGTGATCAGCGCCGTTGCCGAAAGCGACATCAGGAACGAGGCGCGGTACTGCATCTGCGAGCGTATCTGGACCGAGATCAACCTGAGATAAATATCGATCGTCCGACGCATCTCACCCGCCCTGGATCACCAGCTTGCGGATACCGGCCCGCAATACCACCTGCGAGACCCATATCAGGCCCGCCGCCCACATCGCCTGGGCAGCCAACGCCGTGATGACCCCCTGAGCGTCCAGCACGCCGACATACACCTCGACCACGGTGTTGATCATGGCCGGGAACGGGGTCAGATAGCATATCCCGACAAACCAATCCGGGAAGAACCGCAACGGCATCATAAAACCCGACATCAGCCATGAAGTGGCGAATATCAAACGTGAGATACCGAGCGCGTTCGGAGTCCAAAACGCGGCCAGGTTGACAAGGAACCGCCACGAAAAGCTCACCAACCACCCCATCAGCAGCGAGGCCAACAGTGCCGCCCATTGCCAGGCCCCCACCGGCACGGTTATATCGAATACCAGAGCGTATATCAGCATCACCGTCAGGCCGCGCATGAGCATACTGGCCAGCGCACGTCCCAAATCGCGTGCCATCCAGAACGTGAAATAATCCATCGGCTTGAGCAGATCGGATGATATATCGCCGGTGTAGACCGTATCCATCAGCTCGGTCCAGCCGAAAACACTCAGGTACGCGATCACTGCCTGGGTGATGCCGGTATAAGTGATCGCATCCCGCACCGACATCCCGACGACCTCCTGTCTGGCGCCGTACAGCGCGACCATCACCGCCGCCCTCAGCAGCCCGAAGAACGTATTGGTCGCCAGGCCGGCCAGATTCGCCGTGCGGTACGCCAGCTGGCGCCGGAATGATACCCTGCTCAACTCCACAAACAGCCTGATCCTGCGCGCGAATCGCGACATCGTTACCTATCCCACTGCAAGATCACCGCCCCGGTCGGGGCGAGCGTCAAAACCCCATCCGGGCCAACCTCGGCGCCGAGCGAGAGCAACACCTCAACTTCCCGGCCATGTGGGGGAGAATCATCACCGTCCGTTGGGATGGCGTGCATTTCGTCATCGAAATTGATCGCGATCAGAACGGCCTCCTCGTCATCCCATCGCCATAACGCCCAGACGCCACGGGCCTCACGCGGCACCCGGTGTATCGCATATTCACCACCGACCAGGGCCGGGTGTGTCCGCCGCAACGCGATCACAGTGCGGTAGAGACTCAGCAACGAATCCGGATCGCCATCCTCCTCCTCGACCGATATGCCATCAAATGGCGCGTTGCAACGGTCATCCGGTCGGAACCAGGTGGTCATTCCGGGGCCGGATTCGGAGGCATACCAATCCATTGGCTCCCGCCGATACTCATCGCCGCGCCCGCGCCCGACCTCCCCGCACATCCCGATCTCCTCGCCGTAGTATATCATCGGGGTGCCCGGCAGGGTTAGCACGAAAACGGCTGCCGCCTTCGCCCGGCTCACATCCCCGCCGACCTCGGACATGATCCGGTTGGTATCGTGATTGCTCAAAAAGTGCACCAACCCGGCTCCTGACGGATAAAGCGACTCCCATGATGCGAACTCCAACTCCAGAGAGCGTGGATCACGCCGTCCGGAGATCAAACCATCGCCATTTCGATCATTCGCACCGGATGCCACCGAGTAGAGCGGGAAATCGAACAGCGCGTCGAATTCGGCGAAAAACGGCGCCATCTCCAGTGCCGACGTCGTCCAGACCTCGCCGAGCATCAAAGCATCCGGCCTGAGCGCCTTGACCGCGTCCCGGATATGTGCCCACGTCTCGTGCGGCACCCCGATCGCCACGTCACAGCGGAAACCATCCACGCCATCGTATGGGCTTCCATCGCCGTTCGGGTCCAGCCAGTGGAGCGCCACATCGGTCACATAAGCCAGGACTTCCGGATTTTCGTGGTTCAGCCTGGGCATAGTCTGAACACCCATGAAAGTCTCGTAAGACGTATGTGCCTCATCGCGCCAGATGAACCAGTCGGAGTACCGAGAATCGGGATTCCCATAAGCGTCCGTGAAGAACGGGTGGCGGCTGCTGACGTGATATATCACGAAATCCATGATCACGCGGATGCCACGGCTATGCGCCGCATCCAGCAGCGCCAGGAAATCCTCCTCGGTGCCGTAATCGGCCTCTATAGCGTAATAATCGGTCACCTCGTACCCGTGGTATGTAGGGCCTTCCAGCACCGGCATCAGCCATATAACGTCGGCGCCCAGCGATTCCACATAGTCCAGCTGCTCGATCACCCCGCGAAGGTCGCCGATCCCGTCGCCATCGGAATCGTAAAAACTGCGGACGAATATCTCGTAGACGACCGCATCGTCGAACCACTCCGGGGCGTCTGACCGGATGGCCGCATAACTCCTGGGCGCCGCAGGCACCAACGAGAGCATCAAGGCGAGCAGCACGATAGCGATATAGCCCGGTAGCCTCATCACATCACCCCGTTCGATAGGTAGGCCGGACGTGCCCATTTTAGCTCAACCTCGGCCAGATCGTGCCGACATGCCACTTCACACGTTTTTGCCCCGACCGTATCAGAGTGGTACAATGCGTTTGATGGGCTGCCCCCATCGTCTAGAGGACCAGGACGTCGCCCTTTCAAGGCGAAAACAGGGGTTCGAATCCCCTTGGGGGCATCTGGAGTTCCGGTGAGAAAGGGGCGCCTGTATCAGGGCGCCCCTTCGTCATTTCGCCGGCGAGTCATCGGTAGACGGGAAGTATCCAATCGGAGTATTTCTCGTCGCGGCCTCGCACAATGTCGAAATAGCGCCTGCGCAGCTCCCGCACGATCGGCCCCATCACCCCCTCGCCAACATCCCAATGATCCACCTTCGTGATAGCCGCGATCTGGGCGCCGGTGCCGCAGAAGAAGGCCTCATCGGCGACATAAAGCTCACTGCGGTCTATCTCGCGTTCGACCACCTCGACGCCCATCTCATCGCGCAGGATGGTGATCACGGTGCGGCGGGTTATGCCCTCCAATATATTGGCGTAGACCGGCGGCGTGATCGCCACACCGTCCCGTATTATGAAGATATTCTCGGCGCTGCCTTCGGATACATGGCCGTCCTGATCCAGCACTATGGCTTCGTCATATCCGTGGAGCATGGCATCGGTTTTGGCCATAGCAGAGCTGGCATAAGCGCCGACTATCTTGGCACGTGGCGGAATGGCATTATCGTCCAGGCGCCGCCATGACGATATGTGAGCGTGCACATCCTCCTCTTTGGACATATAGGCCCCAAACGGCACGGAGAATATCGTCACATCATCTTCCAGCTCGTGGAGCCGCACGCCGATCTTTTCGGACGATTTGTAGGCCAGCGGCCTCACATAACAATCCTGCCGGTACTGCTCATGGCGCAAAAGCTCCAGCGTGGCATCCACCAACTCCTGGACGGTATAAGGCACCGAGATCATGATTATCTTGGCCGAGTTCATAAACCTGGTGAAGTGATCATATGGGCGGAACAGGTAGAGTTGCTCCCTTTCCTCGTTCCAATACCCACGCAACCCGGCGAATACCCCGGTGCCGTAATTAAACGAATGCGTCACCACGCTGACCTTCGCCTCGTCTATGGGAACCACCTTCCCTTTGAAGAACGCATACTTAGGCCCAGAATCCATGTTCACCAACCTCCTTTCAATCGCCAGCGACCGGTGATGAGCAGCTCAGGCCAGACGGCGACACGCCCCCACCATGTGGATAGCCGCGCTCCTGGGGAGCAACCTGCTCACCACCGAGCCGAAACGGAAAAGCAAATCGGAAAAGGCCAGATAAGTTGGATCATGGATAAGCTTCAGCTCCTCGACCTGCAAGTTGGCCCCCACCGCCAGGGCCGCGATCCGGGCGGGGGTATTGGCCCGGTAGTATGTCGGGAACGTATCGGTTTCGCCACGCGCGTACAGCATCCTGACCAATTTGCCCTGGACGGGCCTCAGCAGCCTGCTGAGCTGTACAAGTGGGTTTAGCAGATTCGGGGTCACGAAGATGAAAAAACCGCCGGGTTCGAGAACCCTGGCGATTTCGGCAAAGACCGCATCCGGTTGGGCAAAGTGCTCGACTGCCCAACTGCTTATCACCATCCCAAAGCTCCGGTCGCCGAACGGGAGAGCTTCCCCGAAGGCCATCACCCGTGGCATATGGCGGATCCTATGTTCGGCCAGCGAGCGAAAGTCGGCGTCGGCCCCGAACGCGATCGGGCCGTCATCGCGCAACTGCTCCAGTACCCCGCCGCGACCGCATCCCAAATCCAGCAGTCTCATCCCCGGCCTCAGATGCGACCTGACGAGGCGCAGGTAAGCGCCGGTAGCCGGTACCCAGCCGGGGTTAGAAGCCGCGTACCGTTGCCGGTACATCTCCTGTCTGCTCAGGGGGAGGACCAAGCTTTTTACCTCCCGGTTGGGGAACATGGGGACGAGCCGGTCACCGGCTGCGTTTTGCCAATACCTCGTCGAAGATCGCCTTCAGCTCGCCCATGACCGGCAGCGGCTTATAGAGCAGGCGATCCGCGCCGGAAGCCGCCATCACATCCTGTTCCTTAGCGGGGGACAGGCGATAAGCCGTGATCATCACTATGCCGATATTACCAAGTCGTGGGCTACGGCGGAGTCGCGCGGCCACCTCGGTTCCATCCGCTCCGGGTAACCTTATATCCAGCAATGCGAGTGAGGGCAGTTCGCCGTGGACCTTTCCCGCGTCCACTGCATCCACCCATTCGATGGCCTCCTGACCATCCGCGAATGAGACTGACTGGACGTTCCATATCTCGAACATTGCCAGCAGCACTTCGGTGATGTCCGGCTCGTCCTCAACAATCATCCAGGTGGACAACGTTGGCTCCTTATTCGACACGTCTGCCCGCGCATAGAACATGAGATATGCCAAATGATAAATTGCGGCACCGGCAAATACAAGTGTGGGTTATGATTTTATATCACGTAGCGCGGCTCCGGCAAAGACTCGTCTGACGATGCGGTAGCGGGTCACCACTGCGGAGCGACTCGCCGGCCCGCGACCGCTCAGCCTCATGGGGATCGCCCCCTCATACGCCGGGGACGCTAAAAGGGGCGGCTCAGCCCTCGTACATCCTGCGCGTTTCGGGGGATTCCGGATCGGGGTAGCCGTACTCCTCGATCAGCTCGCGCAACGTGACCTCTTTGGGCGTGCGGCTGCCCAGCAGCAACTCCTGCAAAACGATGTCTATGACCAGGAGTATCCGGCTGAAATGCAGGAACTGGCCGCGCAACGCGGTATTGAGCACGGCAAACACCCGCTCACGTAGCTCCAGGTCTGCTATACCACTACCCGGCCACCCCAACTCCCACTTTTCCTTGTAAGTCCCGATGGTCAGCACGTTATCTCGCAACGCGGCGAGCTGTTCGATGGCGGCACGCCTATCGCGAGCATCCACCAAATGCTCGGTCTTACGGTACGGGGCATTGCCAAGCGAAGCATATATCTCCCCAACCGGTGTTATGCGCACCAAACGTTCCAGCGAGCTGCCGTAGAAGCCGAGGCCTTTGGCAAGTGCCTCGCTGCACTGGCGGTAGTAATCGGCGCGACCGGTGCGCTCTCCGGCATGATCCAGTCTCCACAGCAGTGACAAATAGTCGCCGAAGTCGAGCGGGAGCCGTGGTGGCTGGTCTGGCCCGTAGGTGGATGTCAACTGTTCGATCTGCTGGAGATTCGGACTGGTCATTTTCTCCCCAAAAGCGCGTCCTCATGTGTCATAAGTATATTCGTCTCCCATTTGGGGGCAATTCCGCAGAGTCTCGGCCAGCTCCTCGATCGTCAGCGCGGGCGGCTCGATCCCGAATCGGCGCGAGAGTTCCACCGACGGCGGCACATCCAGATCGGCGCTGACAAGCGTCTCGGCCCGGCGGAACACATCCCCCGGCGTGCCTTCCATGATGAGCCTGCCCCCCTTCAACACCACAACCCTATCCGCCCTGACCGCCAGGTCCATCCGGTGAGTGGCCAGCAAGACAGAACCGCCGGATGCACGGTGTCGCTCCAGCCAACCCAGTATGCGACCCTGCCATCTCCCATCCAGGCCCACAAACGGCTCATCCAGCGCCAGGATCGGCGCACCCAGCGCAGCGATAGATGCCAGGGCCACCAACCTCCTGAGGCCAAAGCTCAGCACAGCCGGCGGATATTCCGCCAGGGCTTCCAGACCGAAGCCCGCCAACACATCGGAGACCCGCTTTTCCAGCTCATAGCCGCTCAGGCCCAGGTTCCTGGGGCCGAACGCGATCTCCTCCCGAACCGTGGCGGAAAATAGCTGGCGTTCGGGGCTTTGGAACGCGAATCCTATATACCGTGCCAGCTCCCCGACCGAGAGAGCGCCCGCATCACGCCCCATGACCTTCACATGCCCGGTCGTCGGGCGCAAAAGCCCGATCAGCAGCTTGAGCAGAGTGCTCTTGCCGGAGCCATTAGCGCCCATCAGCGTCACCCATTCACCGGCGCCGAGAGTCAGCGAGACACCACAAAGCGCCTGATGTCCCCCCGGATACGTGAAGCTCACGTCGCGGAGTTCTATAGCCGGCTCCCTCATCACCCCTCCCGCGTCAACTCGACCGGCCTGATCAAGTGCATACCGTATGGGGGAAGCTCCACGTACAGGCCGTGCACCAGCAGCCCATCGCCGTCGCGCTCGAACACGGCGCCGCCCATCAAGTCATGCAGACGCCAACGTCGCCCGGCCAATTCGGGCCAGGGCAGCCATATTCGCCCGCGCGCCCGTTTGCCATCCAGATTGACGATCACCAATCGTCGCTCATCGCCCAGCGCCCACACATGGGCGAAAAGGCCCCTATGAGATTCGTCACCCGGCTCGACCGGGCAAACCTCGGTACGCAGCCACGTGCCGGATTTGAAAAGCGGCGTGGCGGTAAGCTCCAGCAACCTCTTGTAGAAGGCGGCGATCTCATGATCCGGTTCGGATGCCCAACGGCGCCCCAGTTGCACCGGCAGCCTGACCCGGTACCCTTCAAATTGACCATCATGGTACAATCTGGCGCCCGGCACCGTGGCAAGCAGCATCGCGGCGGCCATAGAGCCTTCCCTGCCGAATGCGGCGACCGCCCTTTCCTCATCGTGATTCTCGATGAAGCGGAGAGTTCTCCGCTGGTACGACGGATCGTCCATCAAGTGCTCGCAGAGCACCCAGAAGTCACGCTCGCGCAGCAGGTCGTAGAACGGCTTATCGTACGTGAAATCGAAGCCCTGGCCTTGCAGCTCGCGACCGGTATCCCAATATGCCTCGGCAATGAACACAAAGTCCGGGTGCCTGGATTTAACCATCTGAATCATCCGGGGCCAGAACTCCTCATCGGTATCCGGCTCGACACGGTTGCCCCAGGTGCGGCGGAACACCTCATTGGTGACCAGCATCGCCATATCGCAGCGCACCCCGTCGCATTGAGCAGCCACATCCAGCAACACCTCACCCATAGCACGACGAACATCGGCACGGGCGACATTGATCTGAACCGTATCGGACCAGGGCGGGAAATACGGGTCTCTACCGTGGGCATAGATATAGGTCTTACCGCCCACATCGAGGGCGAAGTACCCACCCGGCTCGGAAGCTATATCATCCGCCGTGCCCTGCACCAGATATTCCGGATGCTCCCGTGTCCAGGCATGATCCGCAGCCAGATGATTCGGCACAAAATCGAGGATCAGGCGTATGTCACGTTCGGCCAATTTACGGCGGAATCGCGCCAGCCCATCCGGGCCGCCCAGGCGGGAATCAACGGCGTACCGGTGGACGGCGTAGGCGGAACCGATCACATCACCCGCCGAGAAGTCGGGCAGCGCCTTGCGATAGGCACCGATCATATCCGGGTGGCCGCTTGCGACCATGCGGCTGAATTCGCTCCGTTCCCAGACGCCCATCGCCCACACCGCATCGATCCCGAACGAGGCCAGGCGGTCTACCTCCTCATCCGGCACATCCCCAAAAGTGATCCGGCGCCCGTGGCGCTCACTCAACTCGCCCAGCCAGGGCCATGTGTTAATCTCGTATATCAGAGGGAAATCGGGTAACCTCTTCATGCCCACATTGTAGCTCCAACCCCGGTTTGTTGGGTATCATACCCAACGGTACAATAACCGAATAGAGGGAGATGGCATGAATCTCGTTGATTATATGCGCATCCTGGCCCGTCGGGGATGGATTATACTACTGGTGGCAGCGTTGGCTGCGACCAGCGCGTTCATATTCAGCAAACTCCAAACCCCGGTATACCGCTCCATACAGCGTATACTGATCCAACCCTCGCGCAACGACTTTGGCCTCACCGAGGCAACCACACGTCTGTTGCGCAGCTACGTGGCCTGGATGGATAGCAACTACCGAGCACAGGCGGTCATAGACGCACTCCAACTGGATACGACCCCTGCCGAGCTGAGGCGTAACGTCAGGATCGCGGCGGATGAATCCCGCCTGGTGATCGAAGTCGAAGTCGAAGATACCAACGGCGACCGCGCAAATGACATCGCCAGAGAATGGGGCGTGCTGCTGGTTCAGTGGCGCAACGAGCAGAACCAACGGGTTCGCCGCGAGGACAGGATCGAGGCCGAGCTGATAGACGATCCGGTCTACGGCCTGGCGTGGCCCAAGACCGGCATCAACACCATCGCCGGCGCCATACTGGGCGCCCTGATCGGCGGGGTGATCGTCTTTGTGTTGGAATATCTGGAATCGGGGATCGTCAGAAGCCCGGATGACGTGGAACGGTTCGTCGGTCTCAGAGTGATCGGCGCCATCCCGGAGTGGCGCGCCGCCGAGTAGAGAGGACAGGCATGACTGCTAATCTCATCACACTTACCGATCCGCGCAGTCCGGTGGCGGAGGCATTCCGCACACTGCGCACCAACCTGATCTTTTCCAGCCTTGATAGGCCGCTTTCCGCCATAGCCATCAGCTCCCCGGCGATGGAGGAGGATAAGAGCGAAACGGCGGCAAACCTGGCCGTCATAATGGCACAGGGTGGACGTTCCACCATACTGGCCGACTGCGATTTACGCCATCCGCGCCAGCACGAAATATGGGGCCTGGAAGTCGAACGCGGGCTGACCACGATGGTATTGGAAGATGAGGCCCTGGAATCGCCACCACTGGTCGAAGTCGGGGTAGAGAACCTGAAAGTGCTACCGGCAGGGCCTCTGCCGCCGAACCCGGCGGACATGCTCGGCTCCAAACGGATGGAGGCGGTGATCAAGGCCCTGACCGAGCGATCCGACATGGTGATATTCGATACGCCGCCGGTGCTCGCGGTGACCGATGCCGTCCTTTTAGCCTCCCGCATAGACGGGCTGATACTGGTGATGCAGGCCGGGAGCACCCGCCGAGACCATGCCGAGCGTGCAAAGGAGCTGCTGGAGCGGGTCAACGTGCCGGTTTTAGGCGTGGTACTGACAAACGCGCCGGCGGATGTCTCACTGGGCGGCTATTACAAGCGGAGGGAGTAGCTATGGAGTACAGGACGCTTGGCCGCACCGGCCTGAAAGTATCCGAGCTTTGCCTGGGCACGATGACTTTCGGCTGGTCTGCCGACGAGAAAACATCTTTTGACATTATGAGCGCCGCCTTCGACGGCGGGATCAACTTCTTCGATACCGCCGACATATACTCCCGCTGGGTCGAGGGCAATAGCGGCGGCGAATCGGAAACCATCATCGGCAAATGGCTTGCCGGGCGGCCACGCCACCAGGTCGTGATAGCGAGCAAAGTACGCGGCAGGATGTGGGATGGCCCCAACGGAGAAGGACTCTCACGTGTCCACATTATGAAAGCGGTTGAGGATAGCCTCAAGAGACTGAACACCGATTACATAGACCTCTACCAGGTCCACTGGCCGGATTGGGAGACACCGCTGGACGAGACCCTGCGGGCGCTGGACGACCTGGTGCGCCAGGGCAAAGTGAGATACATCGGAGCCAGTAACTACCCGGCCTGGCTGCTTTGCAAATCACTATGGATAAGCGACGTAAACGGCCTGGTTCGGTTCGAGTGCCTGCAACCGCATTATAACCTGCTCCACCGGGCAGAGTTCGAGCGGGAACTGCAACCGCTCTGCCGGGATCAAGAGATCGGAGTGATCCCATATAGCCCGCTGGCACGTGGCTTCCTGACCGGTAAATATCGCCGCGACCACACCCCGCCGCCCAATAGCCGCGCCAAGCAGGATACGCAGCTGCGACAAATGATGACAGAGCGTAACTTCGCGGTGGTGGATAAGCTCATCGAGCTGGGCAATGCCCGTGGCAAAACCCCTGCTCAGATGGCACTGGGATGGCTTTTGACGAATCCGGTCATCACCTCACCCATAATCGGCGCCCGCACGGTAGAGCAGGTACACGAAAGCCTGGGGGCGGTCGGGCTGAGGCTATCCGATGAGGAAATGGCCATCCTCGACGAGATGACTTCCTGGGAGGAATGATCACACGATTGCGTTGAAGGTACGTCTTTCGAACGAGCGCTGCCTTCTCGCAAAACTAACGGCCCTGCGAATGCTCGTCACGGCCCTACTGGCGGCTTCGCTATCCGGCTGCTTTGGCGACGCGGAGTCCACATCGCCGGAGCTATCGTTCTCCGCCCTGGAGCCGGAACCGGGCGCGATCAACTACGCCATCACCTTGAGGAACCGCTCCGAAGAGCCGCTGCGCGAGCTGGAAGTGGCACTCACCGTCCCGATCGGGATGGAGGCCGAGGCAGTGCTATCGATCCCGGAAGGCGCCGCCCTGGCCGAGTTGGAACCGCGCAGGACGGTCTGGACGCTTGGGGAATTGGGGCCACATCGGCAGGTCGGGCCATTCGCCTGCCGGGCTGCAATGATAGACCCGTCGTCGCCCGGTAGCGCCCGCGCAGTAGTGAGATGGTCATTCCCATCGGACGGCGAGGTGGCGGCGGAGCTAACCGGCTGGGAGTCGGTTGCGAGCGGCACCGTCATGCAGGTTATACCCCCGCATGGCCCGTCCAGGCTGACGGATATAGAGGGAAGCGGGATTCGTTATCATGCGTCGCCGGATTTGGGCGGCGCATCCCTCTTCGTGAGGGTGAGATCGACCGAGACCCTGCGCGGGCTACCGGGTGAAGATAACGCGATCTGGGTCGCGGCTGCGGAGCTTTTGACCGTGGGGGCCACCCCGGAGGGATACGTGGTAGTCGTGCTGCCCGGCTCGTTACCACTGCCGCCGTATTCGTTTGCAGACGTCTGGATCGAGCAAGGAGAGAATTGGGAGCGGGCGTGCGGACCGGCCCAGGTCACCCCGGACGGACAACACCTGGTAATCGCGCCACGCAGGACGGGGCTTATCGCCATAAGCGCGAGCCGTGGCGCCGTGGACAACCCGGCGTCTATGCGGCTCCCGGAAGAATCGGACGTGTTGGCCCCGTGGGGAGACCTTACGATCACCGCCACGCGGGACGTGAACCCGGCCAGTGGCGCCGAGGCTCAAAGCGGAGCCGAACTGCCCAGATGTGGGACTCCGTTTTGCCTGATCCGCGATGAAAGTGCGGAGCCACAGCCCCTGGACGTGGAGCTACCCGGTATATTCAGGTCGCAACCCGCCGATTCCACTCTGTTCCTGATCTCCCCCGCCGGGATGCCGGACGCGGCCACATGTCCGGACGCCAGGGTTGAAAATGTGGCAGTGGGATGGTCCACCGGGACGGGGCCGGATGGGGAATTAGCACTCATCCTGGCGGTGGCGGGCGCCGAGCCATCATTCGGCGCCGGGCCGCAGGCATCCGTGACACCGGTCGAAGCTCAAAGCACCGCCGAGCCGCTGGACTTCACCTGGCGGATATTGGCGGCACACCGTGTGGACGACGGTTGGATGGCCAGGGTACGGATCGAGCCTGATGGCGGCACCGGATTCTACACATGCATCGGGCCTGACGGCTTCCCATGCGGACTGGAGGCGGAAGGATACTTCATCGACGTCGAAAGCCCCTCGGTCTGCGAACCCTGGATTGGCAGCGTGAGTCTCATATCCGGCACCGAGCGCGTGGATAGGACTTTGCAGATAGACCCGGGGCTCTGCCCCAGGTGACGGCGGATGTCGAAAGCGACCCCAACAGGCATAGCGGAGCCGACGTCATCTGGCGATAAATTCGCGCCCGCAGCCGGACCTTCCCAGGCAGAAGCGAATCTATCCCTGCGTGACCCACATATAACCGAAGCCCCTTCTGGTGACGATGAATCTGGGCCTTGATGGGTCTGGCTCTATCTTCTTGCGCAGACGATTGATCGTGGTGCGTAGTGTCCGGACGCCATAGTCAGAACAACTATCCTTCCCCCAAACCGCGCTGACCAGGACATGGTAGCCCACCACCCGATCCGGTTGCCCGGCCAGATAGGTAAGCAACTTATACTCCGTCGGGGAAAGGCAGACCCTGCGACCGTTCACAAACACCTCTTTGGAGAGGAAATTAATCTCTATGGGGCCGTTTTTATAGATATTCTGCCCTTTGGCAGCACTCCTACGCATCACCGCCTCGATTCTGGCATTTAGCTCCTTAGCGCTGAAGGGCTTGACTATGTAGTCATCGGCTTCCAGTGTGAGGCCACGTACCTTCTCATCCTCCCCACCAAGTCCGGAGACGATGATTATCGGCACATCCGAGATGTCCCGTATCTCCTTCAGGAAGTCGAACCCACTCATCTCCCCCGGCAGCAGAATATCGAGTATGATAAGGTCTGGCCCTTCCCTTCGGAAGGCGCTGAGGGCTTCCCTGGCATCTTCAGCCGTGATGACGGTATGTCCCCATAGCTCCAACGCATCGCAGATGGAGCGCATATCGCCCGGATCGTCCTCGACCACCAGGAGCGTATACCTGGGCACCGCCTCGGCGCGTGTATCGGACGGATTATTGGTCATTATTCCCTGCAATATCCCCATTCCTTTCCAACGGCAAACTCAAGAAGAAGCTCGCTCCCTCACCCGGAGGGCTTTCGGCCCAAAGGGCACCCCCCATCTCCTCGGCCCAATCCCTGCTTATCGA
>JALXEW010000007.1:6304-9300 GCA_027069285.1 Ardenticatenia bacterium | reverse complement strand
GTAGTGACGTGGGGAGCCAAATCAGGGGTTCCCCGGTACGGCCAGGCATCCCGGCACATGGGAATCCGGTCGGCCTGGGATGAGCTACTAAGTCTGGCGAATGATCAACCGCACGCTGAGCACCGTAGCGCCGCATATCTGCAGGCCCTCGATCTGGCCGATGAGCTGGCGGGCGCCACGGCGGCCCAACTCCATGACATCGGCGGCAACCGTAGTAAGGCCCATCATTGCGGCCTCCGGCGCATCTCCGAAGCCGACCACGGATACATCCCCAGGCACATCGACACCGGATTCACGCAG
This sequence comes from Ardenticatenia bacterium, assembly GCA_027069285.1. Classification (GTDB taxonomy): domain Bacteria; phylum Chloroflexota; class Anaerolineae; order Aggregatilineales; family JALXEW01; genus JALXEW01. The sequence goes on along the minus strand of JALXEW010000007.1, from coordinate 9,000 downwards.
CACCTCGACCGCCGCCCCGGCCATCAGGTAATCGGACGCGACCACCGCGTCGAACTCGATCCCGGCGGCCACAGCCCTGCGAACGGATGAGGCGGCTACTCCCGGCTCGAAATCGCCTTTAATGAAAAACTCCTCCGGGAGCTGGATATTATGTCTCATCAGCTCGCGCCGGAACGCGACCTCACGTTGGATGCCGTCGGTTTGATCCATCAGGCCGCGTATGAATAGCAGCCTACGGCGTCCGCGCTTTTCGACCACGTAGCCGACCATTTGGGCGATTCCCTGGGCGTTATCCGGCATCACCACCGGGATCGGGACGCCGGGCACCACATGGCTTACCAGGGAAACCGCCTTGCCGGCCTCGCGGATCGCGATCAGCAGATCATCCGGGGCGGCGTTGGCGATGGCCAGAACCCCATCCAGAGCCTCGCTATCGGAAGCCAATCGGCCCAGCGCATCCGGATCATCGGCGATGGAATAAACCCTCAGAGCGTAATCCCTCTCATCGGCGACCTCACGCACCCCGGCGATCACATTACTCTGGAAAACCGATTGCTGATTATTCGTCACGAGTCCGAGAACGGGCTGTCGCATCTCACACCAGTCCAAGCTCCAGGCGCAGCGACCGGGCCACAGCGCCCATCGCCACCAGATTTGAAGAATCGGCCAGCGAGAAACTCACACGGCTCAGGAGTCCCGGCAATACCAATTCCCGAGTCTTACTCACCGCCTTCTGCAGGAGCGGCTCGCCCAGGTTAGTGATGCTACCGGCAAGCGAAACATGATCCGGGCGCAGCAGAGCTATCACCCAGGCGAAGATGCGGGCCAGATGTCCGGCCAACTCGTCGTAAATGGCCAGCGACGCATCATCCCCGTTTGCTGCGGCCCATCTGATATGCAGGTACGAAATATCATCAGTCGGTAGCAAGCGGCTTTGGAATTTCCTCCGCAGGCTCAGGGCACGCCGTCGGACGCTGGGCCAATCCAGAAAATCCCCCAACCGATTGTCATCGGCCACACGCAAATAACCCAACTCACCCCCGCCGTGGTATGCCGCATCGTCCAGCACGAAGCCGACCCCCACACTGCTGCCCACCAATACCGTTGCCAGGCTATGGGCATCCCCGACATCGCCGAACGCGAACTGTGCCATCGCCGCGAGTCCGGTGCTATTTGCCACGTGCACCGGGACATGGTAGTGGGCGCTCAGCACCTCTGCCAGCGGGAACTCATCCCATCCAAGATGTGGTGCGTAGTGCACGATCCCATCGTCGGAGCCGACCACTCCGGGCACGCCCACGCCCAGGCACAGCAGCGGGGCGTCCAATTGGGCCATCAAGCCGTTGATCACCCGCTTTAGCAACTCGACCACCGCATCGCCCCGGCAGCCCCCGATCTCGACATAATGCTTGACCACCACATCTCCGTTGAGATTAGTCAGCAGGCCGACTATCTTATCGGAGTTGACCGAGATACCGATCACATGGCGGGCGTCCGGCACGAACTTGAGCAATCGTGGGCGCTTGCCGCCCCCCTCGGACGATTGGCCGAAGCCTTCCTCGATCAGCAGACCCTCGTCTATAAGCTCGCCGATCAGGGCCGATACGGTAGGTTTGGCAAGGCCGGTTTCCTGGGCGAGCGCGGCGCGGCTATTTGCCAGGCCGGAGTAGACCGCCCGGAGCAGCAACTGCCTATTATGTTTCCTCAATTGTCCTCGCGTGGCCTTGCCCGACTTCATCCAACAACCGCCTCAATTCCCAAAAAGCGAACAATCCGCCGGCCTCAACCGGCGCAAGACGTCCCAATTGGCCGGGTCCTCGCCGCCAACGCCCCAGATCGAGACCCCGCCCAGTTCCGGGAAGCGTTCCAGGATCAAGTTTAGTTTGTACTCCAGCCCGACGGAATCGGCCAGATAGAGCGTCTGTGATGGGAGACGCGGCAGATCGGCCTCGATCATCATCTCCATGCTCACCGGGTCGCGTCCGGCTTCAAGCCCAAAGCTCTCGACCCATCGCATAGAATCCGCCCAGGTGACGTCCGTTGCCGTCGCTCCGCCTCGTTGCCACGCATAGCCGTAGAAGTGCACGCCCATTCTCACATCACTCAGATCGGTTACCGACTCGGCATATCCCAACACATCCGCGACCCATTCCGGCGGGGCGATAGGCCCCGGCCCGGTCGAGACGCCGTGGTAGTCATAAGTCATAATGCGGAGCACATCGGCAGCAGCGGCCAATCGTTCCCAATCCTGTGCCGCAGCAGCATCCCAATCCGGAGCGTCCTCGGTCTTAGCGTGCACCGCAACCGAGAGCAAGAGGTCGCGGGAGTGCATCTCCTCGGCCAGTAGCTCGATGAACTCCGAGAAGTCGTCCCGTGTTCCCGCCGGGAATCCCTCATAATCTATGTCAATCCCGTCGTATCCCATCCGCTCAACCATCTCGACGATCTGGGCCACATGATAATCGCGTACATCCGGCCCGACCACAGACGGAGGGGCATACGCGACCGTGGGCAGCACGGCAAGGCCCATCTCGCGCCAGGCACTCAGTTTATCGGCATCCTCTGCGATCGAGGATGGCACCACCGTCCCATCGGCGCTCACACCGTACCAGAATGGGTTCACCTCGTCTATCACATCATAGTTCGCCTCGATAGCCTCTGCCCCACGCCTGCCAGCCACATCCGAAGGTGAAGGG
>JALXEW010000007.1:0-6294 GCA_027069285.1 Ardenticatenia bacterium | reverse complement strand
GCTCAGGACAAATGACAGGGTCGCGTAACGGCCCACCGCTCTCACCTCGTCTCACACCTCGACGCCGGGGATAGCACACGGCAGCGTCCCCGTCGGCTCGATCTCGCCGAACAGGGCCTTTGCTGCCGCCTCGGTGCTGACGTCCCGGATGCTATAAGCGCACAGGTAGACATCCACGTTGGGGAACGCGGTTATATCATAAGGGGTTCGCAACGCGATCACGATCGGAGACCTGCCTCGCCGGATCAGCTCGCGCACGAGCGCAGCCTGGGATGGGTCCCTATCGGCGCTGATCGTGCCGATTACGATCTGGTCGGCCTTGTCGGCCTCATTGAGCACGGCGGCCACATCCTCATCGGGTGCGCCGAATCGGATCTCGATCCATTCGGTGCGGGAGTGGCGTCTGCGGATCGCGTCGGCCAGGCGCACCTGTGCCAGGGATGAGGTATCCGCCGGAGTCAGGTTAGTGGGTTTAGGCGTGACGACCAGTAACTTATCACCCGGCGCCGGTCGGAGCGGCAACCTCTCGCCGCCCCGAACCGGCGTGATCGAGCGGTCGGCGATGGTTTGTGCGATCTCGCGATGTTCATCACAGCCGACCACGGCAAGTGACGGGAGCCCGGTCGGCAGGCGTTCCTGAGCAGCTCTTATCCTGGCGATCGCCTCCGGGGAAGCAAGTGACCGCATCTTATGCCCCAGCTCCAGCTGATCCTGAGTAAAGCCCAACAATACCAGATCGACGCCGGCTTCCAGTGCGCGGCGTGCACCGATTTCGGCCCCCAGCCGGGCAACCGCCTGCATATCCATCGCATCGGTTATGATCAGGCCCTCGAATCCCATTTCTCCCCGCAGGAGTCCACGGAGTATGGGTGCCGATAGCGTGGCCGGTTCATCGGGGTCGAGTGCCGGGAACAGGACGTGGGCAGTCATGATCGCGCCCACCCCGGCCCGGACGGCGGCGCGGAACGGTGGCAACTCGACCGCATCCAGACGCTCCCTGGGGTGCGGGACGACCGGGAGGGCCAGGTGCGAATCGGCCCTGGTATCGCCGTGGCCTGGGAAGTGCTTGGCGGTTGCGATCACGCCCTCGGCCTGTATACCTCGGATCATAGCGGCGCCTAACTCTGCCACCAGGGCCGGGTCATCGCCAAAGGAGCGGATGCCGATAACCGGGTTATCGGGATTGACGTTCACATCCAGAGAGGGCGCGAAGTTGACGTTCACGCCCATTGCCAGCAACTCACGGCCAAGCACGTGACCGGCCTGCTCGGCCAGCTCCGGCGAGCGGGTGGCGCCCAGGGCCATGTTACCAGGAAGCTCGGTTGCGCCGCCGGCGACCGCGATCAACTGTCCTCCTTCCTGGTCTATGCCGATGAGCGGGGGCGGATTTCCGCCCTCACGTGCGGCACGGTGCAGGGTCTCGGTCAGCCCGCGCAGGCTTGCCGGCGAATCGCCGTTTATGGCGGCAAACAGGCAAAATGCGGCTATCTCCCCTCGCCGGACGGCCTCCAATATTTCCTTTGGAGGTCTATCCCCGGCGAAGCTATACATAAATTGATACACGGCTCTATCTCTTCGTACCTGTAAGGGTGACGCTTTCGATGAAAAACCTCTGGGTGAAGATGAACACGATCAGCAGCGGGATCACAAAGAGCACGCTCGCGGCCATGATGTCTTGCCACGGGATCGGCGATTCCTGCAAATTATTCTTCTGGGCCACGTAGATGGGCATAGTATAAAGCTCCGGCTTTTGCAGGTAGATCAGGGGCTGGAGCAGATTATTCCACTGGCCCACGAACAGGAATACCGAGATGGTGGCGACCGCCGGACGCGAGAGTGGCATTATGATGTGCCACCATATCTGCAAGGGGTTTGCCCCGTCGATCATGGCCGCTTCATCCAATTCCTTCGGTATCCCCAGCATGAACTGGCGCAGCAGGAATACCAGTGCGGCGCCCCCGGCGAAGAATCCGGGGATCGTGATCGGCTGGAACGTGCGAATCCACCCCAGGTGGTGGAACATGACGTACTGGGGCACCAACGTAGCCTGGTAGGGCAACATGAGGGTACCCATCATCAGGGCAAAGACAACATCTCGCCCCTTCCACTCGAGCCTGCTGAAGGCGAACGCCACCAGCGAGACCGACGTGATAGTGCCTAACAGCACCATCGTCACGATGAAAGCGCTGTTCAGATAGGCGCGGTAGAATGATTCTTCGCTCAGCAGCTTGACGTAGTTTTCCCATCTGGGAACCGCCGGCAGCAAATTCAGCTGTGGCTGCCCGATCTCCTCTATACTCTTGAGCGAAGTCCCTATCATCCAGGCAAGCGGGAAAAGGAAGAACATAGACGCCCATATCAACACGGCATAGTGCAGCACCCTGCCCAGGATCGGCCCGATCGTCCTCCATTGGAACCATGCCGCAGCTTCCTTTGACCTGGCCCTTTGGGATATGCTGATACTCGTCATAGCGTCATGCCTCGTAGTAGACCCAACTGCTATAGCGGAATTGGAACACCGTCAGAGTCACCGTGATGATGACCAGTATCCACGAAACCGCCGCACCCTGCCCTATCGCCAGCTCGCGGAACGTGCGGGTGAACAGGAAATACGCCGCCGAGCGCAGGCTGCTTTCGGTTTGGGTATTTTGCAAGATGTAGATCGTGTCAAAAGTCTGCAAAGCCGCGATGATGCCGATGACGACGTTATAGAACATAGCCGGAGAGATCATCGGCAGCGTGATCTTGAAGAACTTCTGCACCGCGTTTGCGCCGTCAACCTCGGCGGCTTCGTAAAGCTCACGCGGCACCCCCTTGAGCGCGGCCAGGAAGATCAACATCCCCGACCCGGAACTCCACATCGTGATAAGGACCAGAGCCGGCTTTGACCACAACTCACTACCCATCCACATGGGAAGCCGGTCAGAGTCGGGGAACTCCTCTATCGCGTTTCGGAACATGGAGAAGTGGTATACCGGCTTGCCTTCCGCCGCAGCGATCTCTTCAAACGCCCGGAAGTACGCGATCCCGTCCAGCAGTGACGAGAGCGCTATCAGCGCGAAAAAGATCAAGCCGCCATAAAGCAAGTACTTGCGGGCGCGCGGGTGCTTACCATCCAGCAGGACGGCGCCGAAAAGGACAGCGGCTGCCAGGCCATAAAACCACATGGCCGACATGGTATCCTGCGGATATATCTCCTTCAGATACTCCAGGTCATCTGGATGCTCGATGGTAGAGCCAAAACTCAAATAAGCCGGGATAATCCCCAGCCGTCCGCCATCCAGCTGGCCGGGGATCAGGTGGACAAACAGCCCGATCGCCAGCAACACCGCCACCGCGCCAAAGGCCACCATCTTAGTGCGGGACCACCCGCCCAGGAATGACCCGGCAACCAGCGCGACCACGGCCCCCAATGCGATCAGTTGCCCGGCCAGCTCGGCAGCGTCCGGTCTGGCGGCGGTCAGGAGCAAACTCAACCCAAAGGCGCTCAGCGAGGCATACTGCCACGTGCGGACGGCGACGTACCTGCCATTGTGAGCGCTCACCAGGATACCGAGCGTCACGATCAGGCCGCCGAAGAGTATCCAGGCCGGGTCTATCGGGTCGAGTACCAGGCCCTTCGAGGCCAGGTAGAAGAACGCGATCAGGCCGATGATCTCCGCCCCACGCCTGGCGGCAATTTTCTTGTTATGCGACCAATCGCCGGAGGCCGCCGGGGCGATGAACAACACGGCCAGTATGGCAGGCAGCGTATACTTGAGCGGGCCGATGGGGTCGCCGCGCGTCAGGCCGATGTAGAATCCGTTGAAGGACTCGACGACGTATATGAACGCCCTGTACACATAGTCGAACAGCACGAAGCTATGGGCGAAATTCTGCAATGTGATGTTGATAAAGCCGCCGTTAGTCGCCAGCATATAGCGCCAAGCCAGGAGTATAGCCGGGCCGCCTGCCAATATGACCGGCAGGTAGAATATCATGCGGAAGATGCGGATGCCCGGCATCTCCTTATTCAACAGCATGGCCATGCCGAGCGCGGCGACTATCTGCAACGGGACGCCGACCAGAGCGTAGTAGAACGAATTAAACATCGCCTGGGTAAACCGACGTCCGTGGGCACCCTCACCCAGCAGGAACTGGCGGTAGTTCGCCAGGCCCACCCAATCCATAGGCTCGCCCAGCTTATAATCGGTGAAGCTATAGTAGAGCGATGCCAGAGCCGGGCCGACGACGAAAATGAAAAAGCCCACTATCCACGGGCCGGCGAACATGAAGCCCCAATAAACCTTGCGTTGCTCGGCTTGAGAAAGGCCGCGCCACTTAGCGACCGATCTTGCCGCGTGGCCCAGCGCCACGCTGGTGACGATGATGAAGATCACCGTCCCGATGGCCCACCAGATGTTCTGAAGTCTATATGCAGCCGCCATTGCCTTCCCTTACTTACATGGGGGCGGCCCGCAACCGAGCCGCCCCCCTCAAGTCGCGTGCCTTTAGTCCAGATAACCCTGCTCCTCAAGGATGGCGTCATATTCCTCTTTGAGCGCCGTCAGAGTATCCTCCAGGCTTTGCTGATCGGTCAGGAACAGGGTGGCCTGCTCGACGATCAGTGGGCGCAGCTCGGCGCTGGCGCGGATGTCAGCGAAGGCACGTCCATACTCAACGGCCAGGTCGAGCAACTGGCTCCACACCGGGTCGGTTTCGCGGATCTCATCCCAGGCATCCTCGCGCACCGGAGTATAACCCGCCACCTGCTTGAGGGCGATAGCGTTCTCCTGGCTGGTGATGAACTTGAGGAACTCGACGGCCAGCTCCGGGTCCTCGACATAGGCAGGCACCGACAGCCAGTCGATGAAGACCTGGATGAGCGGCTCACCGTTCTCACCGGCAGGATATGGGGCCATATCAATATTCTCCCACAGCGGGTCATCCGTAGGAGGCATATTCCACATCGGGAAAATGCCGCTGACCACCATATCCGATGCGATGGGATAGCCCTCGAACGGTGGCAGGCCGGGGGTATCCTCGGTGGGCATCATAATGCGACGGCGGTCGTACATATACTGGAGTGCCTCGGCGACCGGCTCGCTATCGAAGGCGCTGGTGCCGTCTTCATAGTAAAGCTCGCCGCCGGCGCTCCAGATATAGGCGATGAACTCCTGGGCGTCGAAGAGGCCGCCGCCGATGTCCATGAACCCCTGCTTGACCAGGGCGCCATTCTCGTCGAACTCGGTATTAGCGCGATAGAACTCCAGGGCATCCTCGAAGGTCAGCGGTATTTCAGACCCCTCGGCCATCAAATCGGTGCGGTAGAAGATCGGGCGGGGGCTCATCAGGAGAGGGAGGCCGCGCAGGTGGCCGTCGTATGTGACGGTATCCAACGCGATCGGCAGGAAGGCGTCCAGGCCCTCCCAATCGGCCAGGTACGGATCGAGATTTGCCAGCAGGTCGCCGTAGATAGCAGCGTACTCCGACCCCAGGTAGACTATATCCGGCCCCTCGCCGGTGGTGATCCAGCCGGCGACGGTCACATCGAAGTCACCCCAGCCGCCGGTGAGGATCTCGCAGGTAACGCCTGGGTGTTCCTCCTCGAATGCCGGGAAGGCCACATCGCGGAACCAGTTAAGGGTATCCTCGGTCAGCCCGGTGATATAGACTTCCAGCACCTGCTCCTCCTGGGCGGTTACCGGGAGCACCGGGCCGGTAAGGGTAAAGCCGATTGCCAGAACGAAAGCGAGCGAAAGCAAGCGCTTCATAGCTCAACTCCTTACGGACTAGCGTAAAATCGGACACAACAACTTGGAAGAGGCATTGGGGGTATTGGTTATAGGCACCTCCTCCGCCAAGCGGGCGCAATTAGTTAGTTAGCTTTACTTACTTACCCGGAAGCAGTATAGCACAAATCCACCCCACATGTCAAGGGGTCTCCCAACATAATCCCACGCCCGGCCTTGAAACACCAGGCCGACGCGCGAAAAGCCCCATAGGGGCTACGCCTACTCTCGCGCTCCAGACTAAGGACGTGAGAAGCCCCACAGGGGCTACCTACGAGTCCCGCAGGGACTTCTCGGCAGTAGCCGGGCGCTTCAGCGCTCGGCGAGCCTCCCGGCAAGGGCCGACAAAAAAGCGCCTGGAATTGAAACTCCAGGCTAAGGACGTGAGAAGCCCCCACAGGGGCTACGTACGAGTCCCGCAGGGACTTCTCGGCAGTAGCCGGGCGCTTCAGCACTCGGCGAGCCTCCCGGCAAGGGCCGACAAAAAAGCGCCTGGAATTGAAACTCCAGGCTAAGGACGTGA
>JALXEW010000006.1 GCA_027069285.1 Ardenticatenia bacterium | reverse complement strand
CACCCCTGTGCCGGATACCGTCACCCCAACCCTCACCCCAACCCCGATGGATGGCGATAACCTCAACGTGATAAGCATCTGACCCATCTTTATCCCTAAAACTGCTTATTGCCCAGCCGGCCATGCCGGACTGGAAGGCCGGGCTTGCGGGATTCCCCGTTTATCGTGGTATAATCTGGGTGACGAACCAAGCTGGCGAGGGATGCAGTGGGCTGGTTCCACAATATCACGCATAACCCACATATAGACGTGGCCCTCCTGGTGGATGGCGAGGGCAGACTGGTTGCCACTACCAACAGGATCGGCAGCGAGGCCGGCAGAGTGGCCTCGATGATCAAAGCCGCCGAAGTACTGGCTCAGGGGCTTTCCGCCGAGCTGGGCAGCGGCCAACTTCGCTCCCTCCAACTCAGCACCACCATGGGGCACCTGCTTGTCATGCCCGTCGGAGTCTCACACTACCTGATCGTCCTGACTACAAAAGACGCACCGTTGGGGCTGGTCTTCATAGACATGCAGCGGTTGTTGGATGAGATAGATGATGACATCCGACGGGTGCTCTTTGCCGAACGCGAGCCATCTCCTCTGGCCGACCTGGACGTTGGCGAACTGATCGAAGCGGTATCGGAGTGGCTGCGCAACGGTGCCGGGGACATCGAACCAGATGACGGCGACCCTATGGACGATGCCCGGCGCGATAACGACCTATCCCCGCCGGAACCCTGACGCCTACTCCTCCTGAGCCGAGGGGGATAACTCGGCGGAACTGAAAACCATCTCCAGCGGCGCCGAATAGATCACTATACTGTGATACTGACTCAAGTCTATATCCCTGGGCACCTCGTAATTCTGATTCCCAACCGAGCCGACCAATCGGCCCAAATCTATCGCCCCCATGCCGGTCATCACCTCATCCGGGGTGCGCGGGGCAGGATGCATCGAAAGCAAAACATGCAGATCCGGGCCGTTGCGTGCCTCGAATCCCTCCAAACGCAACAACCGGTAACCGGTATCATCCTCATATATCGTCGCCATCCCGCGTGCCCAGCGCACCGCATCGATGGCATCGAAGAACCCCACCAGAACCCTGCGTGGATTTACCATCTCGGGCATCGCGCTGAACTCATCCGGCACCGGCACCGGAGTCCCTGCCCGATATATAGCCGCCGCCTGAGTTGGCTCCATAGTCAGCAGGATAGCGTGCTCCTCGCCGCTCACCGCAGGGAACGGATCGAACACATCCTCCGGCAGCAGAATCGGGCGCCAGATCGGGAACGTGAAGAGCGCCAACACGATCAGCGCCCCCAACGTCAACATCGGCCAATTGGGACGGGTTGGACTCCACATGATGCAGGTAACCTCACTTGTTGGTGCGGTAGCGCATGTTATCATATTGTTCGGCGGGCGGCCAATACGTGCCCGCGAGATCGGTGCATGAACCGTCGCATCTGAATAGGATCGGAGAAATGGGAAACCAAAGCGAGAAAAACTCCGAAGGCTCCCGCCAGGTAGTGGCGATGGGCCTTGTCAGCTTCTTCCAAGACGTTAGCTCCGAGATGATATACCCGCTCCTGCCGGTGTTCCTTGTAACCGTGCTCAGGGCGCCGGCGACCGCACTCGGCCTGATCGAGGGCACCGCCGAGACCATTGCCAGCTTACTCAAAGTCTTCTCCGGCTGGCTTTCGGATAGGAGCGGGAGGCGCAAAATCTGGGCCATTGCCGGATACGGCCTCTCCGGATTGATCAAGCCCACCGTAGCGCTGGCCCGTGGATGGCCGTGGGTATTCGTAGTCCGGCTGACCGACCGGTTCGGCAAAGGCCTGCGTACCGCACCCAGGGACGCACTGCTTGCCGCCTCTGTGAGCGAATCCAGAATGGGGCGGGCATTTGGCTTCCACCGCGCGATGGATACCCTTGGGGCGGTATTGGGGCCGCTGGTGGCTGCTTTACTGCTGTACCTCTACGGCCAGGGGGAAGACGCCTACAGGCTCACGTTTGCCTGGGCGCTGTTGCCGGGATTGCTTTCACTGCTGATCCTCATTATACTTGTGCGCGAAAAGCGTGGCGCCGGCAAAAGTGGCCAACTGCCCAAACTCAGCCTTGAGCCATTCCCTGCGGCCTTCAAACGCTTCCTGTTCGTCGTAGTCCTCTTCATGCTTGGTAACTCGAGCGATGCCTTCGTCATACTCCGCGCCAAAGACCTGGGGATTGCCCCGGCATTGGTACCGGTGGCGTGGGGCCTGGTCTTCAACGTAGTCTATAGCGCGGTCTCGGTCCCGGCGGGGATGCTATCAGACCGGATAGGGCGGCGTCGAGTCATAGTCATGGGCTACCTGCTCTACGCCCTGACCTACCTGGGGTTGGCGGTAGCCGGCCTTGAATGGCACGCATGGGCGCTGCTGGCGCTATACGGCGTATACTATGGCCTCACCGAGGGCGTTCTGCGGGCGATGGCCGCCGACCTGGCACCAGAGGAAGTGCGCGGCACCGCCTTTGGCATATACCATACATTCACCGGCCTGGCCTTACTCCCTGCCAGCCTGATCGCCGGCTACCTTTGGGATAACGTCGGCCACGGCGCCCCATTCGTAGTCGGCGCCGCTACCGGCATACTGGCAGCGGCGTTGCTATGGATTTGGGTTCGCAACCCCTCCGAGCCTGCTACGCGGTGATCTTTGGGGCTTTGAGAGTGATCCGTTTGATGTTATGATGGAAACGGGGCTTGTAGTAATGGAATGGAAAGTGGTGGCGGATGCGTCTGGGCCGCTGGAAGCGGCCATAATAGCCGGTCGGCTGGAAGTGGAAGGTATCCCGGTATGGGTTCGCAGGGAACCTGCCGGAGCGGCCATCGGCCTGACGTATGGCCCGCTGGGCCGCACCGAGATACTCGTGCCGGCAGATAGGTACGGGCAGGCGTTGGAATTGCTGTCAACATCTTCGGATGACTCCCCTGAAGATATTGACAGTGAAAGTGACGGGGTTCCTTGACTAGGAAGGGGGAAAAATGGCCGAATTGAACGACGCCCTGACAGATGTACCCGGTTTGCTGGTCGGCCATGCGCATGACGAGGACGCCATTACCGGCTGCACCGTGATCCTTTGTCCCGATGGTGCGACCGCCGGCTTCGATCAGCGTGGTGGTGCGCCCGGCACCAGGGAAACCGATCTTTTGCGCCCGATGCGCCTTGTTCAAAAAGTTCATGCCGTATTGCTAACCGGCGGCAGCGCATATGGCCTTGACGCAGCCGGGGGCGTGATGCGCTACCTGGAGGAGCGGCGGATAGGCTTCGACGTGCGGGTTGCCAAAGTGCCGATAGTGCCCGCCGCCGTGATATTCGACCTGGACATCGGGCGGGTGGACGTCCGACCCGATGCGGCGATGGGGTACGCCGCGTGTGAGGCCGCCTCGGATGACAACGCGGAGCAGGGCTGCGTAGGGGCCGGGATCGGGGCCAAAGTCGGTGGGCTTTTCGGCGTCGGATATACCACCAAGAGTGGTCTGGGAACCTCCAGCGTTGCCCTGGGGGAAGGAGTAGTCGTGGCCGCCCTGATGGTAGTCAACGCCTTTGGCGACGTGGTTGACGGGCAGGGCCGGATATTGGCCGGCGCTCGGAAGCCGCCGGAGGGCGATGAATTCGCCGACACCTTGAAAGCCGTCAAATCACTGGTTGGTCAGCGTCTGAAATACTTCTCCGCGCATACCGTCATCGGCGTAGTTGCCACCAACGTGGCCCTGACTAAAGAGGAAGCCAACAAAGTCGCCCAAATGGCACATGATGGCGTTGCCCGCGCGATCAGACCCGCCCATACGATGCTGGATGGCGATACCATATTCGCCTTATCGCTGGGTGATAAAGTGGCAGATGTCAGCCTGGTCGGGGCCTACGCCGCCGAAGTCACTACCAGAGCCGTCATCAACGCCGTGCTCAAGGCCAGGCCGATGGGCGGCCTGCCGACCGCATCGTCGGTGAAATCGGCATGACCGACCTGATCGGCGCCCGCGTACTGATCACCGGCGGCTCCAGCGGCATAGGGCGCGCGCTTGCCCGGAAGCTGGCCGCGATGGGATGCGACCTTTTCCTGATCGCGCGCCGTCGCGAGCTGCTGGACGATACCCTGGCCGAACTGAATGACCTGAAGCCATCGGATTCGCAGACATTTGCCGCCTACCCGGCAGACGTATCCGATAACTCCCAGGTAGAGGCGGCGGTGGGAGCGGCCCTGGAAGAGATCGGCCCGCCCGACGTTTTGATAAACTCTGCCGGGATCGCCCATCCGGGCTACTTCCTTGAGCTACCACTTGATGCCTTCCGGCGCCTGATCGAAGTCAACTACCTGGGCACCGCTTACACCTGTCGCGCCGTCGCCCCCCATATGATCGAGCGCGGAAGCGGCCACATAGTTAACATCTCATCCGGCGCCGGATACCTGGCCATCATCGGCTATTCGGCCTATAGCGCCAGCAAATTCGCCGTGCGCGGCTTCACCGAGTCACTCCGGCACGAGCTGAAACCGATGGGAATCCGCGTCTCGATAGTCTACCCGCCGGATGTGGATACGCCCCAATACCGCCTGGACGATGAGATGCGCCCGTACGAAACTCGTCAGATCGCCTCGATGGCGAACCTGATGAGCGCCGACCGTGCCGCCGAATCGATCATACGCGGTATCAAGCGCAATCACGTGCAGATCGTGCCGGGATTCGAAAACCGCCTGTTCTTCACGCTGCTCAACCCATTGAGCCGCCTATCGTTCGCGATCCTGGACATCCTCTTGAGGAACGCTCGCAATAAAAAACGATGATCGGAAGGGCAATCACCGTCAAAAAACGAGTGATCGTCGTAGTCTCAGTCACCGTGCTATCGGTTGCCGTCGCCGCAGCCATGATCGCCACGATCTCGGCGCAGGCTACGGCCAGGCCATCTGGCGATTCCAGGTACGCCGGCCAGGAGACCGGATTCACCCCGGAAGGCTACCCATATCGAGGTTCCCAGGACGCGCCGGTGCTGATAAAAGAGTACGCCAGCTTCGCGTGCGGGCACTGTGCGCACATCTCCGAGGAAATGCAGGCCCTTGACCGATACGTGCGGGACGGACGGGTGAGGATCGAGTATCACATCGTCACATTCGGTCGGATCGGGGCGGCGACCGCAGCCGAGGCTGCGCTTTGCGCCGGGGAACAAGGCCGGTTTTGGGAATATCACGACGCCCTCTTCAGCAGCCTCATGGCGTTGGGCCGGGGCACGTTCACCGTGGCCCACCTGCAATCGCTGGCCGATGGGATAGGCCTGGATGGCAGGGAATTTTCGATATGCCTGCTGACGCGACGCTACCGTGACCGTGTGCAGGCCATGAACGACGAGGCCTACGACGTGCCCATAGAGGGCACACCGACCCTGATCGTCAACGGGCGGGTATATGTGGGCTATCGGCCTGCGGATGAGCTGGTGCAAATAATCGAGGACGCGCTGACCGGCGCCGGTGGATGATCACTCCACATCCGGGCCGTTGACCGTGAACGGCAGCGGATCGGTGCTTTCCACCGTTCCATCGGCCAACTCGGCCTCGACGATCAGGGTATGGCGCCCCTCATTCAGAGTCCACCAGACCTCCCACGGCGGCTCTTCGAGCGTTTCCAGCTCCTCGCCGTCCAGGATGAACGTCATCCGGCGGGTTCCGCGTGGCGCCCATGCCTCTATGCGTATCCTTTGGTGCTCTCGTGGCACCGTCGCCGAGATGCGGTAGACCGTGTACGGATCGGGATACATCAGCCGGACATGATCGCCATACTCCGGCACCGATGCGATAGATACCTCCTCCGGTGGCAGGGGGATTCCGGCCCGGAGCGCCCAATCCCTGGCGTGCGGTGGCACCATCATATAAACCCGTTCCGTGCGGTATTCCGGCGGCGTTGAGTCGGTTGCCGGGAGGCCGGTTCTCGTATCTATCGTAAATGCCCTGTAGAGGGTATCATACTCCGTTGGCTCGGTGCCCGGTATGAACCATTCCAACGCACGGTGTGGGCATTCCGGTGTGGGCAACATACCGGAAGGTGCGCATACCTCCAGCCGGATCATATCCGGCGGACGCTCGAATTCCAACTCCGGCCTGCCGCGCATCACCCGTAGCATGAATCGGTGCCATATCGGTGCCGCGCCGAGCGATCCCGTCACCCGGTACATCGGAGACCCGTCCGCATTCCCGACCCATACACCCACCACCAGGTCGGGCGTATATCCCACCGTCCAGGCGTCGCGGAAATCGGTTGTGGTGCCGGTTTTGGCCGCCGCCGGACGATCCAGCCGGAGCGGGCTGGCCGGGCCGAATGTGGGGGTACGAGCGGCGTTATCGCTTAGAATATCGGTGATAAGCCAGGCGACCCGCTCGTCGATGACCTGTGGGCCTGGCTCCGGATTCGCGCGGTAGAGCAGATTCCCCTCGTGATCGCGCACTTCCAGAATCAGGATCGGCTCGACCCGATGGCCGCCGTTGGCGAAGGCGGCGTAGGCCGCCGTCAACTCCAGCAGCCGCACCTCCCCACCGCCCAGAGTCAGTGCAAGATCGAACCGTTCGGAATCGGCCAGAGTCGTCACGCCCAGGTCGCTCATCAGCCTCGCCAGCGTATCCGTGCCGATGTGATCCAGCGCGATCACCGCCGGGATGTTATAAGATGATGCCAGTGCCTCGCGCACCATCACCGGCCCGTGCTCGCCCAGGCTGAAGTTAACCGGCACGTAACTTTCCAGATCGTGCGTCACAAACGCCGTCCGCACGTCCCAGAGCATCGTCGCCGCCGTCCACGGATCGGGTCGGGATGGCTCCATCGCCGCCGCGTACGTGAACGGCTTGATCGTCGAGCCGGGTTGTCTGGGTGCCAGGGCCGCGTTAACTGCCCCGTCGATCCGCTCGTCGAAGTAATCCGGGCTGCCCAACATTGTCAGCACCTCGCCGGTATAGGGATCGAGTGCCACCAGGGCAGCGTTATGCGCGTTATGGGATGGCTCATTAGCGCGGGGTGTATTCAGCTCCTCCAGCCAGTAGCGGGTTATCTCCCCGGCCCGCTCCTGCCAGTCCAGATCGAGCGTGGTGGTCACCACCAGGCCACGTGTGCGGAGCTCCTCGCGGAATCGTTCCTCAAGCTCTGCCCATACCGCCATCACAAAGTGCGGCGCCCGGATGGGGAACGGGTCTGCGGCGAATCGCAGTGGCTCCTCGGCGGCCATATCCGCCTCCTCCTGCGAGATGAACCCGCGTCTCACCATCAAATCCAGCACCACGCGCTGCCGTTCGCGTGCCGCTTCCGGGTTGCTGAGCGGGTCGTACATGGCAGGCGCCTGTGGCAATCCGGCCAGCATCGCGCATTCGGCCAGATCGAGTTCGGCGGCGCTTTTGCCAAAATACGTCCTGGCCGCCGCCTCGACTCCATAGGCCAGATTGCCGTAATACGACTGGTTCAGATACAGCTCCATGATGTCATCGCGGGATCGGAACGCAGTCAGCTCCACCGCAAGCACCACCTCGCGGAGTTTACGCCTCAGCGACCGATCGTCGGGGTCGAGCAGCAAATTGCGCACAACCTGCTGGGTGATCGTGCTGGCGCCGGAGACCACCTCCCCGCCGGTGAGGTTAGCCCAGAGTGCGCGGGCGATCGCCATCGGATCGAAGCCGGGGTGCTCGTAGAAGCGGGCGTCCTCGGTCGCCACCGTAGCCTCCACCATGCACCGGGCGATCTGATCCAGCGGCACTGCGGAATGACGTCCGCCCCCCTGTGGGATGATTTCGTATAGCAGTCGCCCATGCCGGTCTAAGACCTCCGTGCTTGGCAGCGCCAGCCCTGCCTCCAGATCATCGATCGGCGGCAGCCCGGCAAAAACCCAAAAGTACAGCCCAGCCGCCACCCCCGCCAGAGTGACCCCAATCACCGCCGACCTACGTATACCGCGCAACCATCTCATTACGCTCACCTATCTCATGCGGACGTATTGTGCACCGTCTCCGAGCGGGCGCGGAGCTTACCCGCCGGCCAGAATCGGCCTTTTGGATGGTATTCCCGGCCTGCGTGGGTACTTCCCAGGCGATCTGGCTTCCTTTGCCACCAGCACCAGGTGCCTGGTCTCGGTCACGCCCGGCAGTTCGACCGGGATCACCTTCACCACACGCCCACCCAGAACCCGTAAAGCGCCTTCGGCTTCCAGCACCTCGGCATGGGCATTTTCGCCCTTATAGGCCAGGCAGTGGCCGCCGATCTTGCAAAGCGGCAGCAGATATTCCACTAAAACCGGCATCCATGCCACCGCCCGCGCGATCACCAGGTCGAATTGCTCGCGATATTGAGGGTCGCGTCCCATCTCCTCGGCCCTGGCCCGCACCACATCCACCCCGGTCAGGCCCAGCTTCCGCACAATGTGCTCCAGAAAGCGCACTTTCTTGCCCACCGATTCCAGCAAAACAAGCTCAATGCCGGGACATACGATCTTGAGGGGGATTCCTGGAAAACCGGCGCCGGTGCCCACGTCTACTACCCGGATACCGGCATCCGGTCTGATCGCCAACAACGCCGTCAACGAATCCAGGAAGTGCTTGATCTCGATCCCGTGCGGATCGGTTATAGCGGTCAGGTTTACCCGCCGGTTCCACTCGATCAAGTCGACGGCGTAAGTTTGGAACGAGCGGAGCTGCTCAGGAGTCAGCTCCAGGCCCATAAGCTCGCGGGCGAAACTTGCCAGGGTATCCACGTGGCACCGCCGCTAGAACACCCCCTCCTCGCCGTGCTTCCAGGCGCTGGCCGAAAGTGCCATTCTGAGCGCGTCCAGCAGATCGTCCATGCTGACCGGCTTGCGCAAAACCACGTCCGCGCCGGCCTCAAGCCCCCTCTCCTCCACGTCATCGGCTGCGTCGGCGGTGACCATGACTATGCCGATGTGAGCCGTGGTGGGGCTTGCCCGCAAGCGGCGGCTTACCTCGTACCCGTCTATATCCGGCATCATTATATCCAGCAAAACAGCGTCAGGCCGTTCCTTTTCCGCCAGCTCCAGACCACCTCGGGGGTCGGAGCTGGATATGGCCTCGAAGCCGCTTATCTCCAGCATCTTGGTCAGCAGCACAACGGTTTCCGGCTCGTCGTCTATCACCAGGATCTTGTTTTTCACCTGTCTTTTCCCTTTCCTGCGACGCCCGGTACAAGCCTGCCCAATGCAATTCTACCGGTGCGGCGCCCCTATGGCGAGTCGCGAAGCCGGGGGCCGGTATGCGGGGCGGGTTCTCGTATTTGGCATAGGGGGAATTAGAGACTACAATCTCCCGTAGAC
>JALXEW010000005.1 GCA_027069285.1 Ardenticatenia bacterium | reverse complement strand
GTTCAAGACCCCATCCGGCACCCCGGCGTCAATGAAGGCCTGCACAAACGCGGCACCGGTCTTCGGCGTATCGCTCGCGGGCTTGAAGACGACGGCGTTGCCGGCCACGAGCGCCGGGATGGTCTTCCAGCCGGGGATCGCAACCGGGAAGTTCCAGGGCGTGATCAGGCCGACTACTCCGACGCTATCGCGTATCGCCATGCCGAATTTGTTCGGCAGCTCGACCGGGGCGGTGTAGCCCAGCAGCCTGCGACCCTCCGAGCCGATGTAGAAGGCCATGTCAATGGCTTCCTGCACGTCACCACGGGCCTCGGCGATGACTTTGCCCATCTCCTGGGTCATCAGGCGGGCGATCTCCTCTTTACGCTCCTTAAGGATTTGCCCGGCTTTGAAGATGATCTCGCCGCGTCGGGGGGCCGGGGTCAATCGCCATTGCTTATAGGCTTCCTTGGCGGCCTCGACCGCCGCCTGTACATCATCCGGGCCACTTTTGGTGACGGTTGCGAGGACTTCCTCGGTGGCCGGGTTGATGGTCTCAAAGGTCTCGCCGGAGCGGGAATCCACCCATTTCCCGCCGATGAAGTTCTTTACGTGATCGGTCATCTCAATATTCCCCCTTCTCTTCAGGAGACTGCCTTGCAGAGGGTTCTATTTTCGAGGCACTGTGATAGTTTATCCCAACCGAGTCGGTAAATCAAAATTTCACAGCCTGGGTTTGACAAACCGGCCCCCTTGTGAATACTATTGGCCCGGCAAGGCACAAGATCGCCACTTTACCAGGAGTTGATTATGAGCCAACCGTTTGAGGTAACCGAGGAGAATTTCCAGCAAAAGGTGCTCGAATCCGATGTGCCCGTCTTGGTTGACTTTTGGGCCGAATGGTGTGGCCCGTGCAAGATGATCGAGCCGATAGTGGATGAGCTGGGGGATGAGTTCGACGGGAAAATGCTGGTCGGCAAGGTGGACGCCGACGCCAATCCCAACATCCTCACCAGGTATTCTATCTTCGGCATCCCTACATTGATCCTTTTCAAGAACGGCGAGCCGGTGGTGCGCGTAACCGGATACCTGCCCAAAGACCGCATACGTAGCAAGTTACTCCCACATCTGGAATAGCAGGCGAAAACCCCATGTTCCAAACAGGCCGGGCCGTGGTCAGACGTTCGGCGTCAGCGTTTCGATTCCGTCCCACGGTCGAATTAATCCAGGCATTGGTCTACCGTGACTTCACCGCCAGGTATCGCAGGTCATGGCTGGGGCTGGGATGGGCCTTCTTGCAACCGCTGTTCCAGATGGTGATATTCAACATAATCAGGGGGGTGATGGGGTTTTCGACCGGTGAGACGCCGTACATGGTATTCAGCTTCGCCGGGCTTCTGCCGTGGACGTTTTTCAGCCGGGCGGTGACCGGCGCGGCGGGCAGTATAAGGGCCAACGCGAACGTGATCAAGAAGATGGCGATGCCGCGCGAGGTCTTCCCGCTGGCAGCCATAGCCGTGTCGTTCATCGACTTTGCCATAGCGGCGCTTATCATGGCCGGGATGATGCTGGCCTACAACGTGTCGGTGAACCCGCTGCTGTTACTATGGCTGCCGCTATTGCTGGCGATAGAGGTGGTATTGGCGTTCGCCATCGGGATGAGCACGGCGGCCCTGGGCACATATCGACAGGATGTGATCCTGGCCATTTCGTTCGTGATGCAATTTTGGCTTTATGCCACGCCTATAATGTATCCACTTGACCGAGTGCCGGAATCCTGGGCGCCACTATACAGGCTGAACCCTATGGCCGGCGTGGTGGAAGGATTCCGCAACGTGCTGGTGGACGGCCACGCGCCGCCGACCGATCTCATAGTCACGTCGGCGGCGATCAGCCTGGCACTGCTGGCGGTTGCCTGGCCTGTATTCCGATGGCTATCGGCCTACTTTGCGGATGTGGTGTGATGGTGATGGCCGGGGATGTGGTGGTACGCCTGGAACATGTCTGGAAGCGATACGGACTGAGGGCGCTGCTGGAAAGCCTGACCGGACGTTCTGACGAAGGCGGAAGGTGGGCGTTACGTGATATATCGCTCCAGGTACATCGCGGTGAGGCCCTGGGCGTGATCGGTCGCAACGGCGCCGGGAAAAGCACTCTGCTCAAGATATTGGCCGGCGTCTCGCCTATCACGCGCGGCTATATGGAGGTGAACGGCTCAGTATTCCCGATGATCGAGCTTAATGCCGGCCTGCACCCGGAATTGACCGGCAGGGAGAATATTTACCTGCTGGGCGCGATCATGGGGCTGACACGATCCGAGGTCAATGCACTGATGCCGCAGATCGAGGATTTTTGCGAGTTGGGCGACTGGTTTGATCAGCCGGTGCGTAAATATTCAAGCGGAATGCGAGCGAGATTGGGCTTTGGGGTGGCGATGAACGTCCGCGCCGACATACTGCTGATCGACGAGGTACTGGCGGTGGGGGATTTCGCCTTCCAGAAGAAGTGCATCTCTAAGATGTCCCAGATAGTCTCCACAGGTTCCACTCTGATCTTCGTCTCGCACAACCCGTACATGGTCGAGCGGATGTGTGACCGCGTGCTATGGCTGGATGAGGGCCGCATAGCCGATCTGGGTGAAACCGGCAAGGTGATCCCCAGGTACTTTGAGCAAGCCGCCGCCCCTGCCAAAGTAACCGCATCCGGCCCGCATCCACAGGCCGCCGATACCCGTCCGGGCAGCGGTGACCTGCGCATAACCGATCTGGAAGTCCTGGACGCCCACGGGAAACCGGTGGATACCGTCTTCGTCGGCGATCCGGTGACCTTTCGGCTCCATTACGCCACCCGCGAGCCGGTGCACGAACCCAATTTCGGCATCCGCATTATAGACCCCAACAATACTATGATCGCAGTCCTCTCGTCGATCTTGGAAAAGAAGGGGGTGGTGCTATCCGGCTCAGGGCACGTGGACTGTTGCGTGGATAACTTCCCGCTTATGCCAAACGTCTACTCGCTCCAGGTGCGGGTATCGGGCATGGTCATGCTTGATCTGTATAATCATCCCACCAGGCTAACGGTCAGGGGCAGGCCGGGCATATCAATGTCCACAGGCGATAAGGGATTGGTCTACCTGGCACGTAAATGGGTGTGGCCCGAATCCGCCGTCAAGAGGCCTCAGGCGAGATGAGAATCCTGGTAACCCTGAAACCGGTCGATTATATGGCATCCCACCACCAGTACGGAGTGCTGGCCGAGATAGACTGGGATTCCAGGCAGTTCATCAGGGCACTTAAGCTCCCATCAGCCGCCTTCAAAAGCCGCCACGCCTTCATGGCCCCGCTGACCGGCGGGGTTTGCGTCGTCGGGGATCGGGTCTTCGCGGCGATGTGGAATTTCATAATCGAGGTGGACTACAAGTCCTTTGAGATAGTCAATGTGTTTTCGCACCCTCTGATGGCCGATCTGCACGGACTGAGCAGTGACGGCGACAATCTGTGGGTGGCATCCACCGGCATAGACGCCGTGCTGTGCCTGGACGTGAGGAGTAAGGCCCTGAAATGGCGTTGGGGGCCGGATGAACCCATATTATATCAAGACGCCGTGCTGGGTCTGGAGGCAATGCTCGCCAGGCTGGCACGCAGGTACAGCCTCCTCCGCAAGGTATGGCGGCGGCTTCGGCTTGAATCCAGGGCCTTCTTCACGGGCGGAGAACGCCGGCATATCCACAAGAGCATGACGGTATATCACAATCACCACCTCAACGGCGCGATCCCAAACGGGGAGATGCTCTTCGTGACCACTAAGGGATGGAACGGCGATGCGAACAGGAGCGCGGTGATCGCCCTGGATACCCACACGATGCAGGCCGATTTCCTGGTAAGGCCGGGCGGCTTTTCCGGTATGCACGATGGGGTGCTCGTCGGCGGGAGATTATATGTGACTCAATCCGGCAATAATTCCGTCGGCTGGCTGGAGCCGGATGGTAACGTCATCTCCAGGCGCGTGGAACCGTCGCCGTATTTCGTGAGGGGGATGTGCCACACGGGCCACTCGTTCATCGTCGGCTTCACCACCCATCGCGAGAGGCTCGATCTCCCGGCGCTACTGGTCGAATATGACGAGTCCTTTTCCGAGGAGCTGGGTCGCATGGATGTGAGTCGCTTTTACCCGCCCGATCAGGGCACGGCGGTTCACAGTATAGCCCCGGCCCCAGGGTAGCATGGGGATCGGCCTATGTGCGGCATAGTATGTCAGGTGGGGCATATATCCGAAGCGGAAATTCTCCAAAAGGCCCTGGATTCATTATCCCATCGCGGGCCGGATAGCCAGGGCATGTGGCTGGCCGAAAGCCATCTCGCATGGCTCGGTCACAGGCGCCTATCGATAGTAGACCTGAGCGAAGCCGGCAACCAGCCGATGACCGGTGAGGACGGCCAGATATGGCTGGTATGTAATGGCGAGATATACAACTATCCGACTCTCAAGTCTACCCTCGAGGCGCTGGGGCACGTCTTCCACTCCAACAGCGATAGTGAGGCCATCATCCACGCATACGAGCAATGGGGAGAGCGCGCGGTAGAGCAGCTGGAAGGGATGTTCGCCTTCGCGCTATGGGACGAGAGACGCCATAAACTGTTGGCCGCCAGGGATCGGATCGGGATAAAGCCGTTACTTTACCACGAGTCATCAGAGGGCGGATTGGTATTGGCATCCGAAGCGTCGGCCCTGCTCCCGTTCCTGCCGGACAAGGCCGTCGATCCTTTAGCCCTGGCATACGCGATGACGTTGGGATATATCCCGGCGCCCCACTCGATATGGCGCGGCATCCGCAAACTCGAACCAGGCCGGTATATGACCTGGGAACCCGACAAGGGATTGTCGATCAAGCGTTATTGGGCACCACCTGATCGGTTATCCGAAGGGGATGGCCTCTGGGAAGAGATATTCGAAAAAGTCCTGGCCGAACATTTACTATCAGATGTCCCGATAGGGCTTTTCCTCTCCGGCGGGCTGGATTCGACAAGCGTGGCCGCCGGACTGCACAATCTGGATGTCACGGTCACGGCCATAACCGTCGGCTTTCCCGGCTCCGAATTCGATGAGACCCCGGTCGCAGCTCAAGTGGCATCCCACATGGGCCATATCCACAAGTCGGTGCCGCTCGAGGTAGACGATGTGTGGGGCCTCATCGAGAAAGTCGCCGATGCATTTGACGAGCCGCAGACCTACAGCGCCCTGCTTTCCATGTACCTGGTCAGCCAGGTTGCCGCCGAGGATTTCAAAGTGGTCCTGGCGGGGGACGGGGGTGATGAGGTATTCGGCGGGTATTCCTGGTACAACCGACTTGACGATAACTTCCCACTGCGCCGGCGGGTGGCAAGGAAGCTGCTGAGGCCGCTGGTACGCATGGGCGCTCCGCCCGCCGTCCGGAAGAGGGCGGCGGCGTACTTCGCAAGCTCATCGCTACTGCACAGACATGCCTGGCGCCTGCATCCCAGGTTCCTGCCGGAAGAGGCAGAGGCCATCCTGAGTCCTACAGGGCTGCGCTTTTCGGATGAGGAGATGTTGGAACCCTTGCGCAAACACTATGAGCCAACGCTGCCAGCGCGACGGGCACTCCAACGGGTTGACCTGATGACTTTCTGCACCGATTCGATACTCGCCAAGGTGGATCGGGCCAGCATGGCCCACTCACTGGAAGTACGGGTGCCGTTCCTGGATAGGCGGGTGATCGAATGGGGCCTTTCCCGCCCGCCAGACCCACGCGAGGCCGAACAAAGCAAGGTCATCCTCCGGGATTATCTGAAATCCAGGGCGCCACACGAGGTGCTAGAACACCCAAAGCAGGGCTTCAGCCTTCGCGTGCTTGACGATTTTGATTGGGATGCCGCCGTAGACCGTATCGCAGTAAGCCCCTGGGTGAACGAGGGATACTGGTCTCCGACCGAATGGCGCAAGGCCACCCTCCCTGGGGTGCCACATCGCACCGGCAGGATATGGGCCTTGCTGATGCTCGCCGTATGGGCCGAGAAGTGGCTGGATAACTGAGGGTGGGATGAGGATAGTGGTCTGCTCGGCCCTGGAGGCGTCGTCGCTATGGGCACACGCCATAAATACGGTGAAGATGGCCCACGGATTCGCCAGGCTCGGGCATGAGGTGACGATAGTATGCCTGGATAAGGCCGGTGGCGGCACGACGGATGAGGAGCTGCGATCGCTTTACGGGCTGAAGGCACCCATTAAATGGGTCAAGCTGCCGGGACGCATACTCAGATGGAGCCTGAAGCAGCAACGGCAGTACGCGCTGGCGGCATTGCCGTTCGTGCTGCGAGAACGACCGGGCCTGGTCTACGCACGAGCTTACGTGCTGCCGGCACTGACCGCACGGCTGGGCATCCCAACCGTCGCCGAGACTCACGCCCATATGAGCACACTCCGCAACGAGGCCCCTAATGCCATCGGCAAATTCCTCTTCATGCTCAAGGCAACCAGGCTGAGGGCCTTCAGGGGCCTGATCACCATCTCGGAGCGACTGGCAGAGGACTATTTTTCGCTGGGAGTGCCACGGGGTAAAATCCTCGTGTTGCCTGATGCAGTTGACTTTGATATGTTCAGGCGTCCAGAGACTTTGCCCCCAAGCCCTTACGGTTCCGGCAAACCGATCGCGACATACGCCGGGCACCTTTACGATTATAAGGGCATAGGGGCCGTGCTGGAAGCCGCCGGTCTTCTGCCCGAAGTGAGCTTCCACCTGGTTGGGGGATGGCCGGACGATGTGGCCAGATGGAAGGCGGAGGCCGACAGGATGAAATTGGCCAACGTGGCATTTCACGGCATGGTGCCACATTCGGATGTGCCGCCTTTTTTGTGGCACGCGGACGTATTGCTGTTGCCGCCCTCGGCCAAACACCCTAGCGCCGCCTGGACAAGCCCGGTAAAGCTGGGCGAGTACCTGGCATCCGGAACGCCGGTGGTCGCCACCGAGATACCGGCGTTGCGAGATTGGCTATCGGAAGATGAGGTGATCTTCGTCGCGCCCGACGACGGACGGGCGCTGGCCGATGGGATACGAAAGGCGCTGGAAGGCGGCGATGAGAACGTCAAAATGACGGAGAAGGCACTCTGCAAGGCCCGGTCTCTTTCATATAAAGCCAGGGCCGCCAAGATACTCGATGCGATAGGGATCAACAAAGCATGATAGATACCACCTGGAAGCCGGAGGGTGTGGCATGACCCCTTCCGAAAGGCCGGTCGATGTCTCGATAATCTGCTCGGTGCACAATGAGGAAAAGAACTTAACTCCCCTGGTAGAACGCACCGTGGCGGTGATGGAACGTTATCCCCACATAGCAGGCTGGGAGATGATCCTGGTGGATGACTCATCCACCGACGCCAGCTGGGATGTGATGCAGGAACTATCGGCCAGGTTCCCAAATTACGTCCGGCTCAAACGCCATGAGACACGACGAGGCCAAAAGGGCTGCTTTATGACCGGATTTTCGGCGGCACGGGGATGGCTCTCGGTCCTGATGGACGCCGACTTGCAAGTGCTGCCGGAGGAGCTGCCATTGGTGCTCGACAAGGCCATCCTGGAAGGCTGCGAGATGGTCTGCACACATAACGACCCGGCACGCGGTGGAAAATCCAGGGGCATCGTCAGCAGGATCGGCAACGTGTTCATGCGCCTGATATTCAACAGCCCGGTACGCGATGCCGGTGCCAACTTCATGGCCGTCCACACCCGTTACCTGGTGGGCGTGAAGCTGATAGCCAACGATCAACGGTATCTCCTGCCGATAGCAGTCCGACGTGGGCTGAAGAAGATATGCGAGGTCGGCTGCGTCTTCGGCCTCCGGGTATACGGTCGCTCGAAATACAGCAAACTCCGCAAGGCCTTGACCGGCCTACCGGAGATGTTGGCGCTCAAGTGGCGCCTGCTACGTGGCTTTTACGATGCCCCGCCGGTGCCAGATGGCGGCCCCACGGTCGAACTCAGGCCGCTGGCGCCGGACGAGGTACCGCAGGCACTGACCACGATGGGCCTGGCCGCCGGGCTGCCGGACGGTATAAAAGTATGGGCGCTATCGTCTAACGGCAGACCGGTGGCACTGGCCGGCTGGCACAAGTTAGACTGGGACTCGCAGGTGCTGGGGGTCGAATCCGGCAAGATAGCGCTCGTTTCGGCAAATAACGAGTATAACAAGGCACGCGGCGCTCTGAAGCGGCTCATCGGCGCCTGCGTGAGCGATGCAGAAGGCGAGGGAGTGCGCTTCCTCTCAACCAGGCTCCCGGCCAATGACATCGCGGCCCTGCACGCGGCGGAGGATGTGGGCTTCAGGGTCATCGAGGCCTACCTGACATACGCCCGCAAGCCCGACAACTTATCCGAACCCGATCCCAGGGTGAGAAGGGCCAGGCCCGATGATGAGGCCGCCGCAATGGATATAGCCGCCAGGGCTTTCAGGTATAACCGCTTTATGGCCGACCCGCTCATCGGCGGGGACGAGGCGATCTCGTCAAGGCGAGAATGGGTTCAAAACGGCTTCCGGGGCCGCGCCGACGCGGTTTACGTGGCCGAGGAGAACGGTAACGTGGTCGGCTTCCTGCTGTTGCGGGATAAGGCCGATGACGGGCGCAAAATTGGCACCATAGACCTGATAGCCGTTTCGCCGGAGCATAGCGGCAAGGGGCTCGGCACCGCCCTGGTGCGGCAGGCATTGACTCATTACCACGGTAAAGCCGATGTGGTCGAGGTGGGCACCCAGGCCAAAAACATCCCGGCTGTGGCCCTTTACGAGAGCAACGGGTTCCGACTGGTCAGGGTCGAATTCTCGCTACATCGGCATTCGGAAAAGAGGTGATTCCGGTGGCGGAAACCAGATTTTTGATAACCGGCGGCGCCGGCTTCCTGGGATCGCATATAGCGAAGGCTATTGTCAGGCGCGGGATACCAACCGTCATCCTGGACGCATTCGTCCAATACTTTTCGTTCCTAGACCCAATGGCCGAGCTTTACAATCGTTACCTCCACGAGCGATTCGACGAGTTGCGCGGCAAAGTCAAAGTGGTCAGGGGCGATACCAGGGATAAAGACCATTTGCGCCGCGTCATCACCGAGCACCGACCAACACATATCATCCACCTGGCAGCACTGCCGATAGCCAACCTATCCAGCACATTCTCGGAGGAGGCGATAGGTAGTATCCTGACCGGTACCGTCAATATCCTGGAGATCATCCGGGATGTGAGCTTCGTCGAACGTTTCATTTACGCCAGTTCCAGTATGGTCTACGGCGACTTCCAATACGTGCCCGCAGATGAGGAGCACCCTAAGAATCCAAAATGCATATACGGAGGCTCCAAGCTCTGCGGCGAGATCATGACCCGTGTATACG
>JALXEW010000004.1 GCA_027069285.1 Ardenticatenia bacterium | reverse complement strand
GCCAGGGCGCGGACGCGGTGTTCATAATCGTACTGCTGGCTTATCTCGAAGAAAGTCGCGTTACCCTCGACGAACCAGCTTACACCCAGGCCGCCTGCGACTTCCATCTGATAGAGGTGGGCGACCTCGTGCAGGACGGTGCCGTAGGCCAGATCGTAGTAATCGTTCCCGCTGACGACCTGCACGGTGGCGCCCCAGTCATCGCGGGTGGTGCCGATCACATGGCCTGCGTCGAGGCCGACCTGCCATTCCATATAGGACTCACGGTCTGGATACAGGATCGCGCGGGGGATGAATCGCAGCGGCTGGCAGAACGCCGCTTGGTACGTCTCGCGCTGGGCGGCCATCGCGTCGATCACGTATTGGCCCACCTCATCCGGCATCCCGAACCAGAATACGATGATGTCCTCGCTTTCCAGGCGGTTCCATTCGCGGGTGTGATCCTCGTACTCGGCAAAGTAGTGTTCGGTCTCGTATACGTTCCCCGCTTCATCGGTTAGCTGCCACCAGTATTCGACGCTAAGCCAGGCGGGGATACTCCCCATTGTTGGGTCCCACTCAAAGACGATCTCATGCTGTCCCGGCTCAACGTCCAGCCTGACGCTGTGGCCGGCGGTCGGGCTATAGCGGTAGAATAGCTTGGCGCTGACTATATCCCCCGCCGGACTATAGGCCTCTATTGAGAAAGTCATCCCGTCTGGGTAATGGCTTTCGAACGACTGGCTTCGGATCTCAAATTCCACGTCCTGTGCCGGGCCGTATCCCGACCGTGGGGGATGTTCGCCGGCTGAGGCCGGCAACACCATCGCCAGCAGGATGACGATCAGGATGACGGCAGGCGTTGCATACTTTATCGGTGGCCGACGTCTCATAAGTAATGCCTCCTGAAAAGCCTATTTACGCCGGGTGTCTGCGCGTGGGATACTCCCGACCGCGTGCGGCACCCTGTTTGAAAAGTCGTTGGCAAGTATAACCGCAAATCCCGTAATTAGGGAGTCCATTGCGGCGATTTTACCTCTTTGCCTTGATTTGCATACACGTAGGTGCGTCCCCGAACTGGGGCCGGAACTCGTACATCAGCCGTGCTATGTGCTTTTTGAGCTGTGCCCGCAGGAAGACATGCGTTTTGGAGTCGAATGGGAAGTGGGTGATCAAAAACTCGAACACCGCATTCGTTTCCGAATTTTCCACATCGCTTGCCAGTTGATAGGCGTCCTCCAGGTTCTTGATCCCTTTCACCCTCTTTTCCAATTTTGCGCCCAAAGCCTTGCGGGCATATTCCAGCATAGTCGAATCCGCCGGTTGGTCGAGCTGTTCCTGGGGTTGCTTATCGCGTATTCGTTTTAACCATTCCGCATGACCATGCTCCTCTTCGGCGTAGCGTTCCCAAAATGCCGCAACGTCTGACCTATGCCGGAACATATCGGCAAAGCGTTTGTACATTTTTTCCAGTCGTTCCTCTGCCTCGATTGCCATCTCGAAGAGCTTCCCGACCGTTGACCTACCTGGCATATCTCAACCTCCGTTTGGCATCTGTTATTATGGACATATCGGCAGGACGTGAAGGCATTCAGGCTGAGATGATCGATCCTGCGTAGCCAAATTTGGCACAACCCATCGGATGTTACCCTGGGAGCGGTCAGGCGTCCAAAATGGGCATTCCCGCAAAAACACAGGCGCCCGCCCTCCGAGTGCGAGCGCCTGCGGTAATGCCGGGTTGCAGCCGCTATGCCGCTACTGCTCCACCGGTAAAGCGATCCCTGCAGGGCAGGAAAGCTCCAGCAGGAAGCCGGCGATCCAGCCATCCTCGCCATCGTACCTTATATGGTACCAATCCCCGACTGCATTCTGGCCTACCACGTTGACCTGGGTGCCGCCGGGCAGCGTGGTTTGCACGCCGAATGCGGTGCCTGGGCCATTTCGGACGTTGGAATTGGCCGTCAACGTGGCGGAACAGGTCGCCTCATCTGGTGGGGTGCCCTCACCTTCCCCCATCTCGCCTTCGGCGGTTTCCTGTTCGGGGGCAGCGCTCTCTACCTCTGGCGCCTCCATCAGCTCATAAGGCTGATATTCGACGCCGAACGGGACGCCGGTGAACCACAAGTCCATAGTATCGCCGGCTTCTCCCCAGGATATTGGCGCCCTATCGGGGTATCTATCCAGAAGGACCTCGCCTCTGACGAAGGAGAAAACGCTGCCCAGCCAGCGTAATGCCCCCATATCCAGGTTTATGACCCCCAGGGCATCGGCGTTGAGCAGGGCTATCAAGGGGAACGATACCCGCAACGTGGTGCCCCCATTGGCGAACTCGATGGCCGGCTCGCCCATCGGGATCAACTCGCCATTATCGTAGTACATGACCATGCCGCCGACCTGCCCGCCCGTGGCGATGACATCGACTATCACATCGGCACCGGCGTAGTAGAGCGGTGACATGAAATCCTCCGTCTCACTAAGTCCGGTTTCGAAGCTCCCGTCGGTATTGATGATGAAGAGATACTCCGTGGTGATGTTCGGATCGTACGGGCCGTAGGTGTTCACCTCCATCTCGACTGTGAAAGCCTCCGGCGGGAAGGCGAGCAAGGCCTCGGCGAACGAGATCGTTTCCTGATAGACGAACCCATCCGGGCCGACCGTGACCAGCAAAGCCGTCTCGCCGTCTGCCGGGCCGTCGAATTCGTACCTCTGGTGGGTGGCGAATGGAACCACCAGCAGATGGCCCTCTATCAGAACATATCGCGTGACCTGGCCCCGGTAATTGTATGCCGCTCCTATGGCGCCGGTGAATTCGGCGTGGGCGTTATCGGTTTCGACCGCGTTGCGAGTTGTGCCGCTATATGCATCCCAGAACCCGACCGCCGAAATGTCGGAACCGGCCCGGGTGTAATCGTACTCCACCACCTCGTAATCATCGCGGGATGTGGTCTCCCCGTCAGGCCTGGAGTATGGGATCTCGAACTGGGTGGTGGTGCCGATACTCCTATCTGTGATCCAGTAACGGCGAACCCCTTGCCCGATCTCCACATCTTGCAGCGGCCCGTTTGCGGGCACGTCCTCCCGGAGTTCGTCGTATTGCACCACGGTATAGTCCGAACCGCCGGTGGGGCCGCCGTACCCGGCGTCGCAGAAGTCGTCATACCACTCGTCGAACAGGGTTTCGCCATCTTCCTCCAGCGCCTCCACCGTCTGGGAGAGTATCCTTCGGATTCTGGCTATCTCGTCGGACTCATCTCCGCCGACCTCGCCGCTTGGCTGCCATTCCTCGTCGGCTTCTTCCTCCTCGACCCCTTCGCCCACGTCCTCATCGGTCTCCTCTTCACCCTCGTACCCACCGTGAACCAGGTAGTAGCAGTTCTCGGATGGGAACTCCTCCCTGGGGATGTGCAGGACGTCCGAGCGCGTCCCCAAAAATCTCATACAATCCTCCATCTCCGTCACCGACGAGAAACGGGATAGCCCCTCCGGGTCCTCATCCAGGTACTCCCTCAATATCCTGGCTGCTATAGCTTCATCGGATGGCCCCTGTTCCTCTCCGCCGGTCGTCTCCACCATCTCGACTTCTTCTCCCTCACCGGCGGATAGCAAAGCCTCTACATCGGGAACCGGCGGCTCATCGACCTGCCTCCCGAGCAGGTAAAATTCCCCGAAGAACTCGTAGCAATTCTCCGGGAACTCATCCCTCTGGAGCCGCATGATGGTATACGGATCGTGGGAACGCAGGAACTCCAGACAGTCGGTCATGCCCTCCTCTTCTGCCATGCGCTGTACATGTCTATCGGCATTTTCACTACCCATGAGCCTGCGCAGCCACTCATCAAACCACGAAGTCTCACCTTCCCCTTCCTCGCCGCCCTGTTCCTGCCCTCCGCCCTGCTCCTGATCGCCAACCTGTCCCTGCCCGCCGGCAGGTGCGCTTTCCCCTTCAGCAGGTTCCTCTGCCTGGGCGGCCTCCCCGGCCTCACCGCCCTCACCGTCACCGATCCCCTGTGGCTGATCGGCGCCGGCTTGTTGTCCTGCGGGTGGTTGCTGGGCGGCTCCGGGTTGCTGGCCTACCGGTTGTTGTTGGCCTGCGCCGGGCTGTTGATCGCCCGGCTGCTGCTGACCGCCTATGACAGCTTCCCCAGGCTCTGCCCAGGCTACCCCTGGGGGTGGTGGGCTAACGCCCGCGTACTCCAATATCGCGTCGTAGCATTCGCGGCTTGGGAATTCACCGGGCGGCAGCGCTATGACGGTTTCCAGGTCGGGGTACCGATACAAGAACTCCAGGCACTCATCCGGCCCCTCAAAGTCGGAGTAGTCATCATCGTATAGCGTTTCGAGCAGGCCGGACATTACCTGGTGGCGTACCTGATCGGGCGCATAGCTCAAAAGATAAGCCACAGCCTGCGTCCAATCGTTTGTCTCGTTGGCTGCCTGCCAGGCCGTCTCCATCCATGGGGCGGCATCCGTATCGGCCAGCGCATCCATCTGTGCCATGTAAGCGTCCCGTGCCGTAGTCCACAACTCGCCACCATCGCTGCTGAGCAGGGCAAACCATCGCTCGTAGATGCTATCGCTCCCGCTTTCCTGGCATCTTGGGAGCGCCATCCCCGCCGTGCGAAAGCCAAAAGGTATCGCGGCGGGCGAGCATCCGTACCCGGAACTCATATATACCGGCGAATCGGACGATGACCACCAGGCGCCTTGCTCATCACTGCCCATGTACCGACCGGGCTGCAACATGCCGGGTGCCCCATCCGGCATATTCGGGTTATCCGGCGACAGCTCGTTGCCGCCCCAAAACCCAAAAGGCCCCCCGCAATGCGGCGAGCCGTTGACATTGCCGGACATATCGCTGGACTGGCCCTCCGGAATGCGACCGCCGAACCTGCCGGAACCCCTGCTGATGTCGCCACCGGGTGGTGGGTTATCCGCCCGAATTGGGGCGCCCATGTACTCCCCGTAGACATCGCCTTGCTCATCGGTGGGAGCGATGCCCCAGGCCCCTGTTCCCCTGCAGGCCCTGCGGAAATCATCTCTCCTGTCGGGGGGAGCAGCGCTTTCAGGCTCATAGCGCGAGCCGGCGATGGAATAGCATCGCTCGCGGAAGGCATCCTGGCTACGTCGCGGTGAAGGGAAGCGCCCACAGTCTATATCGACGCCACTTTGTCTCCCGGTGCCATCCTGGCGGTTGAGGTGGACTACGCGCATCTCCCCACCGCTCATATTCACCTCCCGGTCGCCTGCTCGGATGGTGACGTGGCCCCTCACCAGATTGAGGGACATCATACCCGCCGCCAGCATCCCCAGGAGCAGGGCGCTACTCACATCCATCTCGACGTCGTTGACGATGAAGCTGGCGGTGGAGCCATGCGGCACCAGGATGAACACCGAGGACTCCGGCGCCTGCTCGCATTCCGGCAACTCGGTGCCCGCGTCGAAGTAGAAGGCTTGCATGGGCGCGAGTCCACGCTCATCTCCGACGTTCTCGACGTGGGCATCGCCGGTCATCATAAGGATGACCTCTGTCGTCTCGGTCTGTACGTTCATTACCACCACGCCGAGGTCACCGGTAGAAATGTCGAATGGAAACGTAGTCAGGGTGGCTATATCCGAAAGGCTCACCCTATCTCCCGGCGAAGCGAAGGTAGCATCGGCGCCGGGCTTAAAGGTAACCTCCACCGGGCCGTGGCCGTAGCAAGCCATATTCGGCCCCAAATTGAGGCAGGTTGTTCTGATGGTCTCGAAGATGGCCTCGATCACATCCCCGCAGGAGCCGCCCTGGGCGGATATGGTTGGCACGGTATCGTCCCCGCCGCTGAAAGCTAATTGCCACGGCATGACCTGTGCGAGGATGGCAACCAGCAGGATCAGTTTCTTAAACATGTCACCTCTCCAGGAGGCCCAAATAAGGCCAACCCAAACGGAGCGGGGACGGTTCACCTGATTTATTGGTGAAGAGGCTTCTCAGAGGCTTATAGGCGATAAATGGAGGAACGCCGGAAAACTCCTCCGCCGTTCCCACTCCAGACCGTCGTGATTTTTCCGGCAGGCTTAAAACTAGGGATGTAAGGATCCCGCTTCATCACCTCCCTGATTAACCTGGCCCTTGAGAATCGAACTACCGGATGTAGCGTCCCAAGTCTGTCTTGAACCTGGGATTGGCAGAGGAGAAGGGATAGGATGTCGGATCGTTGGCCAACCCTGCTTTAACCGGTAAGTCGTGGATTTCCTCTATACGGGGTCGCAGCTCGTCGTCGGAGGCTATCGGTGCTATCTCAAACTCGGCCTGCCAGATGGAGTCATTGGTATTCAGCAGGGCGTTCAGGAGAGGGCCTAGCTCCGCCTGGAGATTAAGCACTATGCTGACGAGGGATTGACTGCGAGGGACGATGATCATATAGAGCGAAGTGGGCAGCACGGCAAAGCCCAACAGATCAAACCAATGCTGATCGCGACCGTGATACAACGCGGTCACCACGGCCTCGGCACAGCTTGGCCGCTTCAGATGTGGTTGGCTGCCTGCGGTTTCCAGGCGCACCAGGATAGGATAGTTCATCTAGCGTCCCCTGCCTCCTTATCCCATCTTATCTTGCTACAAATGGGATTTCGGCGCAAGGAATCGCCAACGGATATTTTATGGGGCATTTGCCGTGGCAAGGGGATGTACCCGGTTCTACTCTGGCTCAGACCAGCGGATAAGGCCGGGTAGGAAGCGCTGTGCCATATCCGGGTGGCTGGGGAGCACGCGGACGGCTATCCCTCGCTCCCCGCTGGTGTTACATGAGACGGTGGCGACGAACTCATAGGCCCCATTTTGTCGTTCTCCGGTGGGCTTCATCGGCGCGACCTCTGCGTTCACGATCAGGCCTTTAGTATCGAGCGAGCCGAAGTATAACTCCACGGCCACATCATCGGGAGCCAGCTGGCCGAGTTCGACCCATGTCCGGACTTTTAGCTTGCCGCCCACTTTGATTCGGGAGCCGTTCTGGACCTCCACGCGCTTGATCGAGACGGATGGCCATTCCCTGCGCACCTTATCCAGCCAGGCGGATAGAGCTTTCCCCCGTTCCATATTTGGCTCGGTCAGGGCCTTATAGCGTCTGGCGGCGGGGAGGTAAAATTCCTCGGTGTACTGGCGCACCATCCGGTGTGTGTTGAAGAAAGGCGCCAGCTTGCGCAACGAGTTTTTCATCCGCTCCAGCCAGCCTCTGGGGATGCCATCGCGCCCGCGTGTATAGAAGAGTGGGATGATGTCCTGCTCCAGCAAGTTATAGAGCGCCTGTGATTCGATGTAGTCTTGCATCTCCTGATCGTTGTATTCCTCGCCCGCCCCGATGGCCCAGCCGACGCTCGGATCGTAGGCCTCATCCCACCAGCCATCCAGGATGCTCGCATTGAGGCCGCCGTTGTAAACCACCTTCATGCCGCTGGTGCCACTGGCCTCGCGTGGGCGCCTGGGGGTATTGAGCCAGACGTCCACGCCCTGTACCAGATAGCGGGCGATGGTCATGTCGTAATTTTCCAGGAACACAATGCTATTGCGGAACTCCGGCCTGTTGGCAAAGTGCACGATGGTACGGATCAGATCCTTGCCGGCGTCGTCGTGTGGGTGTGCCTTGCCGGCGAAGAGCATCTGAACCGGGCGTTCGGGGTCGTTTAGTATTTTCGCCAGCCGTTCCGGGTCTTTGAAGAGCAGGGTGGCCCGTTTGTAAGTGGCGAATCGCCTGGCGAAACCTATGGTTAGGGCATCTGGGTTCAATACCTCGGACGCCTGCTCGATCTCGGTCGCCGGCGCCCCTCTGGCCTCCAACTGGCTGCGCAGCCTTTGCCTGGCGAATGCCACCAATCGCTCGCGTCGGCGCTCGTGGGTGCGCCAAAGCTCAGAATCGGGGATACGTTCCACATCCCACCAGATGTCGGGGTTTGACGGGTCGTCGCGCCAATGCGGGTCAAGGTAGCGATCGAAGAGAGTTGCCATCTCGTGCGAGATCCACGATAGCGTGTGGACTCCGTTAGTGATATGGGTGATCGGCACCTCATCATCCGGCACGCCGGGCCACAGGTAGTGCCACATGCTCCGTGAGACCTTCCCATGTAGCCTGGAGACCCCGTTTGCGAAGGCGCTCAAGCGCAGGGCCAGTACCGGCAGTGAGAAAACCTCATATCCACCCACGTCCTCGCGTCCCAGGTCGCAGAATTCATCCCAGCTCAGCCCAAGCTCGCTTGCGTAGCCTGAGAAATAGCGCCACATCAGGTCGAACGGAAAGCGTTCCAGGCCTGCGGGCACGGGGGTATGTGTGGTGAACACATTGCCGGCACTGGCTATTTCCCGTGCCTCCTCGAAACTCAGGCCGTGCTCCTTCATAAGCAAGCGGATGCGTTCCAGGGCCAGGAATGCCGAGTGTCCTTCGTTCATATGGCACACAACCGGCCTGATGCCCAATGCATCCAGCGCGCGCAACCCACCGATCCCCATCATGATCTCTTGGCGGATGCGCATATCGTTATCGCCGCCGTAGAGCCGGTCGGTTATGTCCCTATCGGCTTCGTTATTTTCCGGCAGGTTTGTATCCAGCAGGATCAGCGGCACGCGGCCTACCTGTGCTTTCCACACCTGAGCCACGACCTCACGGCCCGGATATGGCACCCTGACCTTGAGCGGGTTATCGTCTTCATCGCGGGCCATCTGGATCGGCTGGTTGAAGAAATCATTGATCGGATATTCCTCTTGCTGCCATCCGTCTACGTTCAGGTATTGCTGGAAGTAGCCTTCCTGATATAGCAGCCCGACTACCACCAGGGGGATGCCCAGGTCGCTGGCGGCTTTGAGATGATCGCCGGAAAGCACTCCCAGGCCGCCGGAGTAGTTCTGGAGGCATTCGGTTATCCCGAATTCGGCGGAGAAATAAGCGATGAACGGTTTCTGTTCCCATTCATCGCCGTAATTCTTCTGGAACCAGGTTGATTTTTGGGCCATGTACCGGTCGAAACTATCGCAGACTCGTCGGTAGTGGGCCATAAAAGCCTCGTCATCGGCTGCAGCCTCGAGCTGATATTGCCGGATCAGGCCCAACATCCAAACCGGGTTATGGTTAGTGGCTTCCCACAAATCTCGATCCAGCCTTCGGAAAAGGTCGATAGCGTCGTGATCCCATGACCATCGCAGGTTATATGCCAGCTCTCGGAGACGCTCCAGCCTGGGGGGAAGCTGGGGCACTACCTCTACTGTGGCTATTGGCTTGACCATAGACTCATTCTCCGTCCGAATTTCTCTGCCGGGCTTGCTTGCCCGGTGATTATTAAAAGATAGTCATATACCGTCGGAAGTCAAGCGCGTCGGGCCGGACTTTTGGCCCGGCCCGATGCTCGTCTGGCTGGATGATGCCCGGTGGCCGGTGTGCCACGCGGAATGCCGATAGGCTATCCGCTCAGGTC
>JALXEW010000003.1 GCA_027069285.1 Ardenticatenia bacterium | reverse complement strand
CGCCAGGCCCAGTATGACGGCAATGAAATACGCCGATGCCTTCGTGAGAAAGGCCAATCCCGCCAAAAGGCCCAGATGCTCTTCCCTCAGCCGACGCGATCCCCATCGCAGCCAGGCCACCGACGCCCATAACCCGACCCCGATCAGGAGCTCGGCCAGGGCATCGTTGTTAACCCCGGCCATCATCGCCACATGTTGCGGCACGAAGGCAACCCACATCGCCACACCAAGCGCCCAGGCCGGCTTATGCGGTAGCAACGTCCGGACTGTGCCCCACGCCGTCACGATCAGGGCGGCCCCCAATAGCACTGAAAACAGCCTGAGTGCCACCAACGAGCCGCCACTCACGGCGAAGATCGGCGCCGCCAGGAGGTAATAGAGCGGGGGATGATAGTCGGCGTATTCGATCCATTCGATGTCACCGGATTCTGGGGCAAAGCCGCTCGAAACCAGCTCCACCAACCTGTCCTGATCGTAATCACCCGGTTCGATCACCGGGAGGATATGTTCACGGGCGATCTGAGCCACGTAGTTGTAGTGTGCCGGTTCATCCGGCACCTGCCAGGCAGGAGTCAGCACAGCATACAGGGTGCCGATCACGAGATAGGCTACCAGCACAAGGCAAAGCCGGCCCCACTCGTGCCTCACCGTCACTCACTCCGAGCCTTCAACGGGCAGCCACACGCTGAACGTAGCTCCCTTACCCGGAATTCCCTCGCTGGTCACTTCGACTTTGCCCTGATGCAGATCGACGATCTCTTTAACTATCGCCAGGCCCAGGCCGGTGCCCGCCACGCCGGACTCTCTCCCTACCTTGCCACGGAAGAAGCGCTCGAAGATATGTGGTAGTTCATCCGGCGGGATGCCGGGGCCGGTATCGTCGACGCAGAAGCCAACCCAGGTTTGTCCCTCGGCCACCCTCACTTTAGTGCTGACCGTTACTTTTCCGCCGGCAGGGGTATAGTTCAGCGCGTTGGTCAGGATTATGCTCAGGGCCTGTCCCAAAAGGCCCGGATCGGCCATCACGCGAGGGATGTCCGGCTGGGCATCAAAGGTTAAGCTCAGCCCCTGCCTTTCGGCCAGAGGGCCGCGATCTGTCACATACTGCAACGCCAGGGCATTGAGATCAACCGCCTCCATGTTAACGGCAACGCGCCTCTGATCCAGCCGGGATAGCCGCAACAGGTCCTCTATTATTAATTCCAGCCGTTCGGTCTCGCGTTGCAGGCGTTCCATGTACATCTCGTATTTTTCTGGATGTGAGGCCAGCAGCTTATGATACAATTTCAGGCTACTTATTGGAGTACGCAGCTCATGCGAGACGTTCGATACGAAGGCATCCTTCATCCGCTCGACTTCTTTGAGGGCGCTGATGTCTCGTAGATCGAACACTATATTGACGACCATTCCCGCCTCTTTGATCGGGGAGAGGGCCACATCGGCGTCGAATGTAGAACCGTCTTTGCGTCTGGCAACCACCTCCAGGCGCCTGGTTTTACCTTCGGCTATGGTGGAGCAAAGGGCCTTTTGCAATGGCTCCGCATACCCGCTCTCGACCAGGGCAGTTGGAGTGTTACCATATAGCTCATCCGGCTCATAGCCGAACATGTCGGCCAATGCTTTGTTCGCGGTCTCTATCTTTCCCTCTGAATCCAGCAGCAGGATGGTATCCGGGTTATTGTTCAGGATAGTCTCGACCCGCTCTTTGATCCGGCGCAATTCGGCTGTGCGTTCCTCAACCGCCTGCTCCAGTATCTCGCTGTAGGTCTCCAGCTCCTGGTACAGTCTGGCATTCTGGATCGCAATTGCAGCCTGATCCGCAAAGGCCAGAAGCCGCTCCGCCTGGTCCTGGTCAAACGTGCCCGGCGCGGCGCTATCCAGGTTGAGAAAGCCTATCACCCGTTCTTCCACCTTAATCGGCACCCCGGCGTATGAGCGCACCCATCCGGCCTCCGGGATGTCCACCCATTCAGTGTGCCTGCTCACGTCCGGGATTATCACCGGGCGCCCGGTCTCGGCCATCCTACGCATATTCGGTATCTCGTCCACCCGGAATCTGAGCGACATCACCTTCTCCACCAAGTCCCGCTCCTCGTAGCCTCTGCATCTGACTATCCTGGCAACCCCACCCTCCACTAACATGATGTTGGCCGCATCATGCGGGATCACCTTGCCTATGTTGGTCAGGATGCGTTCCAAAACCTCGTCGAAATCCAGAGTGCTGCTCAGGGCGGCTGCAATATCCCTCAAGGCCTCTGCCAAAACTCTTTGTTCCCGCTCCGCCATTTCTGCCTGTACCCTCTCCGTTATGTCCTTCACGTGTTCTATGACTCCGATCACCTTACCGCTCTCGTCCAGCATGGGATATGTGGAAACCTCTATCCATCTATCCGATCCACTATCCGAGGGATAAGGCACCACTTCGGTATGCACTCCCTCCGATTCAAAAGTTTTCATCGACGGGCACCACGGGCATACGTCATCTCTCCGCTGATATACCTGGTAACATTGCTTGCCCACCAGCGGTGCCATGTCAGAGTACATCTGCTCCATCCAGCGGTTCACCCTGACAATTGTCATATTCCGATCCAGCACGCTGATCCCATCCTGAATGGCGTCGAAGACGCTTTTGAAAAAACTTTCGCTCGCAGCCAATTCAGCACGCGAGCTTTCCAGAGTCCTCAACATGTCATTAATGGCATGGGCCAGACGGGATAACTCGTCGTTCCCGTTGGCCGATACTCTGGCAGACGGATTACCGCTCTCATTCACCCTGCCCACGTCAGATGCCAATTTAGCCAGCCTGGTAAGAACCAGCTTATTTATCAGTGCTATAACTACAGTCCCAAAGGTCAGGCCAGATATTACCAATAATAACACGAAATAAGAGACGCTCAGCTGCCCCTGATGGTGAATATCCCTGGGCAATACTGTCCTCAAGATAAGGGCGGGGTCGCCGTAAACATCCCTCATAACTGCAAGGCCAACCAGTGTGCTATCGTCAATCGGGGCGACGCAAATGGCCCCGCCCTCCGAGATGCAAGACTCCACCGCTGAAAGCTCCGACGACACCTGCAGTTCGTCATACCTTTGCATTTCTATAGGCAGGCCGGCTATCTCGCTTAGAAGATCGATCTCACCTTGATCCAGAAACCGGCCCATGATCATGGTGCCCCTGCTAGGCCCCAGATTCTGGCTTGTCAGGATGGGCATCGATGAGATCAGCATCGGCCCTTCCGGCAACATCAACAGGCCGGTCACTCCCTCGGGCCTGTCGTTGTGTGAAAGCAAGAGGCCATCCGGTGATAAGTGCTCCAGGATGCCATCCGGGATCGGCACCTCGGAACCGGTTTCGTGATCGAGCGCTTTGCCGAAGGCTATTTCCCCATCCGGCTTGATGAAAAGGATCAGGTTAAGCCTGGCATCTATAAAAGTCTCGTCCACCAGGTTCGAGTCTATATAGGCCTGGTTAAGGTCTTCTATGAATTCGTATGTGTCGTCCCATGCGGCCCAATCCCCGGCCAGCAGCTCCAGCGATGAGAGGTCGGCATCTATCGCTTCTAATATACGCCCAACGTCCCTTATCGCGATCCTGGTCTCCAACTCCTCGAAACCTCCCATCAGGATCGTCCTGGATGCCACATAAAGTATCACTACCAGTCCTATCAATGTGGCCCCAATGACCAAAAGCGTCTTCTTATAGAGGCTCATCGGCGTCTCCGGTACTCTCGCTGGATTTCGGGATCAAGCGGTTCACTGCGCGAGCGAAGATGAGGTACCCCGTATGGCCGATCATCCTGTCTTCCGGGCGTATTCGCTCTGGGATCACCTTGTAAGTGCGCAGTAATATCTCCTCCACTTCAACCAGAAACCAGGGGCCGTCAAAGAGCGCCCTGACCAATCTCTGCACCTGATTAACGGTCGGCACCAGGCAACCTAAGACAGCCCCCCCTCGCATTGCGGCGTGCGCCTGTTCCAGGTATTCCCACGGGGTCAGGACGTCCAGGAAGAGCGCGTCCACATCCGTCTCGTCGAATCCTTCCGATATGTCACGCAGTTTGAACGTCACCCGTCCGGCCAATCCGACCCGTTCCAGATTCCGGCGGGCCAGTTCCTGCATATCGGCCCGCCGGTCATAGCTTATCAAGCGGCCATTCTCACCAAGTAGCATGGCAAAAGCCAGGGTCATCCCGCCGCTGCCGGTACCGGCCTCTATCACCGTCTGGCCGGGACGCAGCCCCATCTTCATAACAATGTAGCCAAGGTCCTTCGGGAAGATGATCTGCGACTTCCGTTTGAGCGCCCTCACCAGGTCATCGGTCGTCGGGCGGAACATGTAGAACTGGTGCCCCAGGTGCGTATAGACCTCGCTGCCATATGGCAACCCTATCAGATCATCGTATCCTATGGTGCCCTTGTGCGTTTGAAGGACACCACCCGGTTCCAATATCCGCAGGAATTTCTTGCGCTCCTGATCTATCAACAGTACCAGGTCTCCAGCCTTAGCTACCATCACCAATCGTCTCCGGGATCGAGAGGCCGCCTGGATTCGGAACGTTGCCGGGCGGCTCAGCCATCATACTTTGGCCGCAGCTCCGGGACCGGCATGACGATCAGTCCCTCGTCCGGGTCTCCCACCGCGCAAACCGATCCCGGCTCGCAGCCGATCAGCCACGCAGTATAAGCGGCTACCACGGCATCCAGCTCATCATGGCGCAACAGTAACCCGTCCAGCATAAGGTCTCCCCTCAGAAGACGGTGCCGGGTTATCTCCTCGAATGCCACCATCGGGTCTGGCACACCATCACACCTATCGTAAAGCACCAGTTGCCTTTGAACCCGTCCTTCCAACGACTGCCTGCCGAACGGTCGGTGCCCTAAAAGCGCGGTAAAGCTCGCATGAGCGTGAACCTCGGCGACGATCCTTTCTCCCGCGCCAGGAAAGAAAGTATACCCCACCTTTCGCAAGGCGCCGTAAAGTTCCCACCCCAATCTCACCCATCCGGATGCTTTATCGGGCGAATCCGGCACAGGGCGAAGCCTTATCCCCCGCCGCCTCAGCTCGTATTCCCCAACCCGATACCCGGCGTAACGGGATGAGCCTGGCGGGAGACCAAGCTTTGCCCTGTATTCGGGGTCGGCCATCAGGCCGCCGTTCGGCCCGGAGGGGGCATCAATTGCGCAGACCGCTTTCTCATAAGAGCCGATCTCCCCCATCACATCGCCCAGGCTCCCCTCGGCCAGCTTCAGCAACCGTCTCTTCTCATCCAGCACCGCGT
This sequence comes from Ardenticatenia bacterium, assembly GCA_027069285.1. Lineage (GTDB taxonomy): Bacteria > Chloroflexota > Anaerolineae > Aggregatilineales > JALXEW01 > JALXEW01. Next base: position 4,144 of record JALXEW010000003.1, on the reverse strand, counting down.
AAGTGAGCAGTCCCCCCCTGGCCGCCGGGTCTATTCCTATGAATAACCTGCCTTCCATGATTTCACGCTCACGCCGTTATCTTGCTTTAATATAGTGCAATTCACGTTTTGGGGAAACCGGGACGATGTGGCAAAGTACGGCGCTCAAGATAGAATCGCGGCGCAGAATCAACTGCGATTTAGCTCGCCTGGTTAAGGCAATTATACTGCGGAGCGTGTAACGATGAGCATACAGATAGTTAACAACTATATCAACGGAGAATGGGTACGTTCAGAAAGCGATACCACATTAGATGTGCATAACCCTGCCACCGGTGAGGTTATCGCTAAGGTTCCCGTCTCCACAGACGCCGACGTAGATCGGGCAGTCAAGGCCGCAAAAGAGGCCTTCTGGGAATGGCGCACCACCCCGCCATACACCCGTGCACGCGCTATGTTCCGGCTCAAGGCGGTGCTGGAGGAGTACTTCGAGGATATAGCCCGGACGGTGGTGCAGGAGAACGGCAAAACTATAGACGAGGCACGCGGCGAGGTACGCCGGGCCATCGAAAACGTGGAGATCGCGTCCGCCATTCCCGCGCTTATGACCGGCTATAACCTGGAAGACGTATCCCAGGGCATCGACGAGGAGGCGCTCATACAACCGTTGGGCGTCTTCTTCTGTATAGCGCCGTTTAACTTCCCGGCCATGGTGCCGTTCTGGTTCATGCCCTACGCCGTCGCGACCGGCAATACGTATATAATCAAACCGTCCGAACAAACCCCGATCACCCAAACCAGGATATTCGAGTATCTCGAGGAAGCCGACCTCCCACCCGGCGTGGTCAACCTGGTACACGGCGATAAGACAACCGCCCAGGCCCTCCTGGAACATCCGGATGTCGTCGGCGTCTCGTTCGTCGGCTCCACACCGGTCGCCAAGATCGTGTACAAGACGGCAGCGGAATACGGCAAACGCGCACAATGCCAGGGCGGCGCCAAAAACGCGCTGGTTGTGATGCCGGATGCCGTCATGGAGCGAACGGTCGCGGCCATCATCACGTCCGCATTCGGCAACGCCGGGCAGCGATGCCTGGCCGGCTCCATAGTGCTGGCCGTGGGGGATGCCTATGAGCCGCTCAAGGAACAACTGGTGGCAGGCGCAGCCGGACTCAAGGTCGGTAACGGCCTCGACCCCTCAACCCAGATGGGGCCGGTTATCTCCGCGCGGGCAAAAGAGCGAATCCTGGGCTATATCGAGCAGGGCCTCCAGGCAGGTGCCAGGCTGCTGCTTGATGGGCGCACCGTCAAGGTACCGGATCATCCAAATGGTTACTTCGTCGGCCCGACGATCTTTGACGAGGTGACACCGGATATGTCCATAGCCAGAGAAGAGATATTCGGGCCGGTGCTGAGCATAATCAGAGTCGATTCTTTTGAGCAGGCACTGGAGGTCATCGACTCGATTCCGTACGGCAATGCGGCATCACTGTTCACCACGTCCGGCAAGCTGGCCCGTGAGTTCAAGTACCGGGTGAAGGCGGGCAATATCGGCATCAATATAGGCATAGCGGCCCCGATCGCCTCGTTCCCATTCGCAGGCATGAAGGACTCCTTCTTCGGTGACCTGCACGGCCAGGGGATGGATGCCATCAACTTCTTCACCGACCGCAAAGTCGTCATCTCCAGATGGTTCTGATCGGGAGGGGGATATGCAGCTGAACACATTCTCCGCCATCCTGGATACTGCCATCTCGCTGGAAACAGCCCTGGGCAAACGGTATGAAGCCGCTTCGGGAGCAGAGGCAGAGATGCTCTACAGGGAATTGGCAAAGGATGGCAGGAAGCGCATCAGGTACCTGGAGCGCATCCGCAGGGAGATGGTCACCGAGATGATCCTGGAGCCGATCCGAGACCTGACCCTCCCGGATGCGCTGACGGGACTTCTAAGCGCCGAGGCGGCTTCACCGCCGGACCCGGCCAAATTCGAGACCCTGGAAAGGGCGATGGCCGACTTTTACAACAAAGCGGCTGAGAAGATCGGCCTTGATGAGGCCGCACGCGCCCTACGAAAGATGGCTAAAGGTAGCAACCGACGTGCCGAGCGCCTTGCCGCGCTCGCACCCGGCTAACGGTAACGGAGTCACATGCGATGAGAACCAGGGCCACGACCGCACGCAAAACCTGGATGGCAAGGCTCGCCGAACATTACGAGAAAACCAGAAGCCGCTATCCAGACGATAAGTTGATGATCATCTTCGATATTGACGGGACCATCCTCGATATGCGCTACATGGTACTACACGTCCTGCAGGCATTCGACCGCAGCCACGGGACTGATTTTTTCGCCCAGATGACGGTTGACGACATAACCGTACACGAGAATCAGGTCGGCAGGCTGCTGGCCGAGATGGACCTTCCGCCGGAGACGCAAAAGGAAGTGCTGGACTGGTATAACCGCCAGAGATGGTCACCGGTCGCGATCAGGGAGTCTCACCGCCCCTTCTTCGGTGTGCTGGAAGTCATCCGCTGGTTCCAAATGCAGCCGAATACCTACGTCGGCTTGAACACAGGCCGCCCAGAAGCAATCCGGGATGATACCCTGCATTGCCTTAATAAGCTGGGTCGTGAGCACAGGGTGCACTTCGATAGCGAGCTGCTGTATATGAACCCCGGCGGCTGGGGCGAGAACGTGAGCAATAGCAAGGTAGAAGGGGTGCTGCATTTCAGGCGAAAGGGGTTCCGCATCTTCGCGATCATAGATAACGAGCCGGATAACCTGCGCGCCATCTCTCAGATCGATCCGGATCAGGAAATATTGCTGCTACACGCCAACACCATCTTCGAGTCTAAGCGCACCCGCCTGCCTCGCAGGGTCGCCAGGGGCCGCGATTATGACCTGACCGAGCTGATCCCCGAAAAAGCCCTGCCCAGGAACATCCAGCTGGTATGGCACGGCGTTAACGACGAGGTGAACCTCCGCCAATTCCTGGCGTCCGACATTCAGTGGGCCGAGTGTGATGTGCGCATGGACCCGATGCGCCGGAACCTGATCCTAAGGCACGACCCGTTCAACGAGGTGCCCATCCAAGAGAACGAGGAGTGGTTCTACCTGGACTATCTCCTCAGACGGCTCAAGGAGATGGGACGCGGCGTCAAGCTCGACTTGAAGGAAGGCGGCGAGCTGATAGAAATGGCACTGGAAGCGGTCAAACGGCATGGCTTTGACGATAAACACTTGTGGTTCAACGGCAACGTGGAGCAGTTGCAGGAATCCGGCTTCCGCCGCATCGCCTCTGAGCATCCGGACGCCATATTGCAGTGCCCGGTGGATTTTCTGGCGCCGCTTATCCGCACCGCACCGGAAAAGGCTAAAGAGATACTGGATATGTTCGCCAGCTGGGGGATAAACCGGTTCTCGATCAACTGGCAGGTCAGCGGGATGCGCCAGTTCTTCAATCAGATGGACGAATGGGGCTTCGAGGTGAACATATATAACGACCCAGACCTGGAGTCGTTCCTGCAGGCGGTTCTGCTCATGCCGCGTTCGATCACGTCGGATTTTAACTTCCCCAAATGGCACTATTTTGGGATGGGTTCAGGCCAGGGCGGGAAGAGGTATGAGTACGAGATCAGGGAGTGAGCTTATCCTTGCGACTTAGACCGGGGCGGCTCATGGCCGCCCCGGATGGCTCACAGGACGTGTACGCCCGGCTCACTCCTCAGTTTCCCCGGACTCTTGAGCCGACTCGGCAGGCTCAACAGAGGCCGTCTCCATCGCCCCCCTGCGACCGAATAGCTCATCCCGATGGCGATAAAGCAACATCCCACCGGAGCCGAGCATCAGCACAAGGGCAATCGCCTGGGTCACGTTGACCGGCCCCACAAATGACTGCTCTACCCTGATGAATTCAAGCAGGAACCGGATCAGCGGGTACAGGATCAGGTAGATCAGCATCAAGTCGCCGGATTGCAGCTTATCCCTGTGCCTGGACCAGAGCCAGTAGAGGAACCCAAATGACGCCAGGTTCCAAAGCGATTCATAAAGGAACAAGGGGTGGAATCTGGTCTCCGGTGGGTATTGAACCATGTCGGTATACGGCGCGACGCGACTCCGGGGCGGGATCTCGATGCCCCACGGCAGGTCGGTCGGGGTTCCGTAGAG
>JALXEW010000002.1 GCA_027069285.1 Ardenticatenia bacterium | reverse complement strand
GGATCTGGGGAGGTATCTGATCCGGCCACGACGGGAGGACGAGTTGTTGGTCTACTTGCTGCTGGCGCGGGTGCTGAGGATGGCGGATCAGAGGAGTTTGGGGTACAATTAGGCAGGCTCGATAATATGGAAGGAGGCCCGGCGGATGGAGATACGACTGAGAACCCTTACGCCCTTGTGGACCGGTGGCGTGGACGGCACGATGGACCGCATCCACGAGAGCGGTATCATCGGCAGTCTGCGTTGGTGGTACGAGGCCATCGTGCGGGGGTTGGGGGGAAAAGTTTGCGAAGGCCCTACTGGGCGAAAGTGCGAACTATCGGGCGAGGGACGGAAGAAGTACGAGCAGGCTCGCCAGCAGGGAAAAGACTGGTGGGATGCCTTAGACGAAGCGGGCATCTGCGATATCTGCAAGGTTTTTGGCACGACCGGCTGGCGACGACGCTTCCGGCTGGAGGTAGTGGACGATACCCAAGCCATCTGGGACGATAAAGACCGCATGTTGAACATCCGCCCGCCGGACCGCAACCGGGGGTGGTTCTTACCGCCGGGCCGAATGGGGACGTTGACGTTGCGCCTGGACGGAGACGAGCGGACGCTTGCGTTGCTGGCCGCGCTTCTCCTTTTCTTGGAGCGATGGGGGAGCATTGGAGCCAAACCGCAGTTGGGGTATGGGGTGTTTGAAATCGAGAACCGGGATGAGGTGCTAATACAGGCCCGAAACTGGCAATGGGAAACAAGGAAGGGGACCGCCCCGCCTCGCGGGCGGCCTGATTTGCGGCAGTTCGGCTTTCTTCGTTATCGCTTCACGCCGGATCGCCCTGGCTGGTGGACACGGGTGTCGGGGATAGAGCGAGTTGCTTCCCAAGTACAGCCGCTGGTCAGCCAGTACGGAGTTGTTCCGGTGATGCCAGCGCTCAAGAACGAATGGCGGTTTCACCGTTGGCACGGCCCACGAGAGAGCGAGCAAGAGATCTTTGGCACGCTGCGCCCGGCACGACGACGGAGCAAGGTGACGGCAAGTTGGGCCTACCGGTTGGGTCAGGAGTGGGAGGTACGAGGGTGGGCCTGGCTGTCCGACAGGAGGTGGGCCGACAAAGTGTGGGGTCTGTTGCAAGATGAGGAGAGTTGGCGGACGGCGTTGAGGGTCTGGGGACGGCTGGAATCCTATCGTGTCGGGAGTGAAGAGCGAGCGCTGAAACTTTTGGAGGGGGGGAGATGATTGAGAGACTGGTGATTCATCGTTTTCGCGGGATTCGCGAGGGGGTGCTGGACGAGCTGGGCAAGATCAATTTTCTCATCGGCCCGAATAACAGCGGCAAGACGGCGATTCTAGAGATGTTGTACCTGGGCGGAACCAGCGGGCGGCCGGTGCATTTGATTCTAGACGACGTCCCTGCCGAAGAGGGGGAAAATGTTGCCTTCCAGGCCACCACATCGGTACGCGCCGATTTTTTGCGCCTCGAACCACTTCCCCGCCTCCGCGGACGTCACGGTTATAACAAGAGATGGGCGGATGCTCCCGTTTCCTTGACAGGTGAAGGAGGGCTGGAGGTCAACCTGGCGACATTGGAGCGGAACACTCCGTTGCGGGTCTTTCGCCTCGGCAGCCCCTTGCCGGAGTGGGGGTTGAGGGATAAGACCAGGTTCTACAAAAAGGACTTCGGGGTCGTCGCTCTGTTCAGCATCAACCGGCAAGAGGGTATCCCCAGAGGACTGACTCCAATTCTGTTTGGGGAAAAGGGGATTAGAGCGGAGAATTCGCGTTGGCACTATCTCTGGGACCCCGTCTGGGCTTACAAATGGGAACGTCGAGAACTCGTTGACCACCTGGCAATTTGGGCCGAAGAAGGGCAATCCCCGGCCAGTGACAAAGTATTGTTCTTCGATTTCCACGTTGCCACCGAGCACTTTACCGCCGAATTTGCCCGGTGGGCCAAAAATCTCCCCTGGGATTGGGAGGAGGAGGTCGGGAACCATCTGGGGCGGGTGTTCCCGGAACTGGAGGGGGCTAAGGTGAGGGTGGACGATGCCCCTGAAGGGCAGAAAGGAGAAGCCGGGTACATCCGGCTGGCCAATAAGGGGAGGATAGTGATTGATCAGTTTGGCGACGGTGCGCGACATGCCTTCAAGGTGCTGGCCGGCCTCGCCGTGCTGTGCGAAACGGTGGATGAGGAGCATCCGGGGATGTTTCTGTGGGAGGACCCGGAACTGTTTATGCATCCGGCGACGTTGGGACGGCTCTTGGACACAGTGATAGACATGATAGCGGACAAGCCGATACAACTGTTCGTCACAACTCAAAGCCTGGAAGTGTTAGCATGGCTGGTGAGATATCTGGACAGTGTTACGAAAGCCCAGGCAAACCAGACGCGCGTTTTCCGCTTGAGTCTTGCCGATGGGATGTTGAGCACACGTATGTTTGTGGGGCGGGGGATCGGCAGTTGGTTCAGGCTTTTTGGTGACCCACGACTGTCCGGCGAGGACGAAATGGCGTCGCCACTGTATTACCTTCTTGTCGGTCAGGAGGAGGTGTGATGGAGGTCTTTATCGTTACAGAGGGAGCGACAGAGCGATATGTCGGTAAAGCGTTATATGAACGTAGAATGCTCTCCCAGCGCGCCAGACCCAACCCCCGGGATTGGAGGAGTATCTACGGGCAGACACGAGAAGGATATGAACAAGTTATCGCTGCTCTGAGAGAAGATAGAGTGCTCCTAGTACCTCGTCAAGATGATTCTGACAAGTTAGGGTAGAGCCGTTCCAATTTGTCCCGCGCGTCGGAGACACCGAATTGCCAATTGACGGTGGCCCGCTTTCCGTTGCGTTCAGCTACCCAAG
>JALXEW010000001.1 GCA_027069285.1 Ardenticatenia bacterium | reverse complement strand
CGGGCCCGACGCTGGCGACGAACGGCTGGCTCGACGATGCCGACTCGGGCGTGGCGGACGTGCCGATCGCCTTCGCCGATGGTGAAACGTAAAGCCTTTCACATTCGGCGAGACGGATCTCGGTGGGGTCTATCGGGCCGTTACCTCTGTATATCAGAAACCTGCCGTTCAGGCGAGGATCGTAGCCGTATGAGCCTAGCCCATATGAGGGCCTGCCGTGCTCACGGACCGCTTTCGGCACGAACGGTGAGATCATCAGCTTTTCGCGTGCCAATTCCGCTATTTGCCTATCGGATAGTATCCCGTGACGGGCGATCGCGTCCAACATATCCATTCATCACCCCGAAGTATGGGATTTCCTCTCAAGGTGCCGCATTGCGGCCTCCGCCACAGGTCGGAAGCTCAGGCGATGTATGCGGCACGGCCCTAATCGCCTCAGTGCGTCTTTATGGCGCCTGGTTCCATATCCCTTGTGCGAGGCGAAGCCGTAGCCCGGAAAGGTCTCGTCCATCTTAACCATCAGCCGGTCGCGACTGACCTTTGCGATTATGCTGGCCGCCGCTATGCTGACCGACATACGATCGCCTTTTGGCACCGCTAACTGAGGCATTTTGACGTCCGGCAATCTCAGATAGTCTATCAGAAGGGCGTCCGGCGTCACGTCCAGCTCGCCCAGCGCCCTGATCATGGCGGCCCTGGTGGCGCCTACTATACCCCATTCGTCGATCTCGACGTTGGATGCGCTCCCAACTCCCACCGCCAATGCCACATCCAGCACCAGGTCAAAAAGTTCCTCTCGTTTGCGCGGGGTCAGCTCTTTGGAATCCCGCACCTCGCGCAGAATCCACGCCAGGTCTGGCCGGTCGGAGGGCAGGATCACGGCGGCGGCCACCACCGGCCCCGCCAGCGCCCCTCGTCCGGCCTCGTCTATTCCCGCGATCGCTTTACAGCCGTGGATACGGCTCAGCACGGCTTCCAGTGCGAAATTCGGCTCGCTCATGGCAGACGTGTGCGATCTGCGGCGCTATCCGTACATGCCGCGCCATCCGTTGAGGCGTATGCGGATCACGTCCCTCAGCATGTTGATCGAATCCCGGATAGGGTGAACACGGCTATGCGAACGGTAGTACCAGTGTATCGGCACCTCCACGATCTTATAGCCGCGCCTGCGGGCGATAAATAGCAACTCCACATCGAAGCTCCAGCCCGTCATCGTCTGGGCCGGGAGGAGATCGTGGGCCACTTCCCGTCGGAAGCACTTGAAACCGCATTGCGTATCCCGCAGTCCGGGCACTGCGATCAGCTGGACGATCAGGTTGAAAACCCGGCCCATCAGGTGACGGTAAGCCGGCTCATCGTATCGAACTGCGCCCGGTGCCTCTCGGCTGCCGATGGCTATATCGTAGCCTTCCAGTTGCGGCGGCAGGAACTTGTTGACCTCCTGGATGGGCATTGAGAGATCGGCATCGCAAATGAAGAGGTATTCCCCTTCCCCCGCCAGCATCCCGGTTTTGACGGCAGCTCCTTTGCCCTGCTGCGGCTCGTAAAGCACCCTGACGAACGGGAATCTCTCGGAGAATGAGCGGGCGATCTCGCCGGTGCGGTCGGTGCTATTGTTGTCGACCACGATCACCTCCGCCCGGTAGGGCTGGGCGCGGACGAATTCGGTCACCTGCTCCAGGCTATCAGGGAGCCGGTTCTCCTCGTTATACGCCGGGATAACGATGGAAAGTAGAGGTCGTTCGGACAAGCCTGCGACTCCTTCATAGGCCGCTCACCCGCGCGGCGTCAGGATCGATTCCAGGTAGTCAACATCTACTTTGCGCGAGCGTTGGATCTCTCGCCTTTTGCGCATCATTTTCGGCAGGCCGGCGAGGCCTGCCAGAAGGCCCCGCAATGTGGCCCTGGCTGCCTCACCACGCCATGAGCGCAATGCATCCCAGGCCCGTCTTGCCTGGGCGCGGATCACAAGCGGCCAGTACTTGCGGAATAGCGGCGTCGGGTAATCTTTCGCCAGCACGTAGAGCGTATTGCGTGCCACGTAGAAGCTGGCAGTTACGCCTCCGCCTGTGGCCGCCAGGTGGTGGTAGACTACCGCATCGGGCGTATAGATGCAACGCCAGCCGCGCAGTTGTGCACGCCAGGCCAGGTCAACGTCCTCGCAGGAGAAGAAGAAGTCATCGTCCAGCAGGCCGATCTCGTCGAGCATCTCGCGCTTGTAGCCCGCCGCACCTCCACAGGCCCCAAAGACGTACTCTTCCGTGTCATATTGGCCCACATCCCGCTTCCAGACGCCGCGATTGCCCGGTATCCCGTCCAGGCCGTAAAAATCCCCCGCCGTGTGAAGGTGATCCCGACGGTCGAACAGCTTGATTTTCGAGGCGATCATGCCCGCATCTGGGTACCTTGCAAATGCGCTCACTACCGCGTCTACCCATGTTGGCTCGCATTCGGTGTCGTTATTCAGCAGCAGGATGTAATCGCCACGGGCCGCCGCGATCCCGGCGTTACATGCGCCGGTGAATCCGCGATTTTCCGGCAGGGGCACGACCTTTACATCCGGGTAATCGCGATTCAGCAGCTCGATCGAGCCATCGGTCGAGGCGTTATCGGCTACGATCACTTCCAGGTGAGGATATGTCTGCTCACGCAGCGAGTCCAGGCATGTTGGCAGATGGTGAGCGCCGTTCCAATTGGGGATCACTATTGAGGCGAGCGGCGGGTTCATTTTGAGGTTTCGCGTCCGGCAGATTCGATCGCCATGAACTCGGCCAGCGCATCCTCCCACGGGCGCAGCCGGATGCCGAGTTTTGCCGCCACCGTATTGGCAAGCGGAGTGAAGAGTGGGGGACGGGAATCC